>JAZLCX010000054.1:0-9010 GCA_045614425.1 Eubacteriales bacterium | reverse complement strand
TTTTTCGCAAGGTCGGTGCGAAGGTAGTTGTTGATGTAGGAGGAGGTGCTGTTGGTTTCGAGCATATGCTCGGTGAGAGCCTCGGTGTAATATATTCCCGATGCGAGAGAGCCGTAGGAAACGCTGTCCTTAGGTGTAAGTATGCCTACGACCTTAAGCTTGAGGCCGCCGCCCGCACCGATTTCGTCGCCGACGAACTTGGATTCGTACTTATACGAGGTGTTGTTGATAAATCCCTGAAGAATTGCCTGCTGCATAAAGTCCGTGGGATTTGTCGGAAGAGCGGGGTCGGATGCAGTGGGAGTAAATACCGTGTCGGTCGGGTACCACACGAACTCTTTTCCTATAAGCTCGTTATAATCGAAGTATTCGCGGTAGTAGGACTGGCTGTTGTATTCCTTGGGGTCGCCGTTCTCGTCCTTGCCGTTGACCGCCTTGTCAACTATTGCAAGGAATTCCTTTTGGTCGTAGAATCCAAAGCAAGCGAGAAGAAGGTCGGAAAGCTCGTCGTCCTGGTTGAGAACGAGCATAATTTCGCCCGCCCCCGTTGCCAGCTTACTGCCCTCGCCGAGAAGCTCGTACTGAGAGAGAATGTAATCGGGACTCGACGGCATCTGCTGCATAGAGGGAACCATATACGGAATAAGCGAAGCGTAATTCGCGTAATCGGTCTCCTTAAGTACTGCGGTATAAATGTCGATAAGACGCTTTACCGAAATATGCTCGGCGGCTGAGTTGTCGTCATACTTGAAGTCGGTGAAGAGGTTGGTTGACATATTTATGCCGTATCCGAGAAGCATAGCGCTGTATGCCTCAGCGGGCATTGATTTTACGTATTCAACGTATTCCTTTGATATCGTGTTCGCCTTGAAAAGCTTTTCTATGCTGTCGCTTGTTTTCGCAAGGTTTTCGATTGTGCTCTTGATATATACCTTGCCGGGAAGCTTATTAATCTTATCCATAGCATCGTCCGACATAAGACTCGAGAGAGCCGAGGCATTAAAGCCGGTTTCCGAGATTTCAATCGGGTTTCCCGAGAGCATATCGTCCTGCATTGAGGCTATGTAGCCCTTGATGCCCGCCGAAAATGCAAGAACAAGCGCAATACCGATAATACCTATTGAGCCGGCGATTCCGACCATGGTCGTTCTGCCCTTTTTGGAAAGCAGGTTCTTCGCCGAGAGCATAAATGCGGTGAAAAAGGACATCTTCGCCTTTTCCTTGCGCTTTTTAATAACTTTTTTCTTCTCTCTTTCGGTCTTGACGTCGGCGAGAGCTACTTCGAGCGCAGCCTTTTCAGCTTCAGCTGCCTCGGCGCACTCGGCTGCCTCGTCCTCGGGGGAGAAGGGGTTGGTATCCTCGATGACGCGGCCGTCAAGAAGACGTACGATTCTTGTCGAATACTTATCGGCGATTTCGGGGTTGTGAGTTACCATGATTACAAGGCGCTCGCCCGAAATTTCTTTTATAAGGTCCATTATCTGCACCGAGGTTACGGTGTCAAGCGCGCCCGTAGGCTCGTCGGCAAGAAGTATTTCGGGGCCGTTTACAAGTGCGCGCGCAATGGCAACTCTCTGACACTGACCGCCCGAGAGCTGATTCGGCTTTTTGTAATACTGTCCCTTAAGTCCGACGCGGTCAAGAGCGGTTTTCGCTCTCTCGATTCTCTCCTCGCGGCTGACGCCCGAGATTGTAAGAGCAAGCTCCACGTTTCCGAGTATCGTTTGGTGGGGAATGAGGTTGTAGCTCTGGAAGATAAATCCTATTCTGTGGTTTCTGTAAACGTCCCAATCCCTGTCCTTATACGACTTCGTGCTGACTCCGCCGATAACGAGGTCGCCCGAGGTATAGTGGTCAAGACCGCCGATGATATTAAGAAGCGTGGTTTTTCCGCAGCCCGACGGGCCGAGAATTGACACAAACTCCCTCTTTCTGAAGGAAATGCTGACACCCTTCAGCGCCGAGACCGTTTCGGAGGAGGTGACGTAATCCTTTGTGATTTGTTTAAGCTGAAGCATCGTTTTTCACCTTTAACGTATTTATTTACGAAGAAATTATACACCAAAAATGTGAACAAATATATCAGATTGTATGATAAAAATAAAAAATAAACAGAAATATTTTTTCGTTTTCAATTTTTCGGCAATAATGTAAATAATAGTATACGAAAGTGTGATTTCGAAAAGAGCCGTGAACAGAAAAAGGCTTATCTCTATGGGGAGGGAAAATGCGAAAGATTTATAAGATTCTGTTTTCAAGATATTTTATGTGCGCCGTTATCATTCTCGCCGAATTTTCGCTTATTTTCTATCTTTCCGTAACGGCATACGGCTTTTCGCGCTATGCCTTTGCCGTGACCTCGCTTACAAATTTTTTGGTTGTTCTGAGTCTTGTAAACAGAAATGCAAATCCCGAGTTTAAGCTTTCCTGGCTCGCTGCGGTCGTACTTGCGTCACCCTTCGGCGCGCTTCTTTACGTTATATTTTACATGCGGCGTATTTCGGCGCGTGATGCGAGGTTTATGAGAAGGGTAGAGGACAGCCTTGACGTCGCGCCCCCCGAAAAAAACGCCGAGTGCGATATTGAGTTTCAAGAGCTTAAGGCACTTGACAGACGCGCTGCGGGCAAGGCGCTCGCAATTTTATCCGACGACAGACTCGCGGACCTATATAAGAACAGCACCTCGGAGTTTTTTGCGAGAGGCGAGGATATGTTTTCGAGTATGCTAAGGGATATTGAGGGCGCGGAAAAATACGTTTTTCTCGAATATTTCATTATCGCAAAAGGGGTGATGTGGGAGAAAATTTGCAGTCTTTTACGCCAAAAGGCAGGGGAGGGTGTGGAAATTCGCGTGATTTATGATGATATCGGGTGTATGAGAACGCTTCCCTCTGACTTTGCCGAAAGGCTTTCGGAATTCGGAATTAAGTGTGCGCGCTTTTCACCCGTCACGCCGAGAATCTCAAGCTCGCACAACAACCGCGACCACAGAAAAATTCTTGTAATAGACGGGCGCGTGGCGTATACGGGGGGCGTAAATATAGCCGACGAGTATATAAATGAAAAGGAGAGATTCGGTTATTGGAAGGATGGCGGAGTCAGAATTTCGGGGGATGCCGCCGAGGGGTTTCTCCGCCTCTTTCTCTCGTCCTGGGCGTTTACACTCGGCGCTCTTTGCGACAGCAAAAAATACTTGCCGACGGAGATGTCGGCAAAGGGGGGCGGAGACGGGGGCTTTTATATTCCTTTCGGTACGGGGCCGCTGCCGATATACTCAACAAACGGCGGAAAAAATCTTCTTCTTAATATTATAAATCAGGCAAAGAGCTACGTTTATATGACGACGCCTTACCTCGTTATAGATTACGACCTCACCGAAGCTATAAGAAACGCGGCGCGGCGCGGTGTAGACGTGAGGATAATAACGCCCAAAATTGCTGACAAAAGGACGGTAAAGGTTATGACCAAAAGCGCCTACTCAAGTCTTATTGACAGAGGGGTGAGGATATACGAATACCGCCCGGGCTTCATACATGAAAAGCTTGCCGTTTCGGATGACCTTTACGCGATTGTCGGCACGATAAATCTCGATTACAGAAGTCTTGCTCATCACTACGAGGACGGAGTATGGATATACCGCTCGCCCACCGTGATTTCGGTAAGAGACGAATTTCTTAACACGGTGTCGGTGTCCGACGAGGTTGGGCATAGCGAGGCACGCCTCACACCGTTCGAATGGACGCTCAGAAATCTTATAAAAATTTTCGCGCCGCTTTTCTGAGCAAAAAAATATACCTTGACGGCCGGAAATATTCCAATTAAATTTCGCAATATGCGGCAAAAAGCAATTCACTCTGTCGCGGTGCGGCATAAAGTGAGAAATTAAAAATAAAATCCGAAAAATCCCCTATTTTCCGCCACTCATTATCCGACAAATTTTACACCGCCCCCGGTATAAAATGTTTTCAGTATAGAATCAATTCGGAGGGGGAATCTTATGGAAAATAAAAAAACCGAGAGGGTGGGATTTTTTGACGGAGTGCGAGCACTTATAAAAAGCGGCGTCGAAAAAAGGCAAAATGACAGAGGGGCGCTTCTCTTTGACTCGGTGGTCCTCGCGGTAGCATTTCTTTTTTCAAGGTGTCACATAATCTTCGGGGCGTATCCCTTGGGAATTGCCTTCGTTGCCGTTTTGCCGAGCGGTGTCTGGCTCGCGCTCGTCGGTGCGGCGGTCGGCTCGCTTACGCTTGGAAAAGCGGGGGTGATACACGCAATAATATGTGTAATCGTAGTGTTTCTCAGAGTTATAATTTCGGGAAGCCGGAAGGGCGGCGAGGTGTCGGTCTTTTCTGAGCCGCTGATACTGAAAATAGCTTCTGCCGCCATTGGCGCATTCGTCGGCGCAACATACGAAATTCTGCTCGGCGGCTTCGTCTTTCCGCTGGTCATTTACGGCTCGTTTTCTGTTCTTCTCTCAGCGGTGTTTACCTTCGCATTCTCGGGAATTTTCGACACGGGTATATCCTTTTCCGACGTGCTGTTCGGGAAAAATCGGCTTTCCGCGAAAGGTGGCGCCGACGGCGAGAAGTTTACGGTATATCTCTTTGAGGCAACGCTTCTTCTCTACATATTTTTAATATCGCTGTCGCTGAAAAGTTATATTATTTTCGGAATTTCGGCAGCATACGTTTTCTCCGCACTTATTACGCTGATAGGGGCGCGCCGCTTCGGTGCTATAAAGGGGATGACGGTGGGATTCGTTTCGTCCCTCGGCATATCAAGTATTTTCGCGGTTGCGTTTGCGCTTTTGGGATTCGGCTCGGGTATTCTCCTTACCGCGCCGATTGCTTACGCAGTCATCGCGGGCGGCGCGCTCCTTTCCTTCTGGGGTGCGTATGCGGGGGGCGCACTCGGATTTCTCTCGGTTTTCCCCGAATACGTTTTCGGAGCAATGCTTGCATCCCCCATACTAAAGAGAATACAAAACGAGAAAAAGGAAGAGACGCCCGACGCCGCGCGGTATACCGCGTCGGACATGGTTGCCGCAACCTCTCTTGCCTATAAGAGCACATATCAGTCTTCGTTTGTGATGCTCGAGGAAGCGCTCGGAGCACTTTCGAAATCCGTAAGACAGCTCGGTGAGGCTGACGGCAGAATATCGCGGGATGAATACCGCGAAATTACTCTTGAATGTGCGGGGAGCTTTTGCCGCGGCTGCCCTGGCTATAACACCTGTATAGAAGAAACCCCCGCACCGTACCTCGAAAATGTGGATTTAATATCAACTAAAGTTTATAGTCGGGAGAGGCTTTTTCCCGACGACAGTACAATTGTTCCGAAATACTGTCATAATTCGGGCGGCTTTTTTGAAAGACTGTCGGAGAAGGTGGCGGAATTCGAAGCCGAGCGGAGAAGAAAGAGAAGAGTTTCGGTAATAGCCGAGGAATACGAGCTCTTTTCAAGGCTCGTCGGTGAGGTGCGCTCCTCGGTTGAAAGAGAAAGGTATCAGGACACGGCGCTTTGCGAAAAGCTTTCGGAGATTCTTTCTTCGGAGGGACTTTCGGATTTTTCCGTCAGAGTTTTCGGCGAGAGAAGAAAGCATTTCATCCTTGCGGGAATCGACAGGGACGGAAGTCTGGTTACCTCTTCCGCTCTTCACCGCAGCATCGAAGAGGCGGCGGGAGTTAAGCTCGGCTCTGCCGAATACTACCGAAAGGGAGATATTGCGCTTCTCGAATCTACGGCAGTCCCAATGTACAAGGTGGAGTTTGCCTCGGTTGGCAAGCATTCCGAAAACGAGCTTGTGTCGGGAGATACCGCGGTTTCGTTTGAGAGCGCGGACGGTCATTTTTATTCGCTCGTCGCCGACGGAATGGGAAGCGGCGAGGGGGCGCATAAGACCTCGCATTTCGCTGCAGATTTCCTGTCCCGTATTCTCAAAGCGCCCTGCACGAAAAATACGGCGCTGCACGTGCTTAATCACATAATCAAAAACAGAAACGAGGAATGCTCGTCAACCGTCGACCTTTTCGATTTCGACCTCATAACAGGCGAGGCGCTATTCTTTAAGTGCGGCGCTGCGCCATCCTACGTAAAGCGCGACGGCTCGATTTTCAGAATTCGCTCGGAAACAGCCCCCCTCGGTCTTATGAAGGGAATAGACGCCGAGCGCATACGCGTTGAAATAAAGGATGGCGACTATATAATTATGCTCTCAGACGGGGTGAGTCAGTCTTCGGAGGAAAGCACGTGGCTGCTTGAGCTTCTTTCCGAGCCGCCCGCCGCCGACATACGCGAATACGCCGAAAAAATACTCGCCGAGGCCGAGCGCCACACACACGGGCTTGACGATATGAGCGTCGCCGTGGCTAAAATCATAAAGCTCTAAGAGCTTACTCTTTTGAAATTCCGTCTTGATTTAGAAATCCGTCTGTGGTATACTTGTTGTATAAACGAAACGGAGAAGCTTATGGAAAAGATATTAAGACGGGTTTACAACTCGGAGAAAACCACAAAATCGCTGAAGATAATTTCACACGTATCCTCGTTTGCGGTGGTGATTGCATTTGCCGCGATGCTCGCCGTTTCCTATTTCGACAGTATAAGCTCGGCTGTTAAGATTCTCACCTTTGCCGCCGTACCGTACGTAATAGTGACTCTTGTAAGAAGGCTTATAAATGCGAAGAGACCTTACGAAACCTACGGCTTTTATGAAGTGAAGCCGAAGGATAAAAACGGTCTCTCTTTCCCGTCGCGCCACGTTTTTTCGGCGTTCGTTATAGCGACTCTCGCTCTTCTTATATCAGTGTGGCTTGCGATACCGCTCTTTCTTATAGGTCTGTGCATTGCCGTCTCGCGTGTCCTTACGGGAATGCACTTTGTCCGCGACGTTATAGCCGGCGCTTTAGTCGGAATTTTGGCGGGCGTTATCGGAATACTCGTTTTCTAAATTATTAGTGTATAAAGGGGCTGTGCTTTTCGGCATAGCCCGTTTTTTATTTGCCAAAGGCTTGACAACGGGGTGGGGAGAGTGTATAATAGGCTCGTCCGAGTTGAAGATAGGATCTTCAGAGAGCAGGGGAAGTGCAGTGCAAGTCTGCCGCAACAGCCATTACCGTATTTAGAGCGCAGCCGCCAAAGCGCCCTATAAGTCGGGTGACCTGCCGGACGGAAAAATATATCTTGGGTAAAGGAGATAACAAATGAAAAAAAGAATTTTCAAGCTGCCGTTGATTTTGGTTGTAATCGCTATGGCAGCACTCACTCTTATGTCCTGCGGCGGAGGAGTAGCCGACGAGGGCATAGCAAAAATCGTCGTTGAAAACGGCGAAAATGATTACACGGTATACGAGGTAGACCTCGCAAAGCTCGGAGAATACGACGAGGGTGCGATCTCGCTTCTCGAATATCTTGCTTCGGCGGAGAATAACCCACTTAGTTACAAGGTTCAGGGAAGTGAATACGGAGCTTTCATTACCGAAATCGGCGCTCTTAAACCGTCGGACAGTCAGTTCCTCGCGATATATACAAGCGAAGAGGCTGATTTTGCAGTTCCCACGGCTGATTATCCGACTGTTGCCACCGTGACGTACGGAGAGATGACTCTCACCTCATCCGGTGTCGGACTCTCAAGCATGACCATCAATGACGGAACTGTAATTCTCTTCAGAATCGAGTCGTTCTGGTAAATGAAAAACGCTGGAGTCAAGGGAAAACGGCCGGCTCTTAAAATTGCGCTCGTCGGACTTATGGCGGCAACGATTGAGTGCGCAAAGCTGGTTCTCGCTTTTCTTCCCAATATAGAAGCGGTGACGATTCTCACAGCTCTTTACGGATACGTTTTCGGATTTCTCGGAGTTCTCGCGGCGATAGTCTTCGTTTCGATTGAGCCTTTGATTTACGGCTTTAACACCTGGGTGGTGTCGTATTATCTCTATTGGCCGTTCGTTGCGGTAATCTTTATGCTGCTTGCAAAGCTTAAAGTGAAAAACCGATTTATCCTGACCGGCGCGGCGGTGCTTCTTACCGCTTGGTTCGGAGTTCTTACCTCGCTTGTCGATATCGGACTTCTATCCGGATTTTTCGAGAATTTTTGGTACAGATTCGGAATTTACTACGTGCGCGGCCTGCCGTTTTACGCGGCGCAGCTCGTAACGAATCTCGTGCTCTTTCTTCTTCTGTTTCCGTATCTCAGGGGAAGACTTGAGAAAATAAATCCCTTATAAAAATTCGGCAAAGGTGCACACAAAAATGCATCTTTGCCTTTTCTTTTTCGCTTCGCCCAAGGAAAAACCAAATAATTCCACTAAAATATTAACTTAATTTGTTGACAAGTGTCATTTATTGTGGTAAAATAAATCGTTGTGTATCTAAATATTTAAATCCTTACGTATTTTATAGGCAGAAAGGAGAAACAAATGTCAACTGCAAAGAAGAGAGAAAGTTTTTTCAATAAAGAACGAATTTCGAGAATACCTGCCGCCGTTTTGCTGTCGGTTATTTTTTCGCTTCTCGTTTTCGTGGTTGCGCCATTTGAAATTTATTGCAACAATCTTGCGGAGTTCAAGTTTTCGCTCGGAAATTTCATAGGCATACTCTTGCTTTTTGCTCTTGCGGTTACTGTTTTTCTCGTGGCGCTTTTGGTTCTCGTTCCGAAGTGCGTTTACGAATACGCCTATCCCGCGCTCATTGGAATACTGCTTATGCTCTTTATACAGACGAACTTCTTAAACGGCTCGTTAAGCTCGCTCGCAGGCGATGATATGGGCGACAAAACCTCGGTGGGAACCTACATATTCAACACTCTCGTCTGGGTTCTTGTCATAGCGCTCGTTATCGTTCTTTCAAAACTCAAAAGAACGAAGGGTATCACGGCTACCGTGACGCTTATTCTTACGATTGCCATAGGCTCGGCGCAGGTTGCGAACTTCTCGCTTGCGGCAATCTCGACCGAGGGCGCGTTTGATTCTGCAATTGACCGCGTTTACGGTGAGTACAGCAGAAATCCCCG
>JAZLCX010000053.1:0-3401 GCA_045614425.1 Eubacteriales bacterium | reverse complement strand
CGCGAGAAAACTATTCCGCCATAGCCAAGCTCAGCGCCCAAAAGGGGTTTGTCATTATCGTCAAGCACGATTATTTTGAATTTAAGTCCGCCGGGACGGGAAAGGGTAAGGTCAAATCCGAAGGAAGAACAGTCGGTAAAGGTCTTCTTTATTTCTTCGCCGTCGTCGGTGCAGCCGGTAAGAGAAATCTTCTTTGCCGAAATCGGAGCGCCGCTTTCGTGACTGTAAAGTGTGGCGACGACTCGTGCCGTTTCTCCCGCGAGAAATTCGGTGGGCAGACGCTTTACGAGCTCACCGCCCTCGTGTATGAAGCTTTCGATTTTGAAATAGCTTCCGCTTGCCATCTCGGGATTTTCGTACTCGATGAGGTCATCGCGTATTTCAAGTCCGTAGAGGTTGTTGTAATCGTTGAAATATTTTTCGATAAGAAGGTCGAGCGGCTCGCCCTCAGCCGTTTTAAACTCGGCTATTTCCTCGGCGTATTTTGCGTCGCGCTTCATACGGCAGGTTACGTTGTAAAGGGTATTTAAGTCGTAACGGGGTATAGCCTTGAATTTTTTTGCTACACAGGACTTATAAACTTTATATGCCTTTTCTGCTCTGGATTCCATAGAAAACCTCCCCAAAACACAGTTTACTAAATTTTATCACACAAGGGGCGTAAAGTCAATATAAAAAGAGAAAAAACGGCGGGACTTTGCACCGTGCTCGTCCAGCCGTTTATTTTTAAAAATCAAAATTTGTCTACCGAAAGAAAAGCCTTTGTCTTTTCGCTTTTGGGATGACAGAAAACATCTTCGGGTGTGCCCTCTTCTTCGATTATTCCGTCTGACATAAAGATTACCTTATCGGCAACGTTTTTCGCAAACTCCATCTCGTGCGTGACAATTATCATCGTGCGGTCGGAGCTCTTAAGCGAACGGATAACCTTGAGCACCTCGCCCGTAAGCTCGGGGTCAAGAGCCGAGGTCGGCTCGTCAAAGCAAAGAATGTCGGGGGAGAGCATGAGTGCTCTTGCTATCGCAACACGCTGCTGCTGACCTCCCGAAAGCTGACACGGGTAGGCGCTTGCCTTTTCGGTAAGGTCCACCGTACGAAGAAGCTCCTCTGCGTGAGCGCGGATTTCCTCGACGGTCTCGCTCTTGTCAAGCTTATTGCGCTTTGCGCGAAGCTTCGGCGCAAGCATAAGGTTTTCTATTACGCTGTACTGCGGAAAAAGGTTGAACTGCTGGAAAACGAGACCAAAGGAGAGCTGAGCCTCAGGAGTTACAACGGGCTTCGTGCCCTCTATGGCAGAGTAAACCGTCTTGCCGTTTACGATAATCTCGCCCGAATTTGCCTTTTCAAGAAAGTTAAGACAACGGAGCAGGGTGGTTTTACCTCCGCCCGATGAACCGATTACCGCAAGTACCTCGCCCTTTTTCAGCGTAAGGTCGATTCCGCGGAGAACCTCTACGTCTGCAAAGCTTTTCTTTAAATTTTTAACTTCAAGCATATTCATAATAAATTCTACTCCTATGCTTTAAAATAGTCGAGCTTCTTTTCGATATATCTGAAGATAAACGTGAGAAGAGCGGTAAATGCGAGGTAGAAAACCGCCGTATAGAAGAGAGGCCAAAGAAGACCGGCGCTCTTTATGTATCTCTGCGCATAGAATATAAGCTCGTAATAAGTGATTATGCGGGCGAGCGAGGTGTCCTTAACGAGAGTTATAATTTCGTTTGACATAGGCGCTACTATGCGCTTTATGACCTGCAAAAATACAACACGGAAGAAAGCCTCGAATTTTGTCATACCGAGAACCTGACACGCCTCGTACTGTCCCTGAGATATCGATTGAATACCGCCCCTGTATATCTCCGAAAAATAAGCGGCATAGTTTATGGAGAAGGTGACGTATACTGCCGTATGCGAGCCAAACCACATTTGTCCGAAAACAAGACCCGGTCCGTAGTAAACGACGATAAGCTGAAGCATAAGCGGCGTACCGCGAATGACCCAAACAAAAGCACGTGTCAGCGCCGAAAGCGGACGGAAACGCGACATTGAGCCAAACGCGATTACAAGGCCGAGCGGCAAGGACGCCGCGAGGGTTACGAAAAATATCTTCAGCGTCTCTCCGAAGCCCTCGAATAAATCAAGGGTTATATTGAAGAATTGTTCCATAAAGATTAAAAACTAACGATTAGTTTCCAATGAGAGCTCTTGCGAGGAGTATGTCAACGATAGCAGCGTCGGAAGCGCCTGAGAGAACCTCAAGGAGAGCGTCTGTCTGAGCGGTAACAGCCTTTACGCCGGGAGCAACAGTTGCATTGGCTTTTGCAACCTTCTCGCCTGCGGAGCCGCCCTCAACAGCGATGCTGAGACCTGCAAGGCTTGCGAGGTTGGAATACTTAGAGCCTTCGCCCTTCTTAACTACTGCAACCTGAGTGTTGTACATGTAGGGAACTGTGCAATCTGCAACGCCGAGGATTTCGTCGGTAATTGTCATACCGTTCCAGATACAGTCGATTTCCTTAGCTGCAAGGGAGATGGTCTTGTTATCCCAGTCGATTTCCTTGAATTCAACGGTAACGCCAAGCTCAGCGCCTACTGCGCGTGCGTAATCTGCGTCAAAGCCGATCCAGTCGCCATCGTCATTTTTGTAGTCCATAGGCTTGTAATCGGTAATACCAACTACGAGAGTGCCCTTGTTCTGAATATAAGCCCAGTCGCCGCTTCCGGTGCAGGGGTCAGCCGAGGGAACGTATTCGCTTTCGGTAACAGCTCCAACCTCATACGCTTCGGAGAGGTTATCAAAAAGGCCGTCCTTTATAAGCTGAAGGGTGATATCCTCAACCTTTCTTGTCATATCAGAGCCTTCGCGGAAGGCAATTCCGAAATTCTCTCTTTCAAGTCCGAGGTCGACAATCTCGAGGTCCGAGTAGTCGCTGCCGCAGGATACGAGGCAGGTTGCCATAAGAACAACACAGAGAATCAATGTCAAAATCTTTTTCATCGTAATATTCCTTTTCTGTCGTTTATTTTACTTTATTTTCCTAAAGTATACATATATAATATCACTTTGGCGTGCAAAAGTCAAGCTATTTATTAAAGATTTTAATATTTTAACTAATTAAAGTAATATGTGCGGTGCTAAATTCTGCGTATTTGTCGATTTTTTTCTGTCGAAAAACTAAAAGCTATTGAAAAAAACGGCGAAATATGATATACTGTCCTACGTTGAAAATATAATTTATGAAAAGGACAAAAAAATGTATTTGGCACTCGCACTTTTTGCTGTAACCTACGTTCTGATGCTGATTTTCAGCAAATACAGACCGTATATAGCTATTGCATCCGGACTTATATTTATAGTAACGGGTATGCTTCCGCTTAAAGACATCTTCGGCTCGATTGAC
>JAZLCX010000052.1:0-10940 GCA_045614425.1 Eubacteriales bacterium | reverse complement strand
CGGTTCTTCGACAGCTCCTCAAGGGCTGACTGTATATACATTTCGGTGACGTTGTCGAGCGCGCTCGTAGCCTCGTCGAGAATAAGAAGCTTCGGATTTTTAAGGAAGAGTCTCGCAATAGCAACTCTCTGCTTCTGTCCGCCCGAGAGCTTTATTCCGCGCTCTCCGACTTCCGTGTCGTAGCCGTTTTCAAGAGTGGTGATATAATCGTGTATCTTAGCCTTTTTTGCAGCTTCGATTATTTCCTCGTCGGTGGCGTCAAGGTTTCCGTATGCAATATTTTCTTTAACAGTTCCGTCAAAGAGGAATACGTTTTGAGACACGATTCCGATATTCTGTCTTAAGCTTTTCAAGGTAAGCTCGCCGATATCCACACCGTCAAGCGTTATTTTTCCCGAATTTATGCTGTAAAAACGGGGTATAAGGTGACAGAGAGTGGTCTTTCCACCGCCCGACGGACCGACAAGAGCAAGAGTTTTTCCCGCGGGAACTTCGAGCGAGAGGTTGGATATTACCGGACGGGATTCACCGCCCTCAAGCGTGTAGGAGAAGCTGACGTCACGGAAGGTAATATCTCCTCGCACTTCGGAAAGCTCCTTTGTGCCGAGGTCGGCTTCCGACGTCTCGTTCATAATCTCCGTAAAGCGTGAAAATCCCGACATACCCTCGGTGAGCTGCTCAAAAAGAGTAACAAAACGCTTTATGGGATTTAAAAACATACTTATATAAAGAATGAATGCCGCGAACTCACCCGTGTCAATTTTTTCGTAGTAGAAAAAGAGACCGCCCGCGAATATTATAACGAGGTAAAGAAGGTCGGTGAGAAGCTCCATTATCGCGTGGAAAAATCCGAGTGAGAACATCGTCTTGGTTCTAAAGAAGACGAAGCGGCGGTTTGAGTTATCGAATCTTGAAAGCTCGTGTCCCTCGGCAACGTATGCCTTCGTTTCGCGTATTCCGCCGATGGAGTTTTCGAGAGTTGAATTTATTGACGAAACCTCGTGTCTTGACGATTTCATCGAGGACATAAGTCCCTTTCGCGAGAGCGCTGTGAAGAGGATTATAAGTGGAATCACCGCAAACATTATAAGCGTAAGCGGTACGTTTATCGTAATCAGAATTACAAACGAGCCTATAAGCATAAGGAGCGACAGAAATAGGTTTTCGGGTCCGTGATGGGCAAGCTCCGAGACTTCGAAAAGGTCGTTTGAAAGGCGGGTTATAAGGTCGCCCGTCTTGTGATTATCGTAGAAAGAGAAGGGAAGCGTTTCGTATTTTTTAAATAAATCCCGTCTCATGTTTGCCTGCATTTTGACTCCGATGACGTGTCCGTAATAACCCATAACGTAGTTGAAATACGCCTTGACGAAATAAAGGACAAGAAGAGTCACCGACCACACAATAAGCCGTCTCGGAGAGTCGTCGTATATATAAACGTTGATTATATCCTTGACTATCGCGGGGTAAAAAAGGCTTGATGCCGCAACCATAACGGCTGCAAACATATCAAAGAGAAAGAGTGGAATATGCGGTTTATAGTAGCTGATAAATTTTTTAATCATACTGAGTACCCGTTTTTATAGAGAAGAGTTTTTATTTCGTCCTCGCCCGCTCCCTCGGGGAGCTTTTTTTCTATGAGCTTTTTTTGCGCGGCGGCAAGGTTCGTGTCACCTTTTTCGGTAAGCTCCCTTAAGACTTTTTCGATTTCGGATTTTGAATATCCCTTTGCGATAAGACGCGGAATGAATTTCCGAGGGCCCATAAGAGAGACGTTGACGGCGTTTGAAATAAGCCTTTCAAGCTGACGTTTGTGTGAAATATATCCGAGAGAAGCCATTTCCTCCGAAATTTCCTCGGCCATCCTGCGCTCCACCCCTGCCCGTGCAAGCTTAATTTTAAGCATCGGAATACTGTTGTCGCCGTAGGAGAGGATGTTAAGGGCGCGTTTTCTCGCCTTATTTTTCTTGTCAAGGTAGAGAAGGGTGTCAAATTCCTCGGTCGACAGCGTATAGCCGACAGAGAGCGCCGAAATAAAATCGCACTCACGCTTTGAAATACAAAGCTCGCGCCTGTCAGCGTCTCCCTGTGTGCCTATTCTGACAATATCACCCTTTGATAACGAAACGTAGCTTACCGTCAAAAGAACTCCTCCCAAAAATCAAACATACGGGACTCGGCAGAAAAATTGCCAAAGCCCCGATATATGTAAAATTAAATGTCGCCCTCGTCGAAATCCTTGATTTCAAAGTCGTCGTCAAGGTCGAGAGTGTCCTCGTCAATAGGCTGTGATTTCACCTTTTCACGAACGAGTCCTTCAAGCTTATCCATAAGCTCCTTGTCGCTTTCGATGAGCTTTCTTACGTTATCCTTACCCTGACCGAGTCTGTCGCCGTCATAGTAGAACCACGCGCCGCTCTTTTCGATTATGCCGAGCTGGATTGCCATATCGATAATTTCCGAGGACTTGGAAATTCCCGAGCCGTAGAGAATATCGAACTCAGCCGTCTTGAAGGGGGGAGCAACCTTGTTTTTAACGACCTTGCACTTGGTGTGCGAGCCGTATACCTCGGAGCCGTTTTTAAGAACCTCTGCGCGGCGGACGTCGATACGTACCGATGCGTAGAATTTAAGCGCGCGGCCGCCCGTGGTAACCTCGGGGTTGCCGTACATTACGCCGACCTTCTCACGAAGCTGGTTTGTAAAGATTACGATGCAGTTTGACTTAGCGATAGAGCCCGAGAGCTTTCTCATTGCCTGCGACATAAGTCTTGCCTGCACACCGACGTGAGATGCGCCCATATCGCCCTCAATCTCCTGACGGGGAACAAGTGCCGCAACCGAGTCGATTACTATGATATCGATAGCTCCCGAGTTAACGAGCGTCTCCGCAATTTCGAGCGCCTGCTCGCCGCAGTCGGGCTGTGAAACGAGGAGGTTATTTATATCAACTCCAAGCTTCTTTGCGTAAATGGGGTCAAGAGCGTGCTCCGCGTCTATAAACGCAGCCTCGCCGCCCTCCTTCTGCACCTCCGCGATAACGTGGAGCGCAATAGTGGTTTTACCCGATGACTCCGGGCCGTAAATTTCGGTGATTCTTCCCTTGGGAATACCGCCTATACCGAGAGCAAAGTCAAGCGAAAGCGAGCCTGTGGAAACAGCCGACACGTTCATTGCGGCATTCTCACCGAGTCTCATAATAGAGCCCTTTCCGCACTCGCGCTCAATTCTCGACATTACTGTTTCAACGGCAGCCTTCTTGTCAGACTGCGAAAGCTTTTCAACAGTGCTTTTGTCCTGCGTTTTTTTAGTTGCCATATATTTCTCCATTCTGCCGCATCTGCGGCACATAAATTAACCGTTTGTCTATCGGCTTTGTACAGACTCATTATACGCTATTATCTGTACGATAAAACGGACTTAAAAGAGCTTGATTGCCCCTTCTTTCCGCACGTTGTATATTTCAACCGAGCCGTCACCGAGTGCGGAATTGATGTATGACATAAACTCTTCGGTGTCGTCGGTGCGTAAAACCGCCTGTACAGTACCCGCAAATCCGCCGCCGTGAACGCGTACCGCAAAATCGCCTCTATATCCGAAGCCCTCGGCTACGGCAATGGCAAAGGGGAGGGGCTGTTCGGTGGGAAGCTCGGGAATAAACAGGTTTTCAAGAAGCTGAAATGATGACTTTCCGGACTCGCGCATAATGGAAAGAAGGGAAGCCGTGTCGTTTTCTTTAAGCGCGCTTCTCAGGTCTTTCACGCGCTCGTTTTCTCTCATAAAGTGCAGTGAGCGCAGAACTGCGCGGTCACCTGCAACGCGGCGTATATTGCCGAGATTTTTCATAATGTCGTCCTCGCAAAGACCGCGGAGAGTATCTCTTCCGAGAAGCTTTGCGACCGAGCGCATCTCAGCCGGAATTTTTGCGTATTCGTCATTGAGATTCGAGTGGCTCGACGCCGTATTGATTATGGCGAGAGAGTAGCCCGCATCCGAGAGCGAGTAGTCAATCTTCTCTATTTCGGGTGCATCGGGATTTTCAAAATCCATATATACAAATCCGCCGACGGCTGAGGCTGTTTGGTCCATAAGACCCGACGGCTTTCCGAAAAATACGTTCTCGGAATATTTTGCAACAGCGGCAATTTTCGCGTTTTCTATTCTTCCGTCTGAAAAGAGGTGATTAAGCGCCGTTCCGACCGCAACCTCATAGGCTGCGGAGGAGGAAAGACCGCTTCCGACGGGAACGTCGGATACCGCGTAGGCATCAAAGCCGCCGACCTCAAATCCCTCGTTTATAAATCCTCTGACAACACCCGCAACGAGAGCCTCGGACGTGTATTTTTCAAAGTTCTCGGGCTTTTCGGTGTCCGAAATTTTGATGGGGCGCTCGGGATAGCCGGGGGATGAGAAGGAAACCGTTTCATCCTCTCTTTTTGCGGCTATGACGAGTATATCCCTGTCTACCGCTGCGGCAATAACGCATCCGCCGTTGTGGTCGGTGTGGTTACCGCAAATCTCGCTTCTTCCCGGCACGGAAAAGACCGAAATATCTCTTTGTTCACCGTAAATGCGCGAAAACTCGTCCAGCGCGAATATAATTCTGTCGGTCGCTTTTTTTTGACTTTTATAAATACTGAGACAGTCCGAAAGTGAGCCCGATGCGATTTTTTCTTTAAGTTCTCTTGGTTTCAATATTAATAACCGAAATCCTTCATAATTTTTTCAGCGGCAATTTCCGCCTCGGTGATAATATGCTCGGTGCCGTAAGGCTTGCCGTCCTCGCTGTCGAGGTAAAGGCGAAACGCCCCGTCGTTATGTCTGAACCAGGTGAGCTGGCGCTTGGCGTATCTTCTGGATGAAAGTTTTATAAGCTCTCTGGCAGCGTCAAGCGTGGTGTTTCCCTTAATGTAAGAAACAATCTCCTTATATCCGATTGCCTGCGCGGCAGTGGAGCCGTCGGGCAGAAGTCCCGCGGCATAAAGGCTCGAGACCTCTTCGACAAGTCCTGCCCTTATCATTTCATCAACTCGCGCGTCTATTCTCCGATAGAGGTTTTCGCGGTTGTGAAAATCAAGGGTTATCATACCCACGGAAATGTCACGGGGTGCTTCCTTTGACCTTTTGTCAAGCTCGCTCTTTTTTATTCCCGCGGTATCGTAGATTTCAAGAGCGCGTATAACGCGCCTTACGTTGTTTTTGTGTATCGCCATAGCTGACTCGGGGTCAACCTCGTATAACCTATCCCACAGTCTGTCGGTGCTTTCGCCCTCACCGAGTGAGCCGAGAAGTCTTTCTTTGTATTCGGGGGAACTCTCGGGCGCTTCGGTCATAGGAGCACGCATAAGCGTGTCAATATAAAGTCCGGTTCCGCCGACAAATATGGGAAGCCTGCCGCGGTCGGTTATATCCTTTGCGGCGGCAAGGGCTGCCGCGCGGTAAAGCTCGGTGCTGAAGCTCTCGGTCGGGGGCAGAAAATCGATAAGGTGGTGCGGAATTTCGGCACGCTCCTCTTCGGTGACCTTTGCCGTTCCGACATCCATACCCTTATATATCTGCATTGAATCAGCCGAAATTATCTCACCCGAAAGGCGCTTTGCAAGACGGAGAGATATAGCGGTTTTGCCCGAGGCTGTCGGGCCTGTAATTGCAAGTCCAAAAATCATTTTACTTTGTCAAGCCACGATATAATATCCGAAAAGACCTCGTCGCGACAGGTTTCGTTAAAAAGCTCGTGGCGCGCTCCCGCGTACATTTTGAGGTCTGTTTTTTCGTTGCCGTTAAGGCGAAGCTTTTCATAGACGTATCGGACACCGCGTCCGTAATTTCCCACGGGGTCGGCATCACCGCTTATTACGAGGGTGGGAAGATTTTTCGGGTAATTTTCAAACCAGCTCCCTCGGTTAGAGGCGCGTATCATTGAGAAAAGGTCAATATATCCGCCGACTGTGAATATGAACTGCGTAAACTCGTCGGTCTCTCTGTCGGCAACCTGCGCTGTCTCACGGGTGAGCCAGGCGGAAGAGCCCTCGTCCTTCGGGAATTTCGAATTGTACGAGCCAAAGGCAAGAGACGTTATAAGCTTTGACCTGTGGCGGCTGCCCTTAAAGAGCCGTATAAGGCGGGCAAGCGCCGCGCCGAATGGCAAAAGGGGATTCGGGCCGCCCGTTCCGTGAATAATAGCTCCCGATACAGTATCCGGGTGCTCGTTTATATATAGGCGCGTGATGAACGAGCCCATGCTGTGACCCATAACGGTGATGGGAAGCTTAGGGTAGCTCTTATGCAAATATGCGTTCATCGAAAGCATATCGGAAATAAGAAACTTTACTCCGTCCTTGTCGGCAAAATAGCCGAAGTCCTCGGGCGTGCTTACACTTTTTCCGTGACCGAGATGATTGTGGCCCGCAAAAATATAACCCTCGGCTGTGACGGCGTCTATAAGATTTTTATAACGCCCTACGTAATCTATCATTCCGTGCGCGAGCTGAACTATACCTCTCGGCGCTTTTGCCGTCGGGGTATAAATTTCGGCATATACGGTATTCTTGCCGTCACTTGACGGGAAGGTTATTTCTGAAAGAGTGTAGTTCATAACGCTCCAATCCGATTATCAGTATTGCTCCGGGTGCTTTCTTAAAAATGCTATAATTTCCTCTTGCGTGGGCATTGCGGAGGTAGCACCGGGCTTCGATATTGCAACAGCTCCGGCAGCGACTCCGTACTTTGCGGCAAGAGTGATGTCGCCGGATTCCAGGTATTCATAAATAAGCGCCGCGTTAAAGGCGTCACCGACACCTGCCGAGTCGGCAATTTTGTCGGGTCTGTAGGAGGGAATCATGCTGTAATGCTTTCCGTCGTAAATGAACGCGCCGCGAGAGCCCTGCTTTATTACAACGTACTTGCATTTAACCCTCTTCCAAAGGGCGAGGGCGGCTCTGAGCGAGCTGTCAGCGCCTGCCGGCACAACGCCGGTATAAATTTCCGTCTCGATCTCATTCGGCGAGAAAACTTCCACCTCGGGAAGCGATTCAAGATTGAAGTCGCGGTCTGCGGGGGCAGCGTCGATAAACACGGGAATCCCTTTTGCCGATGCCATACTTGCCGCGAGAGAGGCGGTTTCGAATGAAACGTCAAAGCTTATGTACACCGCGTCGGGCATACACGAGAGAGCCTCGGCGATATTTTCGCGCGAGAGGGTGAGGTTAGCACCCGGGTAGTAAACCGTCCTCGAGTCCCCGCTCGGCTCTTTGAGTATTGCGGCAAAGCCGGTCGGGTTTTCGCCGTCCACCTTGATGTATGAGGTGTTTATGCTCGTCTGCTTGATGTACGAGAAGAGCTGCTGACCGTGAAGGTCGCGTCCGAGCTTTGTCGCAAGGAAGCTCTCCGTGCCAAGCCGAGAGAGCGCGACTGCGGTGCAAAGTCCCTTTCCGCCGGGCGTATAAGCGACGCCGCCGTCATCAATCTGAACTTCTTTCGGCTCGGGTATTTTATACATGTTGAGAGAAAGGTCCATATTGGAGCTTCCTATCACTAAAATCTTTTTCTTTCCGGTCATTTTCGGTCCTTTCGCGGATTTATCAGAATGATTTCAACCGATACGGTTTTTAGAGTGATTATTCCTCGTCAGCGGCGGAGAGCCTGAAGACCTCGGTCCTCTTTGAAAGCTCGGTTGCGAGTGCCGCCTCTCTTGCTCTGCATGTGAAAATAAAGCTCTGGTGTCCTTCCTCGCTGAGCGCGTGTATTGCGCGCATCATAGCCGAAGCTCTTACGTTGTCCTGATGAGCAAAGCTCTCGTCAAAGGAAATCGGGGGTTTTTCGGTATAAAGCATATCAATAAGAGCCATACGCACGGCAATGTAAGCGAGGTCGCGCGTTCCGCCCGAGAGGAAGTCGACGGATTTGTCATCGCCGGCAGAGTCCTTAAACGTAAGCTTAAGTCCGTCGGTTACGTCAAATGCCGAGTACTTCTTATTAGTCATAATTTCCATAAGGCCGGAGGAATACTCACCAAGCCGGGGCGAAATTTCCTCGCGGAGATTGTCGCTTGCAGCCTCGATTGCGCGAAGGGCAATGTAGTGAGCCTTGTGCTGAGTTTTTAGCTCCTCGATTTTTGCGTCGTTTGCCTGAATTTTGGAGTAAAGCTCGCCGGGGTCGGTGGTGCTGGTCTTGAGGACGGCAAGCTCGCCTTCAATCTCTTCTACGAGAATATCGTGTGCCAGAACCTTTCTCTTTGAGTCCTCGATACCTGCGAGAATGTCCTCGTGCTCTATTTCGCTGAGGACCTTGCGCTTCAAGGGTGAAACCTGCGCTCTTATATCAATTTCGCTCTTGCCCGAGAGAACTCTGCGAAGCTCTTTTACCTTTGCTTCAAGCTCTAGTTTTTCATCGCGCAGCTCGCGCTCGCCGTCAATGAAGACGCGCGCCCTTATTTCAAGTCCGTCAAGGAATTCACCGAGAGAGGATTTGGGCGGCTCTTCGCCCCAGCGTAAAATAACCTCGAGAAGCGTGAGCTTCGCTTCTTCGTATTTTGCCTTTGCTTCTTCAAGCGCGCATCTTGCGTTTTCGGTTGAACGAGCCATAGCGTCACGCTTTTCACGAGCCGCGGTTATAACGTCAGCCTTCTTTATAAATTCGGGGAGTGAGTCTGTCGAAAATCTCTTTACCGACTCAAGAAGAAGCGCCTTGTTCTTGAAAAAGAAGAAGACCATAGCAGCGCCCGCCAGAAGTCCGATACCGCCGAGAAGTCCGAAAAGCACGCGGTAGAGAGCCGTTGCAAGAGCGCCCTTCGCGGCAATTTCAAATACGAGAGCCGCTACTGCTACAAGACCGCCGCCGATTGCCGCGGCAATATTGTAAATCTGATTGCGTCGTATTTTCTTGGCGTCGTCGAGAAGCTTCTTCTCGCCGCCGAGCTCCTCTGCAAGCTCGATTGCGCCCTCAATTTCCTTGGTAATACCGACAGCGCTCTTTTCCTCGTCGTATTTGCGGTCGGCATCAACGAGAGTACGGTACGCCTCGTCAACACCGTGGCGCGCAAGAGCAATATCGGTGAGATACTGCATGTTCGGAACGAATCCGGCGCGTGTATTTTCGGCTATGTAGCTGTTATACTGCTCGCATTTTGCACTGTAAGCAGCCTCAAGCTCGTGGAGTCTGTCAAAATCCTGAATTATAAGTACGTTGTTGTGGCAGAAGTCAAGGTCGCGGAATTTTTCGCCGCGGTCGATTTCCTTTTGTCTTTCCACCTTTATCTCGTGGAGTTTTGCTTCCTTTGCGAGAATCTTTTTGTTGTCCTCGTCAGCCCGTTTGAAATCCTCCTCGTAGCCCTCCGAGCGACGCATAAGGTCGTATATAACACCGCCCGTGCCGTTCTTGTTAAGAAGCTTCTCCATCTTGAGCGTAACCTTAGCGGCGGCGCGCTGGTTGTTTATGCGCTCCGAGCCGGAGAAGAGTATATTCTCAATAGACTCCTTTACCGAGCCCTCGTTTATTCTCGAATCGCCTATCTGACCGACAAAGGCTGTATTCTCGAAAAGCTCGCGGTCGACACCGAAGAATACCTCGCCCGCGGGCACCTTTCCGAATACGGGAGCGCCTGTATCAAGGTCGATAATCGCCGTGTCCTCTTTATAAGCTCTTCTGTCAGAGCTCTCGACAAGAGCTGTATAGCGGTTTATAAGATAGCTCTTTCCCTTGACCGTAACAGTCATCGAGCCCTCCGCCTTGCCTGTTGTCCAGCTTATGCGTTTGTCCCGCTCGGAGAGTGCATCTTGGGAGCCGTCGTTGGGAAAGCCGTAGAGTATATACTTTATAAATGCGGCTATTGTGCTTTTTCCGGCTTCGTTTTCACCCTCGATAACGTTGATACCGGTTGAAAACTCAAGAGTCATATCGGTTATCATACCGAAGCTTTTGATGTTGATTTTCTCTATTATCATAATGCCGTCCCTTTCAGTCAGTCGTCAAGACCAAGCTCGCCCGACAGAAATTTTATGCTTCTTTGAACCGAGTCCTTGGAATTGTACCAGGGCTCTTCGTCGTATCGGTAATCGAATTTTTTGCAAAACCAGGAAACGTCGCCCTCAAGGGACTTCACGTAATTTTCCTCTATCTCGCTTGCCGTGCCGTAAAAATCGCGGAAGGCTCTGCCCGACATCTTTTTCGAGGCGTATTCTATGAGCCGTTTATAGTGCGGAAGACAGAAGTAAGGAGTCTTCTTGAATTTCGGCTTAAAATTCGGGTCGCCCTCGAAAAGATATACCGCCGTCGCCATCATAGCCGAGAGGTTTTTGTCGATTCTCGAGCAAACGTAGCAGTCGGAATTCAGTTTTTCAAGTGCCGAGATTGACGACTTGGCTCTGCCGCCGAGGACGAGCGAGCCGTGAATCTTCTTTTCAACCTCTGCAAGATGGCTCTCGAGCATAAGTCCCATACCGAGCATACGCTTGCGCCTCAGCATTATGTTGTAGTGATTCAGGCAAAATCCCTGCTCGTTGGTCTTTATCCTTATGTCCGGCTCCATCATCGAAGCACCGAGGATAATGTCGATTTCGTCATTCTGAAGCCGTCTGTAAAGAAGGCAGAAGGGACAGCCGCATGAGGCGTCCTCGCCGACCTTGTCAAAGGCCTCGTTGACGGGAATTGTGTAAATTTGTTCCATAAGCTCTCCAAGCACTTGCAAAATTTCGGGAAATATGCTAAAATATTTATAAAAGTTCGACTATATCATAATTATACACCATATACAAGCGTTTTTCAAGAGGAAGTGACAAAATGTTTTATAAAAGAATAGAGGACACGGAGGGACGGCAGGGCTTTTCGGTATACGGACTCGGCAGGTACAGTCTCAAGGACACCTTGGAGTGCGGACAGTGCTTCAGATACGAGCTTATCCTATCACACGGCGACTATACCGAATATATGACTGTTGTCGGCGATAA
>JAZLCX010000051.1:0-4561 GCA_045614425.1 Eubacteriales bacterium | reverse complement strand
GTACATAGCGAATACCCGAGGAAATATAAATTTCCGCACCAATAATTGCATGACCGATGATCATAACCGACGAACCATAGGTATGATGCGGCGGCAGTACACCAACCGTTTTGTCCGAAAAATCCATATAGGGAATAACGTCGCAAAGGTCAGCGAGAACAGCATTCTGCGAGAGCATAACGCCCTTTCCCTTTCCGGTTGTTCCCGACGTGAAAACGAGAAGCGACAAGGCGTTTACGTCAATCGGTGCGTCGAAATATGCACTCGGATTTTCACTGAACTTTTCTTTTCCGAGCTCGACGAGGCTGTCAACCGTCTCTCCCTCGTCGCCCGACATATATACGGTGGATTTAATGCCCGTCGCAGCATTTATTGCCTCTGCCTTTTCCTTAAGGTCTCCGTCTATGAAGAGGAATTCGGCGTCAGCCTTCGCCACTGTTTCGGCGAGGTCGGCGGCAAGCCAGTCGCGGTCAAGCGGTACTATTACCGCTCCTATTGAAAGGAGCGAAAAATACATTCTCACCCAGGAATACGAGAATTTTCCGATGACGGCGCAATGCTTTCCCTTAACGCCGCGAGAAATAAGCTCAGACGCAATCGCTCTTATATCATCGCGAAGCTTAGGAAAGGTTACCTTGACGATTTCCTTATCGTGAGGATTAAGACGGAAGGAGTACGCAGTTCTGTCAGCATACATCTCAGCCGCGCGCTCAACGAGGTCGCGCATATCCTTGAAATTCTGTTTTTCGTGTAAAATGTGGTTTTTCATAAAATCTTCCGTTTCATTTAAAAATAAAGTTATTGATATTTGCAGCATTTGTGGGTATTCTATCATATTATGTCCTTTTTGTCAATATGTATGGCTAAAATACCGTAACAAAACGTCTGTTTTGACCAATATCTTCAAAAAGTTAATAAAAAGGCCCGCCGTTTCAGCGAGCCTTGGGTTCAAGATTAAAAGCTTATAACTCCGAGGTGCTCAAGAAGTATCTTCAGACCCATGAGGATAAGAACGATTCCGCCGGCAAGCTCGGCATATTTTTTGTTCTTCGAGCCGAAAACCGAACCGATTTTCACACCGACAGCGGAGAGCAAGAAGGTTATAACTCCTATTGCGGAAATCGCAAACCAGATATTTACGTTTCTGTCAAGCGCAAAGGTTATACCGACAGCGAGTGCATCAATGCTCGTGGCAACCGCCATAACCGCCATCGTTTTTATTCCGAGCGACGCATCAAGCGAGCAGTCGCACTCCTTAGAGAATGCTTCCTTTATCATATTCGCGCCAAGAAGGGCGAGAAGCGAAAAGGCTACCCAGTGGTCCACTCTGACTATATATTTTTCGAAGCTCGAGCCTAGCAGGTAACCGAGAAGCGGCATCAGCGCCTGAAAGGCTCCGAACCATGCGCCGACAATCAGCGTGTGCTTCAGCTTTACTCTGCAAATTGAGAGACCCTTGCAAACCGAGGCCGAAAACGCGTCTGCGGCAAGAGCCGTAGCAATTAAAACTATCTCCCAAATTCCCATGTTTTTTTACTTTCCTTTTTATTTGTAGCGCTAACTATTTTAACATACTTATACGAATTTGTAAATACCTTTTTAAATATCTATGCCGAAGCGTGTGAAAATATTGACACAGCGCCGGTTTTGCTGTATAATTATACCGTCAAAATAAGAGGATAGGGGGATAAATATGAGTTTCAAAAAAGCGTGGATAGCCGTCGTTTTATTATTCGCCCTGCTTTTCTCTTTTTTCTCCTGCGATTATCCTGACGGCTCGCCGTCACCGAAAAGCCACTCCTTCAGCACTTATTTTTTCGGCACGACAGGACGCTTTCACGACTATTCGGGCTCGTCTCAAAAATCCTTTGACACGCTCGCTGAAAGAGTGGAAAACGAGCTTACCGAGTATCACAAACTCTACGATATATACAACGAATACGAGGGCATGGTAAATCTCGCTACTCTGAACCGTACGGCAGGCAGCGGGCCTGTCAAGGTGGACAAAAGAATTATCGACCTTCTCCTTTTCTCGAAGGAAATGTACGAGCTGACGGGGGGCGAAGTAAACGTAGCTATGGGCGCGGTGCTTAAAATATGGCACGATTTTCGCGAGGATGGAAAAAAGCTTCCCGCCGATGAAAGACAGCTTCCCGATATTAACGATTTGCGCGCCGCGGCTGAGCACACCGATATAAACCACCTTGTAATAGACGAAGAAAACCTCACCGTGTCGCTTCTTGACCCCGAAATGCGACTTGACGTCGGCGCAACGGCAAAGGGCTATGCCGTCGAAATGGTTGCCGCGGGGCTCGAGGCTGAGGGACTCTCGGGTTACGTGCTTGACGTAGGCAGAAATCTCCGCGCTATCGGCACTAAGCCCTCGGGCGAAGGCTGGACCGCCGGTGTCGTAAATCCTCTCCCGCTCTCATCCGAGCCTTACGTCTATAAAACCGAGATAAAAAACGAGGCTCTTGTAACCTCGGGCTCATACGAAAACTTTTACACGGTTGGGGGTGTAAACTACCACCACATTATAAATAACGATTCTCTTTTCCCCGAGAATTACTATCTTTCGGTAACGGTAAGATCCGACTCCTCCGCACTTTGCGACGCTCTCACAACAGCGCTATTTAATATGCCGTTTGAGGTCGCACACCCCTTCGTTCTTTCTCTTAACGACGTTTTTGCAGTCTTCGTTTTCCCCGACGGCGCTGTGGCGACCGTAGGCGAGCGAAAAAACTGAAAACCGAAAAGCCGATATGCGCAAAGGCGCTTCTGTCGGCTTTTTCGTTTGCATTAAATTAAATATTTTACATATAATGTATGTATAGATTTGATAATATATTAACAATTGTTGACAGTTTTATCTTTTTATGGTAGAATCACTTTAAATAGACTCTTTTGTAGTTTTGTAAAATATTGAAAGGATAGAATATGCCTTTATTCAGAATCGGAAAAACGCACGTTCCTCATAGGAAAAACACCGCCGGTATGTCGCCCGTGAGAATGGCTCCGCCGGAGGTTGTGGAGCTCCCTATGTCTCAGCATATAGGCGCGCCCGCAGTACCCGTGGTAAAGCCCGGTGACAAGGTTTACGTGGGAACTCTTATCGGACGCGGCGAGGCTTTTGTTTCGGCGCACGTTCACTCCTCGGTTTCGGGTACGGTTAAAAAGCTCGACCTTTTCCTTCTCCCGAACGGAAAAACCTGCGAGACGGTTATCATAGAATCCGACGGAAAAATGGAGCTTGATCCCTCCATCACCCCTCCTACCGTCACAAATTTCAAGGAGCTTTCCGACGCGGCACGCGCGGCAGGACTTGTCGGTCTCGGCGGAGCGGGATTTCCCACCGCTGTTAAGCTCGACCCCTCTAAGATTGATAAAATCGACACACTTCTTTTGAACGGTGCCGAGTGCGAGCCGTATATCACAAGCGACACCCGTACCATGCTTGACGGCGCGGACTGTATAAAGCGCGGCGTTTCGCTTATACTCGACCTCTCGGGAATTCCCTCGGCGGTTATCGGAATTGAAAAAAACAAGCCCGATTGCATCAAAAAGATGCGCGAGGTTTTTGCCGACGATGCGCGCGTTAAGGTAGTTACTCTTCCGTCCATATATCCTCAGGGCGGTGAGAAGATACTTATGTATAACACGCTTAAAAGAGTTGTCAAGGAGGGCGGTCTTCCCGCCGACGTCGGCGTTCTTATGCTGAACGTCACCACCGTTGCGACTCTTGCAAAATACGTTGAAACGGGTATTCCTCTCGTTGAAAAATGCCTTACGATCGACGGCTCGGCAATCAAGTCACCGAAGAATATAATCGCCCCCATCGGAGCAAAAATCGGTGACGTTATCGAGGCTGCGGGCGGTTTTTCCGGTGAGCCCGGCAAAATCCTCTACGGCGGTCCTATGATGGGAATCGCGGTCTACTCGCTTAATTCCCCCATTATGAAAAACAACAACGCCATTACCGCGTTCAACAGAAAGGATGCAAAGAATCCGACAACCACCCCCTGCATCCACTGCGGCCGCTGTATAGAGGCGTGCCCCATCTCACTTAATCCCACCCTTTTCCTCAAGGCTATGGGATATGCGAAAAGCATAGACAGAGCAGAGCGTCTTGACGAAGCTAAGGTTAATCTTTGCATCGAGTGCGGCTGCTGCTCCTACGTTTGCCCCGCAAAGCGCCCGCTTGTAGAAAACAACAAGCTCGGCAAGGCGGAGCTTCGCGAGTACAAAGCACAGAAGGAAAAGAAGGAAAGGAGTGCCGGCAATGACTAATAGGCTTTCGGTTTCGGCGTCACCTCATATTCGCTCGTCGATGACCACTCAGCGCATAATGCTTGACGTTCTTATCGCGCTTCTTCCCGCTGCGGTAATGGGCACTGTAATCTTCGGCTGGCGCGCTCTTCTCGTTCTTTCGGTCTGTACGCTTACCGCCGTACTTTCGGAATTCATTTTCAATCTTATAATCAAAAAAGAACAGACGGTATCCGACCTCTCCGCCGCAGTTACCGGTCTTATTCTCGGTATGAACCTGCACGCAAACGCTCCT
>JAZLCX010000050.1:0-2647 GCA_045614425.1 Eubacteriales bacterium | reverse complement strand
AGCGAGTCTTGTGTACTGACCGCCCGAGAGAGTTTTTATCTTTCTGTCGAGAAGCTCCTCGGAAAAGCCGAGCTGCAAAAGCATTCCGCGGCAACGCTGTCTGAATTCGAGACCGCCCGCTGTTTTGTATTCGTTGTTAAGTTCGGCAAGGCTCGCTGCAAGTCTTATACTCTCGCCCTCCGAAGAGGTTTCGGAGAGGGAAGATTCAATTCGTAGAATTTCCTCCTCCAAAAAGAGAAGACGCGGAAAGGCGGTGTACATATATTCAAGACAGCTCGTGTCACCGGGCAGGGCGGTGAGGTCGGGATTTTGTTCAAGGATACCGACGGTATGACCCTTTTGTATATAAACAGCACCGCTGTCGGCTGTGTATTTACCTGTAATTATGCGAAAAAGCGAGGTTTTTCCGGCGCCGTTTACGCCTATAATACCCACTCTGTCTCCGTCGTTTACGGCAAAGGAAACGCCCTTTAATACGTCCTCGCCGAGAAAGGAGAGAGAAATATCACTTACCGATAATGCAATCATTAAAGCTCTCCGAATTTGTGGTTTTCTTCATTATTATATATTGTATCACAAAGCGTCCCTAAAATCAACACTGCATAAAAACTGAATAAATATGCAGAATATTCGATGCATATATTCATTCTTGATGGCATAAAAAAGAACTTTATAACTAGGTGAAGATGGACAAGAGGGGGCGAAACGGCATAAATGAGCCTCTTTTTTGTGTAATATATCCAAAAAAATAGGGGAGAAACCCGAATATGAATAAAAATGCAACAAAAATGAATTTTTATTACAAAAATGCTTGACAAATCTGCATAAGGGGTGTATAATTATGTCATCAATAAAAAAAGCGAGGCCAATGAGCCTCAAGAAAGAGGAAAAAATGAAAAAGATTATTTGTCTTATTCTCGCGCTCACTATGATGTGCGGCGCAATGTTCGCTCTTACCTCCTGCGGTAAAGAGGAAACCAAGGTAGCTGTTCAGAGCGGAACCACAAGCGAAGCATACGCTAAGGTTCTTAAGGGTGTTAAGGTTGTTTCTCACGAGACATTCCCCAATGCAGCAAACGACATGAAGAACGGTAACGTTGATTACGTGTTCTGCGACAAGACCACTGCGAAGACTCTTTGCAAGGAAATCGAAGGTCTTAAAATTGTAGACATCGCTCTTTCCAGCGAGAACTACGGTATCGGTATAGACCCCAACCAGACCGGTCTTAAGGCACAGATTGATGCTATTCTTGAAGCGAAGGCTGCAGAGATTGAAGCAATCAAGGAAAAGTACATGAACGGCGAAGAGGCTTCTTACGTAGGCGTTGAGTCTGCGACGAAGGATTCCGCTAAGGCTGATCAGCAGCTCGTAGTTGCTACTAACGCTGAGTTTGCTCCTTGGGAGTATAAGGAAGGCGACCAGTACTACGGTATCGATATGGAAATCGCGGCACTTCTCGCTGAAGAGCTTGGCATGGAGCTTGTTATCGACGACATGGCATTCGAGGTTGTTGTTGATTCCGTTGGTAAGCACAACGTTGACATAGCAATGTCGGGTATCACCATTACCGCTGAGCGTCTTGACGTAATCAACTTCTCAAATCCCTACTACACCGAAGCAATAGTTCTCGTTTGCTTGGAGAACGACACCACCTTTGATTCGGCAGGAACAGTTGTTGATATTCTCAATTCCATCTGCTACCCCGCTGACAGCTCTGCAGAAGAGGAATAATTAAAATTTAAAAGGGAAAAGTAAAGGCTTAGTTTTTACGCTAAGCCTTTACTTTAGGTTATTGATATGAAAGATTTTCCAAAACTTTGGAAAGAATTTGTAAGACAGTTTATAACCAATGAGGGTTATAAAGAGGTGCTTGACGGTCTTTTGGCAACCGTTGAAATAGCTGTCGGCGGTTTGCTTATCGGTATAGTAATAGGTACTCTTATAGGTATCGTCAGAGTTATGCCGAAGTACAAGGTTCTCCCGCGCATCTTAGAAAAGATATGTATCTGCTATCTTGAGCTTTTCCGCGGCACGCCTATCGTTGTTCAGCTTCTTATCGGATATTGGGTTATTTTGCCGGCATTGAATATAAGCGCAAGCTCGGGTGTTCCTGTAGCTATAATCGTTTTTGGCTTGAACAGCGGTGCGTACGTCAGTGAGATTATGCGCGGCGGTATAAATTCAGTTGACGCGGGTCAGCTCGAGGCGGCAAGAGCGATAGGACTTCCGTATCCCGTTGCAATGATGAAGATCGTTGTGCCCCAGGCGGTAAAAAACATACTCCCGACTCTCGGTAACGAATTTATAGTACTTATAAAGGAAACCTCAGTAGTAAGCTTCGTTGCCGTCACCGACCTTTACAAATCCTTCAAGCAGCTTGGTGACCCGACTTACGACTACGTAGTACCGTATCTTATGCTCGCGCTCACCTATCTTGTTTTGGTGCTTTTGATCTCTTGGGGCGTAAGAGCGCTTGAAAAAAAGCTTAAGAAGAGCGAAAGATAATAAAGGAGAGGTATGAAAATGAGTGAAAACGTTAAAGAAAAATCAGTAATCCTCTCTATAAGAGGACTCAAAAAATCATTCGGCGAGCTTGAGGTGCTTAAGGGTGTAGACCTTGATATTCAGAACGGTGAGAAGATAGTT
>JAZLCX010000049.1:0-6270 GCA_045614425.1 Eubacteriales bacterium | reverse complement strand
TAAACGTACCGAGGTAACGCTTGGTGTAGGGATAAAGTCCCTCGTCAAGAAGCTTTGTGATAACGCCGCGCTTTACCTTGAGCGAGCGAGCCGAAACGTCCATAAGGTGATCAAGTCTCTTATAGAAGTCAGCCTTGTCAGTAGCAAGATAAGCGATTCTCGGCATATTGATTGTAACAACGCCGACAGAACCGGTGCTCTCGCCGCTTCCGAAGAAGCCGCCGGACTTCTTTCTGAGCTCACGAAGGTCAAGACGGAGACGGCAGCACATCGAACGAACGTCGCTCGGTGCCATATCCGAGTTGATGTAGTTTGAGAAGTAGGGAGTACCGTATTTCGCGGTCATCTCGAAGAGAAGCTTGTTGTTCTCGGTTTCGGACCAGTCGAAATCTCTTGTGATAGAGTAGGTGGGAATAGGATACTGGAAGCCGCGGCCGTTTGCATCACCCTCAATCATAGTTTCGATGAAGGCCTTGTTGACCATGTCCATTTCCTTCTTGCAGTCCTTGTACTTGAAGGGCATTTCCTTACCGCCGACAATAGCGTTAAGCTCGGCAAGGTCGTTCGGAACTGTCCAGTCAAGCGTTATGTTCGAGAAGGGAGCCTGAGTACCCCAACGGGAAGGAGTGTTTACGCCGTAAACAAAGGACTCAACACACTTCTTAACCGCGTCGTAGGAGAGGTTGTCCGCCTTAACGAAGGGTGCAAGGTAGGTGTCGAACGAGGAGAACGCCTGAGCGCCCGCCCACTCGTTCTGCATGATACCGAGGAAGTTAACCATCTGGTTGCAGAGGGTTGCAAGATGCTTTGCGGGAGCGGAGGTAATCTTGCCGGTAACACCGCCAAGTCCCTCTTGGATAAGCTGCTTCAAGGACCAGCCTGCGCAGTATCCTGTAAGCATTGAAAGGTCGTGAATGTGAATGTCGGCGTTTCTGTGAGCGTTTGCGATTTCGTCATCGTAAATCTCAGAGAGCCAGTAGTTAGCGGTAATAGCGCCGGAGTTGTTGAGAATAAGACCGCCGACCGAGTAGGTAACGGTGGAGTTCTCCTTAACGCGCCAGTCGGTGACCTTAACGTAGCTGTCAACTATATCCTTGTAGTCGAGGATGGTGGACTTGATGTTACGGAGCTTCTCGTGCTGACGGCGGTAGATGATGTACGCCTTTGCAACGTCCTCGTAGCCGGCCTGAATAAGAACAGCCTCAACGCTGTCCTGAATGTCCTCAACCGATATGTGATGCTCCTTGATTTTGGGCTCGAAATGAGCGGTAACCTTGAGCGCGAGGAAGTCTATGATATCCTGATTGTACTCTCTTTCCTGTGCATCAAATGCAAGGCTGATTGCGTTAGAGATCTTCTTCAAATCGAAGTCGGTAATTTTACCGTCTCTTTTAATGACTGTGTACATAAAAAGTTTCTCCTATCTTAAAAATCAAATGAAAATCAAAAATGCGGTGTAGGTATAGTATATAACATTCGATTCCATTTGTCAATAGGAGAAACACAAAATATTGATATTTTTTTTGAGAAATTCACAATATATAGTGGGATTATCCGCGAATTTGCGCGTTTGGGATATATACTTTAAGCAGTTTCAACAAATATTCCGTTTCCTTTTCGGCATATCCGCTAAAAGCATCTAAAATCAGGTCGCCTGAGTCGCGGAAGGTCTGAATGAAGTATTTTTCATCCCCCGAAAGCCACTCTCCGATAGAGCGTATATCCTCCTCCGAGTGAAGCTCGCGGACAAGGGTAGTCCTGAATTCGAAGTCCACCTTTCCGCTCATTAAAATCTCGGTGCTTCGGATAACGTCCGAAAGGTCGAAATCCGAGAGTCCGACGGTCTTAGCATACCCCTCCTTAGAGTTCTTTATATCCATTGCCACGTAGTCGACAAGACCTCGGTTTATTGCCTCGGACAAGACGTCGGGGCGGGTACCGTTGGTGTCGAGCTTTACCGCAAATCCGAGCTTTTTTATTTTTTCAAGGAAGGAAAGTATATCTTTGGCGAGTGTCGGCTCGCCTCCGCTTACGCATACTCCCTCAAGAATATTTACTCTTTTAGACAGAAAGGAAAAGAACTCCTCCTCGGGAAGCGTCGGGGCGGATTTAACCCGCTCGCCGAGAACTAGCGAGGCGTTGTGGCAGAAGGGGCATCTGAGATTGCACCCGCCGGCAAACACCGTACACGCAATTTTTCCCGGAAAATCAAGAAGAGTCAGCTTTTGCAAGCCCTTAAGAAGCATATCGTACCTCCGGTGCAGTTGGTTTGTTAATATATATTCTATCATATAGCCGCCGACAAATCAAGCGGTATTTTTTTATCGAAATATCTTGTGTAATTATCGCTCCCCGAGGCAATACTAGATACAGAATAGCTTCGGGGGTATTTATGCGAATAAACAAGGTTGAAATCTGCGGTGTGGATACTTCTAAATTAAAGACACTTTCGGAGGAGCGTAAGCGCGAGCTCCTGAGACTCTCAAAGGCAGGCGACAAGGCGGCGCGCGAGGAGCTGATAGTAGGAAATTTGAGGCTGGTTTTAAGCATCATACAGCGCTTTAACCCAAAGGGCGAGAGCGCGAACGACTTGTTTCAAGTCGGCTGCATCGGACTCATAAAATCAATTGACAACTTCAATCTTGAGTTTGACGTAAAGTTTTCGACCTACGCCGTTGCAATGATAATAGGCGAAATCCGCCGCTATCAAAGGGATAATAATTCGGTAAGAATCTCACGCTCCGTGCGCGACCTTGCCTACCGCGCCCTTCAGGTGAAGGAGGAAATCTCCCGCAACGAGCAAAGAGAAGCAACTATAAAGGAAATAGCCGAAAGGCTCGGCGAGAGCGAAAAATCGGTTGGCGCCGCAATGGAGGCGATAGTCGAGCCGGTATCACTCTACGACTCGGTATATAACGACGGCGAGGACTCGGTCTACGTAATAGACAAGCTCTCGGACGATACAAACGCGAGCGACGATTGGGTGGAGAGCATAAGCCTCCGCGATGCCTTAAAGCGCCTTAACGAGCGAGAGCTCGGAATCATAACAAGACGCTTCTATAAGGGCAAAACTCAGATGGAAATCGCCGAGGAGATAGGAATTTCGCAGGCGCAGGTTTCAAGGCTTGAAAAGGGAGCGATAGATAAGCTCCGGCGGTATATGGAATAGAAGAGTAATTGCCGGAGGCAATAACCCTGCAAATTCAGCAGAGCTGAATTTGGGGGCTTCGGTATTTAGGCATAACCGAATAAAAAACGAAGAGGAATTGTAAAAAAACACAGTTCCTCTTTCTAATTTAGCGAAAATATTAATGTGATTAAGGTCGAAAACCTACGGTTTTCCTCTTTCTTATTATAGTTTTTTATTCTATCCTCGTTTCCTCACTCAGTGTATGTGTATACACTTCTCGCTCGTCAGCCGAGGATTTCTGCTCTAAATCCTTTAGGCCGGAACGAACGAAAAAGAGCGAGGATAGTAAAATATCTTCGCTCTAATTTTATGCTTATCCTTTTTTAAGGTCGAAATTCTCCAATTGCCTCTTTTTCTGCAGTTCGCGTTTGTATATTTTTTCGTTTTTCAACCATATAATTACAGCGATGTCAAATATACCAATAAAATGCAATTTATCCTAAAATGTTGACTTGTAGTAAAGAAAATGATAAAATAAAGAAAAAGGGCGTAGCTATTTATATTTTAAACGGAGGAAATCGTATGAAAAAAAGCTTTTATTACCTTTCGCTTATGTTTTTGGCAGCCTTTTCGCTGATAGTACTTGTTGCGTGCGGCGGTGACTCTTGTAAGCACGATGCTACCGAATCCCGCAATATATCGGTTGAAGAAAACCGTATTGAAGCCACCTGCACTAAGGATGGCAGTTATGATGCTGTAATCTACTGTTCTCTTTGTCACGATGAGCTTTCGCGAACTGAAAAGGTGATTCCAAAAGGACACACACCAAAGGACGCAATAGAAGAATACAGAGTTGAAGCGACATGCACAGAGGACGGTCACTATGACAGCGTAGTTTACTGTGACGTATGCGACGGTGAGATTTCCAGAGAAACCGTAACACTTCCTGCGACCTCGCATAACCCCACAAGCGAGCTTAAATGCTCGAAGTGCAGCGAGCCTGTTACTTATTACCGCGACGGTGACTATATCTACTTTGGCGAATATCCGCAGACTCTAAAGGCGGATAGCATAACGATAACAGCAACCGTTGATTCGCGCGGTTATTATCTTGGAAGCGATGGAAGTTATTACGCAAAGGTTGTTGCCGCTACGTATGATGGAGTGTATTTGGAAGACTCCTCCGAGCCTTATAAATTTTCCACGGGAGCTACTGTAAATGACGGTGAGACCTATTACTTTAAGGTTGAGCCTATCCGCTGGAAAGTACTTTCCGAGAAAAACAACAGGGCACTCATTCTCTGTGACAGTATAATAGAGAATCGCCGATATGATTCATCGTATAACAATTATGCGGAGAGCGAAATAAGCGAGTGGCTTAACGAAACCTTTTATGAAACTGCGTTCACTGAGCTTCAAAGAGAAATGATGCTCACGACAAGGTTGTATAACAGCGCACCGTGGGATGTTGTATTTACCGGCGTGACCGATGATAAGATATTTCTGATGTCATTCCAAAATATGAGGAATGATACGTACGGTTTTGATAAAAGCTATACGTATAATGACGTGGAAAGACGCCGTGAGACTAGTGATTACACGCGTGCTCGGGGAGCTTGTATGAGTACCGAGAGCAAATATTACGGAAACGGCATTTGGTGGCTGAGCACGCCGGGGGACTCTTCTATCGATACGGCTATGAGTGTCCTTTTTGGCGGCAGCATGCAGCTCCCGAAGGATGTCAACTACTCTGATTATGTCGGCGTCGTTCCCGCAATAGTTATAACGTTTGAAGAATAGGGAAGATTTCGGTTTTCAATTTTCCCTATAATAAAGATAAGGAAGATATCACACGATGTCTTCCTCATTTTTATTATACCTGCTTATATCCGTCGAGAAACTCGCCGATTTTATTCATAGCGAGGCGGAGCTTTTCTTTTTCGGGGAGCATTACTATTCTGAAGTGGTCGGGCAGTATCCAGTCAAAGCCGCTGCCGGGAACTATAAGAATTCCTGTGCTGCGGAGAAGGTCCGCTGCGAACTGTTTGTCGCTCGTTATATTAAAACGCTTCGTGTCGAGCTTTGCAAAAAGGTAAAATGCCGCTTTGTTTTTAACAAAGGAGATTCCGGGAATGTCCGAAAGCGCCGACGTCGTGGCTTCTCTTTGCTCAAAGATTCTTCCGCCGGGAGATACCATATCAAGCGGAGTTTTCATATCCTTGAGTGCCGCGGGCACAACCGTCTGGGCAAGGGCGTTGGCGCAAAGGCGCATTGACGTCAGCTTAACTATTCCGTCGCGGTAGGCGTCGGTGAGGTGGCGCGGGCCGCTTATCACCATCCAGCCACAGCGGAATCCGCAAAGGCAGTGGGATTTTGAAAGTCCGCTCATCGTGACGACCGGCACGTCGGGGGCAAGTGCGGCGATGGGCGTGTGCTTGAGACCGTCCATTACCAAGCGGTCGTATATCTCGTCGGAGAAGATGAGAAGACCCATTTCTCTCGCTATTTTCACAATTTGAGTAAGCACCTCGGGGGAGTAAACCGCACCCGTCGGGTTGTTCGGATTTATTATAACTATTGCGCGTGTCTTCGGAGTCAATTTCTTTTTTATATCCGAAATATCGGGATTCCATTCCGAAGCCTCGTCGCATATATAAAATACCGGCTTTGCACCTGCGATTCGTATGCTGTTCGACCACAGAGAATAGCAGGGAGTAGGCACGAGTACTTCGTCGCCCGGGTTGAGAAGCGGGAGGGTGGCAAAGGAAACAACCTCGCTGACACCGTTTCCTATAAATACGTCGTCGGGGGTTATACCAAGAATGCCAGAGCTTTTATGGTAGGCGCAGATGGCCTCTCTCGCGTCGGGCATTCCGCGAAAATCACAGTAGCCGAGAGCAAGATACTCCCTGCCCTTGATCGCTTCACAGATGCTATCCGGCATTTCAAATCCAAAGCTTGCAGGGTTTCCCGTATTAAGCTTCAAAACATCATATCCATTGCGCTGGAGCTCCATCGCCTCGTAAAACAGCGGTCCTCTTATATCCGAGTGGACCTCTCTCATCTTGTCTGACCCGTAAATCATGTTTGTCTCCTGAATTTGTCGTTGACAATATTATACAACGGTGGTATAATATAGT
>JAZLCX010000048.1:0-15107 GCA_045614425.1 Eubacteriales bacterium | reverse complement strand
AGAAAGAAAAAGAAGAGAGTTCTTATGGACGTCAAGGCGCTTATAAGATATTCGGAAACCGAAAGACAGATATCCGCCCTTGAATCCTACGAGCCGAAGAGCGAGAGAGTGAAGATGAAAATAGCTCTGCTCCGCGCAAGACTTGAGGAAGAGAGAAGGGCGTTGCCCAGCGCAAGCCTTTGGAAAGAGGCTGTGAAAAGGATTGTGAAATGATGCCTGTGCCGAAGAAAAAAATTCTTTCTGCTGTGAAAATCAGCCTTGGAGTTATTTGGTGGCTGTTCGTTTCGCTTTTGGCTATCATTCTTATAAATATCTTCTCGGCGAAGATGTCGGGCAGAGTTCCGAGTGTTTTCGGGTATTCCGTAATGAATATTGTCAGCGGCAGTATGGAGGATGAGATTCCGAAGGACTCGTATATACTTATAAAGCGTATCGACCCCGCCGAAGTGAAAAAGGATGACATAATATGCTTTTATTCCACCGATCCCGTAATATACGGACTGCCTAACACACACCGCGTGGCAGAAGAGCCCATTTTCAAGGATGGAAGCTATTACTTTGTGACACGGGGTGATGCGAATTCCGTAGACGATAAGGTTCTTGCCGAGGGTGATAAGCTTATAGGCATATATGTCAAAAACCTTGACGGTGTAACGGCGCTTTCGCGGGCGCTTGAGGGAAATACGCTCATAGTCATAATATCCGTAATTATGGTTCTGATGACAGGTATGGTTGTGTATACCGCAGTTTCGTCAAGCCGCAAGAAAAACACGAAAAAATAAATTTAAAGGAGGGAGAGCGCCGATATGGAGAAAAAACAAAACAAAAAGATTATGGCAAATCTTGGAAAAGCAACGTTGCTTCTTGTGGCGCTGTTTCTCTTCATATACTTTATAGCCATTCTTTCGGGCTCTTCGGACTTCTTTTCGGAGTCGGCGGAGAAAAACTCGCTTCTTTATTTCGAGCAGTCGCTTGAGGATACGGACGGCCTTGTAAGAGTGCATTACGAAAATCTTTACAAAATTGCCGACAAGCTGAAATATGCGAAAAGCAAACAGCAGGTCGAAGAGACGGTGGAAAGCTACATCGGCTCGGAGGAGTTTGGAGACCTGCGCTACTACTCTCAGGGAAATTCCTATTCCGCAACAAGCCGACCGGTATTTAACGAGGCGAGCGGAAAGGAATATATTGAAGCTCTTGCCGCATCTAACAGCGAGGGCTGTACACCGGTTTATTACGACAAGTATACCAGCCTTGACTGTATAGCCTTCTTCGTTCCCATAAGGGGCTCGGAGTTTGTTGACGGAATACTGTCGATAGTTCCTGCGAGAAACGTAATAAACCTCTCTTCTTTGGAAAATGAAAAGGCGAGCGTCACGGCAGCCATTACGCCTGACGGAAAGGTTCTTTCGGACGCCTGTCGCGAGGATTTCTCGGAGTCGGTAGGAAACAATTTCTACAGCTTTATAGACACGATAACAAGCAACAAAACCACCTCTCGCGAAATTTCCGAAGCAGTATACACGCTGCAAAAGAGCGCGCGCAGCATAGAGGTGCACAGTGAAAAATACACCGTTGCAATGGCGCCGATCGAAAGCTTCGACGGAAACGTGATTCTCGTATCAATGAGCATAAGCGAGGGTCTTATCGCACCCGAGCTTACGTACATACGCCACGTTGTAAACCTTCTTGTAATAGCTATACTCGCTCTTGTTGCGGGATTTGTATACGCGCTTCTTTACCACAGAAAAACCAAGCTTGCCCTTTCGGTTGCGACTCTCGTTGACGCGCAGCTTGACTGTCCGAACCTCGAAAACTTCAAGCTTACGGCAAAGAGCCTTCTGTTCTCAATGCGCAGAAAATATTCGGTCGCTGTATTTTCGGTAAGAAACAATATTTTCCTGCGCGATCAGCTTGGCGAGGGGGATTTTACGGAGTTTCTTCGCTCGGTTTCAAAGATAGTGCAGAGTCTTACCTCGGACGATGAGTGCTACGGCTATCTCGGCGACGGAAAATTCGTTATCCTTACAATAAACGCAAATTCGCACTCGGTAGCCGATAAGATAAAGCTCATGGAAACGCTTATCAACCGCGACGAGCTTTTAAAGAACAAGGGTGTTAAAATAAGACTCATGGCGGGAGTCTACAACGTAGTTTCAAACAACAGACGCTCGGTTCAGGAAATGATAGACTGCGCGCTTACCGCCTACAACTATTCCGAGGACAACGTCAACACCGCATACTCGCTCTTCACAGAAGAGGTAAGAGCGGAGATTGAGCGTAACGAGCGAATAGAGGCTATGATGGAGGACGCTCTCGCCAATCGAGATTTCCGTCTGTTTTTACAGCCTAAATACGACGTTAAACGCGACACCGTACACAGTGCGGAGGCGCTGGTCCGCTGGTTCGATTCGTCGCGCGGAGAATATATGTTCCCTGCGGAGTTCATTCCGTTCTTTGAGACAAACGGATTTATTACAAAGATCGACCACTTCGTTTATATTGAGGTTTTGGAGTACCTTTCACATGCCGTTGAACGCGGTGAGAAGGTTGTTCCCATTTCGGTCAACGTTTCGCGCGTTACCGCAATCAGCCCCGACTTTATAAACTTCTACGTAGGAAACAAAAAGCGATACGGTATCCCCGACGGATTTCTTACCCTCGAGCTTACCGAGAGCTTCGCTATGGAAAGCTATGAGAAAATATCCTCTATAATATCGGCTCTTCACAACGGCGGAATCCGTTGCTCGATTGACGACTTCGGAAGCGGATATTCCTCGTTCAGCATACTTAAGCAGATAAACGTTGACGAATTAAAGCTCGACAGCGTATTTATGAAGCGCGGAATTGACGTCAGCCGTGACGATAAGCTTCTTGCCACCATAATAGATCTTGCAAAGTCTATGGGAATGACCGTAGTACAGGAGGGTGTAGAAACGAAGGAGCTGTTCGATAAGGTTGTCGATATGGGCTGCGACGTTGTTCAAGGATATTATTACGCCAAGGCCATAGCGGTCGAGGAATTCAAGGTCTTCATAAAAACAAATACCTCGATCAAGTATAAATCACTCGTTAAATAATGAAGCAAAGGAGAGGAGAGCAGCTTGAATAAACAGTTAAACGCAAAGCTCGGATTAATTTTGGTATCGCTCATCCTCATCCTTGCTATTTTCGGTATGATGATGCTTAACGGAAGCGTGGCGTGGTTTGCGGATAGCCGTGATGTCGATGCACTCGGTTTTAAGATAAACGTTAATTCCGGCACCTCCGTGACAGCTACGCTGCACAGTTACCCGATAACCGATATTAACGACGATAAGTATACAGTTTACTTTGATGCGGAAAGGTTCAAGATACCTACCGATGACCCGAACAATATATCCTACGATGCTTACAAAAAGGCGCTTCTCATTGTTATAAACATTGATGCTCATGAGGCGGTACAGAACCTTTTGATAGAGCTTAATACCGCTTCGGGACTTGAAAAAATAGGCGAAAATGATAACTGTATAAGCAACTGTATATCAATATCTCCGGCAACCTTAAATTCCGACGGAATAACCGCAGTCAAGGGTACACCGGCAAGCAGCTTTGTTAATTTGACTAGCGGTTCTCCCACAAAGGCGGACAGTATAGACCTTGTGCGCGCGGACGTTCCGGTTGGAGAAACAAAATTTTATTTTATAATAGAGTACAATAGAACGCTTCTTAATTACATCGGCGAGCAGATAATGGCAAATCATCCCGACCAAAGCGAAGTGATCTATTCCGACGATATAGAATTTCACGTTTACGAATAAAAAAAGAGGAGGGATAAAATGTTTAATAAAAGGCTTGTATCTAGTATTGCCTTAGCAGTACTTTTGATTTTATCCCTAATAACTACCTCTGTCGCGTGGTTTGCGAACTTTATTGAGGTTCATACCGAGGGAGAATTCGAGGCATCGAGTATAGTTTCATACTTCGCAGGCGGAGACGGCACGGAGACTGACCCGTATATTGTAATGACTCCTAAGCACCTCTATAACCTCTCATGGCTTCAGAATCAAGGGGCATTTGACGGCAAGAAGTTTTACTTTCAAGTCAGCGATCTTGTGGGAAACCCCGTAACAATCGATATGGCGGGAATGATTTACGGTTCCGACAGCGAGCACAAAACGGGAGCTATTCCGCCGATAGGGACGAAGGAAAAACCGTTTGAGGGATATTTAAACGGTTGCGGCTCTGTTATAAAAAACCTTTGGGTTTCAACCAGAAAGGCTGACTGGAAGGAGCAGCCCGAAGGAGCAGGAGATTATTCGAGTAAATACGTAGGACTTTTCGGCGCAATAGGCGGCGAGGCAATAATTGAGGATTTCATCCTTGACACAGTTGAGGTAACTACGCATATAAACGGCGCAAAGGTCGGTATAATTTGCGGATACGTAAACGCTATGGTAAGGAACGTAGGCGTTTACAACGGAATAATATCGGTTGTTGACGGCGCAGTCTGCACAAGCAATTATTCGCTGCTCGGTGAAAAGGACGCCAGAATAGTTTGGGACGATATGCCCAAGGTCGATTCACAGTATGAGGACACCACAAGCGGAAGCAGCGGCTGGGGCGGCTCGCTTGATATGCTGGAGATATCTAGGCGAGTATATTATATATACGGTGCATTCGGTTGGTCTCAATCTTGGTCTCCGTATGCTAACTGGGCAGAAGAAAATGCTAAGTATGGACTGGCTATATATGCCCAAACTAAGACACCGCCGTCTAAATCAACTCAAACCATCTATCTTACTGCCGGCACAATGATGCCGCTTGATATAAACGTTGATACCGTGTTTGGCGACGGTACGGAGGTAGATGGGGTGAAGACAGGACTTCCAACTGTGCCGTTTTACCGTGACAATAAAGAGAGCAATAAAGAGCCTGTTCTTAGCGGAAATACCGGATATATAGTGGGAGGCGCAAGTGCTACAAAGGGAATTGCTCTAAGATCGACATACCCATCTGTAATTTACAAATCTCTTGGAATCGCGAAAGGCTCCAGCACCGTTTTTAACGGCGATCAGATACAGCTTCTTACGATTGTTCCCAATAAAAGCTCTGACAGCGGAACAACATACGTTATAAAGGATGACTATAATGCCAATGATTCAGCTAATTTCGGTACGTCACTGAGCATAAAGACATATGATGCTCTCGGACTTAAAAAGTATACATCTGTTAGGGATAAGCTGGTTAACAGTCTTAACGGGCAATCGCATATTCATGCCTTAGGTTTTAACACGGCTGTCAGTTCAAGTGCGATAACAACAGCAAATGTTAAGTTGCTCGATAAGGAAATATCCGGCTATGAAATGCTGAAAGATGCAATTAACTTTTCGGTTCAAACGCCGGGATTTGTTACTGCCGTTGCAGGTTCATATCGTCAGGAACAGGACAACGTTTATTATCACACTCTGTTTGATATTTACAAAATCGACAGAGAAGGCGGAGTAATTACTTCGGTGACGAAAATAGAAAAAATTGTCGAAGCTAATGACGGACAGTACATATATAATCCTACCGCTGAAGAGATTGCAAGCTATAAGCTGGTTTACGATGCCGAGCAGATGAACGTGCTGAATAATATTTGCGCAGCGTATTATTTTGAGATTCCTCTTAATGCCGGTGAATACGCGATAGGATTCCCGACAGGTATGGAAAAAATCGGGAATCAGAATCCGGTAGGCGCATACCTTCTTTATCTCGATATCGGTTCAAACGGCGGCGAAGCAACCACTGTTCAGCGTCCTACGAAACCCGGCGAATTTGCCACTATTATGTACGACGTTGACTACGTTATTTCTACCGACACCGATATTTCGGCTGACTCATACATTAACCACCAGTCGCTTCTCAAAATCAATTCGGCATCTTCCGGAAGCAAGATATATTATCTTGCCGCGGGACTTCTGAACGAATCGACCGTTTATTACTGTACGGGCGGTGCAGATATAACCGATATTGCGGCGCAGACGCCGAAGAAATCAGCTCCTAAAAATAGGGACGATACCTTTGAGGGCACGTCATTCTCCGACCGCACCGAAACTAAATAGAAAAAGAGAGAACGTCTCGGCGAAAAACCTGACGTTCTCTCAATTTTTATTTATTTTTGAGCTTCTTTTTTTGTTTTTTGGTCGGCGATAAATACCTTCAATTTTTCGAGGGGCATCGGCTTTGCGTAATAGTAGCCCTGAACACCGTCAACGCCATAGGCACGAAGCAATTCCACCTGTTCGGCGGTTTCCGCACCCTCTGCCACAACATTGAGCCCCATATCGTGAAAGAGGTCTGTAAGAATGCTTACAAGAGCATGATTCTCCACAAGTTTTTCGGCAGTTGCGGTGAGCGTCATATCAAGCTTAACCGTTTTAAGAGGAAGCCTTAATACACAGTTGAAGTTTGAATATCCGACGCCGAAGTCATCGAGGTAGAAGGAATATCCTCTTTTTGCAAGTTGCTTCATATTTCTTTCCACAAGCGTAAGGTCATCGAGAATAACTCGCTCGGTGAATTCGAAGCTTATTCGTTTGTGCGGTATACCGTACTTATTGATAATAGCATTGAGCCTGTCCTCAAAATCCGGGTCTATGAGATGGAGCATCGGAAGGTTTATCGAGGCGCGCAGATGCCCTAACTCAGGATTGTTTGCGAGAACCTTACATGTTTCTTCAATTACAAACCAGGTGATAAGGTCTATCTGACCCGTCTCTTCGGCTATCGGAATGAATTCAGCGGGACTTACGTAGCTTCCGTTCTTTTCTTTCAGTCTCAGGAGCACTTCCATCGAGGTAAATCCATTCTGGGCATTGCTGAAAATAGGCTGAAACCATACCTCAAATCCCTCTTCTGAAGAAACATTCTGCATTCGGTTAATAAGATATTTTTCGCGCACCCTTGCCATTTCGTGGTCGAGTGAGTAGGTGACAATCTGAAGCCTGTTTTTTTCAGCAACAGTGAGAGCATATTCAAGCTTTTCATAGAAGTTATCGGCGGTTGCCTCATCCTTCCATATGTGTTCTGCCGAGATACATTCAAGCGAGATTTCGGTATCCTTGTACTTGCCGCGCTTGTTCATAAGACTTATAACGGCATCTGTTTCTTCGCGTTCCGTTTCTTCATTGTATGGAAGCACGAGTCCGAATACCGTATCGTAAAGGTGAAAGGCGGCGGAATGGGAAAACTGCTTGCCAAGAAAAAATCCGAACTGATAGAGAACCTCGTCGCCGACCTTGTTGCTGAAATTTTGTTTTATGATACCGATATTTTTGATTTTAATTATGTACGCCTTGAATGGAGCCTGTTTTTTTATACGGCGCGCAACCTCGTTAAGAAATCTTCTGCTGTCGCTCAGCTTTGTAAGGGTGTTCACGCCGATTCGCTGATTCTGAAAGTTTAGGAAGAAGACCATTTCAATAAGCGCGATTGTCAGTGTTATAAGCGAAGTATCCGGGTAGAAGAGCTTAACAATAATGCAGAAGATTAAAACGGGGATTGACTGAATCAATGCCATTTTTACATTGTTGCTTAACTTTTTTCGGTATTTTACTGCGTAAAAAGCAACAACTGCCAGCTTGAGCACCATTAAAATATAGGGGATTAATAAAAATTTACCGCCCTTGCAGGCGCCGTTTTCGTTCACCGTAAATATGAAGCCGTAGGGAAGATCAATTATCAGCAGAATTACCGATACTGCGAATACGGAAGAGAGGCATATCTTTGTAGCCGTAAGATTTTCGCCTTCAATAGAATGCTCGGTTATCTTTAAGATCAGATATATTGAAAGAAAAAGTACGGTCAAACTCAGCAATATGAGATCTAATGTGCCTACCGCTTTCATTGCGGGTATAGATAAGAGATTATTCGCAGAGCATTCAACCGCCACGGAATTGAGCACGGTAGATGCAAGCGTTACAACCAAGAGCACTACATAGCATTTGCTTGCCTTGGTTAAGAAGTATTTATTTCTGAAAAAGACCATTGAAATAAGCATAAGTATTCCAATAGCAAAAAAATTGCCCAAAGCTTCCATGGTGTCACCCTCTCCGCAAATTATGCCTAAAAATGTAGAAAAAACAACCCAACATTAGTAATTATACACAAAAAGGAATATTTTGTCAATCCAAAAAAGCAAAAAGTTTCCAAATTTATATTGAAAAAATTAAAAAAAGTGATATAATGTAAAATAGAAGTTTTAACAGCGTCTATAATGGACATTGGAGTTTCAATGAAATCAATACAGAGTAAATTTTTGACTATAATAATTTCGGGCATACTTATTCTTGCTGTTGCAATAGCGGCTATCAGCTTCGTTTCAATGAGCAGGATTCTTGAAAAGGATTCGGATATGATAACCGATTCCGTAGCAAACACCGAGGCGCTTAAAATTAACACGCTTATGCGTGACGTCGAATATGTAGTCAAGTCGATGAAAAACCACGTGCTTTCAACAGTAACAAGCACAGACTTCCTTGCGGATGCGGCACAGTGTAACGAATACACTGCGAAGGCTAAGGAAACCTTCAATGCTATCGTGGGCAATTTCCAGCAAATAGCCGGATTTTATTTGAGATTCTCACCGGAATTAGCACATTCGGATGCGGGATTTCTAATAAGCAAAACAAAAAGCTCCGTAGCATACTTCACGGAGCATCCGACAACCGACCTTTCGGATTGGCAAAACGCTCCCGAAAACGAGGTTTGCTGGTTTACCGTGCCAATGCAACAACAGGATGCAGTATGGCTTCCTCCGCGTGTTGCCGCGGTCAGTCAGCTTGAGGTCTTATCATACGTAATTCCGATTTACGTCGGTAACACGTTTGTGGGAGTTGTAGGAGTTGACCTTATGTATTCCGCGGTTACCGATATGGTATCGGGAATAACGGTTTACGACAACGGATTCGCTTATCTTTCCGATGCTGACAAAAGTGAGGTTTATTTTTCTCCTGTTGGCGACCATAAGCTCGAGGCGGCGGAGGAGCATCACGGCTTTGCCGAGGAGTACAAAACGCTTACCAACGGAATGACCCTCGTAATACACGCCGATTACAGCGATATTCAGCGTGACGGCTACATTATGATAGTTATCATAGTAATCACGGCATTCGGATTCTTGTTGTTTTTCGCCATAATAACTATATTCCTCACGAACAAGAAAATAGTGAAACCGCTTAAGAATCTTACAAAGGCGGCGGAGCAGCTTGCCGAGGGCGGCAGCGATTTCAATTTCGAAAAGTATGACATACAGGATGAGGTCGGTATACTGACTGCCGCATTTGAAAAAATGGCTAAAAAGCAGCAGGAGTATATGGGTTACATCAATGCTCTTGCATATAAGGACTCACTTACCGGAATCAAAAACCGCACGGCATATAATGAAGCTGCCAACGAGCTTGAGGTGAAAATAAAGGTTGGCAACTATGAACCGTTCGCAATTCTGATTGCGGATATCAACAGACTCAAGGTGGCAAATGATAAGTACGGCCACGAAATCGGAAACAAGCTGATTGTAAGGGCTGCGAAAATAATTTGCGACACCTTTAAGCACAGCCCCGTGTATCGAATAGGCGGAGATGAATTCCTCGTGCTTCTGACCGGAGAGGACCTTGATGCGCGTGAGGCTCTTATGGAGCAGATGGATGAGAAGTGCGGTCAATCCTTCATTGAAGTAGACGATGACAAAATTCCCGTCTCGATTGCGCGTGCTGCGGAGATGTTTGACCCTGAGCGCGACGTTTCGGTTGATGATGTTTTCAAGCGCGCCGATATGAAGATGTACGAGCACAAGGAAAAAAACAGACGCAATTAAAAGAAAAACAAGTATAAATTTAGAGCGAAGATACCCATTTTAAAGTATCTTCGCTCTTTTATTTTTGTATTTGGTTTTGACTCTGTGCGTTTGACTGAAAAGTTGCAAATTCACATAATTTGTAAACTTAAATTGTCAATATCGCTTGAAAAGTTTCCGTATTATCGCTGTATATGATTTATTTTATATTGAAGAGCTTTGCCGCGTTATTGTAAAGAATATCACAGCGCTCTTCTTCCGTAAGGTCTATTTGCATAAATCTTTCGACCTCGCCGACGGGGTCGAAGAGGGGATAGTCGGTTCCGAACATTACGCGCTCGGTTCCGTACTCCATAATCAGCTCCTTCGCCTTTTCGGGACTTATTGCGTAAAGCGATGATGAGCAGTCGGTGTAAAAGTTCTCATACGTGTAGAGCTTTTTCGTCGCTTCCTCCCAAATTGACCATCCGCCGAAGTGTGCGCCGATCAAGGTGAGATTTTTATATATATCGAGTATGGGTATGAGTCTGTTCGGATTTGAATAGTCGTAACGGTAATCGCCCGTGTGCATAAGTATGGGGAGTCTGCCCTCGCAGAGCTCGTATATCTTAAGCATTCTGTAGTCGTCGATTTTTACCTTTTGTATATCGGGGTGCAGCTTTACACCCTTTAATCCGAGGCTGATAAGCTCGTTTACGTCTGCCTCTATGTCGTCGCTGTATGGGTGCAGAGTGCCAAGGCCCGTGAACTTATTGCCGTTTTTTTCAACAGTATCTTTTATAAAGCGGTTTATACTCGAAACCTGCTTTGGAGTCGTGGCAACCGACTGAACGATGAAATGCTCGATTCCCGCTTTTTCACCGCGCTCAAGAAGAGTGGATATTCTGCCGTCCTGAAGAGAGGGAAGGTCGTAAAAATTTCCGGTGCTGCCCGATGCCTTCTCTGCGATTTTATCGGGGTATATATGGCAGTGTGAGTCAATTATTCTGTAACTTTTCATCTGAATTTATTCCTCGAAAAATGTAATACTTCAGCGACTTTAAATTTTATCACAGCTTGGCATTTTTGTCAAGTATAAACGGCAGTTTGCGAAAAAAGAGCAGAACCCATGCGATTCTGCTCTTTATGCTAATTTTAACTTATTTTGTTCCGAAAAGTCTGTCTCCGGCATCGCCGAGGCCGGGGAGGATGTAGCCGTTTTCGTTAAGGCATCTGTCCAGAGTGGAAACGTAGATGTTAACGTCGGGATGAGCCTCTGCAACCTTGGATACGCCCTCGGGCGCTCCGATTATAGACATAAACTTTATGCGCTTGCAGCCTTTATTTTTCAGAAGCTGAATAGCATCGCAGGCGCTGCCGCCGGTGGCGAGCATCGGGTCAACTATTACAACGAGCTTGTCCTCAATGCCTTCGGGCAGCTTGCAGTAGTAGGTGTCGGGCTTCAAGGTTTCTTCGTTTCTGCACATGCCGATATGACCGACTCTTGCAGAGGGGAAGAGAACGTGAACGCCGTTTACCATGCCAAGACCTGCTCGAAGAATTGGAACTATAACTATTGAACCGTCCGTGATAACCACCTGCTTGCAGGACTCAAGGGGTGTTTTAACCTCGATTTCGGTGGTGGGAACGCCGTCCTTCAAGCTTTCATATGTCATAAGAGTAGTGATTTCCTCAACGAGCTCGCGAAATTCCTTCATGCTGGTGCGCTCGTCGCGGAGTATAGCGATTTTGTGTCTTATGAGCGGATGGTCGAAGACCACAACGTTTTTGTAGCTCTTCATTACTCGTCAGCCTCCTCGGACTTGTCGGCAGCGGGAGCCTTCTTGAACTTGGTGAGTACGATATTAACAATGATACCAAGGATAAGTGAGCAAGCGATAGCTGTGATGGTAACCTTGCCGATAGCCATTGCCATACCGCCGATACCGGGAATAAGAATCGCAGAAACGGTGAAGAGATTTGCGTTTTCCTCAAGGTCAACCTTCTGAATCATCTTAAGACCGGAAACTGCGATGAAGCCGTAGAGGGTGATACAAACGCCGCCCATTACACATCCGGGAATAGAATCAAGGAATGCAACAAACGGGGAGACAAAGGAGATGAGAACTGCCATGATGGCAGTGGTTGTGATGGTTGCAATAGATGCGTTCTTGGTGATAGCTACGCAGCCGACCGACTCACCGTAGGTGGTGTTGGGGCAGCCGCCGAAAAATGCTCCCGCAACAGAGCCCACACCGTCGCCGAGAAGGGTTTTGTCAAGTCCGGGGTCGGTAAGAAGATCCTTGTCGATAATAGAGGAAAGGTTCTTGTGGTCTGCAATGTGCTCTGCAAATACAACAAGCGCAACGGGAACGTATGCTACTGCTATCGTTGCAAGGTAGCTGGGGCTGAATGCCTCAAATCCGCCGAACGCCTTAATGAATGTGAAGTCGGGCAGGGCAAGGAATGTTGTAAAGCTGACACCGCCGTCAACAAGCGCGCGGAATGGAGCGAAGTCAATAACCTTAAGTGCGTCAGCTCCTGCGATATAGCCGATAACGGTGAATATAAGAGCCAGTGCATATCCCGCGAGAATACCGATTATGAATGGGATAAGCTTAACCATCTTCTTGCCGTAAGTGGAAGAAATAACAACTACGAAGAGGGTAACGAGGGCGCATATGAGTGAAAGCCAAATGGGTGTCGACATAATAAAGGAGCCGTTAGAGTCCTGCGGTCCGTATGAGAACACGTCTTTGACAGCTGCGCCAGCCAGAGAAAGACCGATGAGAGCAACTGTCGGGCCGATAACCGCAGCGGGCATAAGCTTGTTAATCCAGCCAACGCCGACGAATTTAACCACGATGGCGATAGCTACGTATACAAGACCTGCAAAAATTGCGCCGATAACAAGTCCGAGATATCCGAGAGCAACCGTTGTAGCTCCTGCGAATGCAGCTACCATTGAGCCGATAAAGGCGAACGATGAACCAAGGAATACGGGGCTTCTGAATTTTGTAAACAGCTGGTAAACTATAGTGCCCACACCTGCGCCGAAGAGCGCTGCCGAGGCGGACATATCGTTAACCAGAATCGCTTCGTTGGAATTAATGATTGCGGGGACTGCAATCGTCGCCGCCATAATAGCAAGCAGCTGCTGAATAGCGAAAACGATTATTTTGCTGAACGGTGGTTTGTCATGGATGTCATAAACGAGGTTTTTTGCCATTTTCTTTTTCTCCCTTCAAATTCGGATTTTAAAATCCGTTAGTATTAAGAATATTATACTACCATTGTCTTAAAAAGTCAATTAAAGTCGATTAATAGATGAAGTAGAAAAAAACGGCAAAAAATTGGATATTTTATCTATTGTATGCTCCGCACGAAAAAGCTGCGGTCAAATTAAGGTGAAAAAGGAAAATTGAAAGTTGTAAAAGACTCTCTTCCAATAATAGTTCAATCCGTGCTAAGAAAAACACACGAAATATACGCTTTGTTTGCCACATTGTAACTCTAAAATGAAGAAATAGCAAGAGCTTTTGATGATAAAAAATATACCGCCTTAAACAAAGAAAATGACCGATGCAGTAATCGTTGATAAAACTGAGAAATCCTCACAAATTTCAGGTATAACAATGCAGTGTAATAATGGAAAGAAACAGTTGAAAAATGTTTGGTGTTGTAGTATAATATTTTCATACGGAGTTTGCAAATTGAAGTGATTTTTCGATTTTTAGAGGTGAAAAATGCCGGAATTCAAAAATAAATTTTCAATATTCACAAAAAGATATGTTCCGATTGTGGGAGTTTTGCTCTTGCTTTTGCTTGCCGCTTTCCTTTTGTGGTTCAACAACAGCAACAGTATGCAAGCGATGCCATCGATGATTGGAAGCGTGTATTTTGACGGTGAATATCGGATAGGGGAGGGTGAATGGCAGCAGATTGCAGAGGGTGAACACATTCCGTCTACAGAAGGCGATGTCACCCTACGCGGTAATTTTCATATGCTGGATCCCGAGGGGGGATATGAAGGTGTTTACAGATATGAAATACCGATTGCTTTCTTTTTGGACCACATCAATTTAACCTTTTACGAGGTTGGAAGCGAGCCATACGTAATGGACACCGAAAATCCCCTCTACGGAGATTCGCTTTGCGGAGTTCGGTGGGAGGCATATACCTTGACAAGCGCAAGTGAGGACATGATTGAAATTTTGGTTCATAATCCTCACAGCTTCGGAAACGAAACCGCGATTGACGAAATGCTGTCTAAAACGGCTTTGTGGACGGGAATCGATTTTGAAAACAGTGCCTCGGAAAAAGGGGATACACAGAGAACCGTTGGTATGATAATGGTGCTTATCTCTATCGTGTTCCTTGGTATTGCATTGTTTTCAACTTTGATTCATATTAAAAACAGCAAATTTATTTGGTTTACCGGGCTTGCGATTTTGTTTGCCGGACTTTACTTCTCTTATCACGCAGAGGGCGTTTATTTTTATAGTGAGTCGACGGTTTCGAACACAACGATCCTCGGTGCTTCAATGATGTTCTATATGCTGTTCCTTTGCATACTGATTACGTGTTTACTTAAAACAATGCAAAAAGCAAGTAATATTGCTGTTGTTCTTTTGGGAGTTGCCAATGCGGTATTCTTCGTTCTGCCGTTGATAACCGAGGTGTGCTTTTATGATACTTGGGCTTGGTGGTCGGTTGTACAGCTTATTGCGAATGCTGTAATTGCTGTTTGCCTTGTAAGAGAATTCTTTCTCGTTAAAACAAAGAAAAGGTGGTTGTATATCGGAGCATTTCTCCCCTTGACCGCATTTGTCATTGACGTTACAGGAACAAAGCTTGCCATTTGGAAGGGCGGCGTAATTTCTCAATACGTTTTCCTTGCGTTGGTTGCCGTTGCGGCAATTATGGTTCTCAAGTTCATACCGAGTAACATCAATGCGGCAGCTAAGGCAAAGGAACTTGAGATGGAGAAAATCGTTCTGAACGCAAAGCTTGCCGAAAGCAGGATCTCCACGATGATGAGTCAGATCCGTCCTCATTTCATTTACAATACGCTTGGCAGTATCGAGCAGCTCTGTAAGCTGGATCCTCCCAAGGCAAGCGACTTAGCACACAATTTTGCAAAGTATCTCCGCGGTAATTTCGGAGAGCTTGACAACCCCAAGCCGATACTTATGTCACAGGAAATGGAGCACGTGCACTACTATGTCAGTATTGAAAATGTGCGATTCCCGGATATGACGTTCACATTTGAAATGAACTCTGAAGATTTCTATATCCCCGCACTGACTGT
>JAZLCX010000047.1:0-5106 GCA_045614425.1 Eubacteriales bacterium | reverse complement strand
TTCATCCTTGTAAAAGCTTTTGATAAAAACGCTGAGTATATGAACGAAGGTGTTGACGAGGACGTTGCCTATTGCAGAATAGGTACATCCCGCCAAAATAAGACCGAGAATATTTACCGCGGGTATATCGCTCCAGATGTTGACAAAGCGCGTTATTGCCGCGAGGGCTATCGAAATCGCGTACATGTAGACGAGAATCCGCGTCATTTTTTTGATATCGTATTTTAGAAGCTTTGCTATCATTTTATTTTTCTCCTGAAAATTTCGTTTATTGACGCACCCTCACTCTCGCGGAGCGTATCCGCATTTTCATTGACTATGATTTTGCCCTTGTCAATGAAGATTACGTCATCGAGAATTCTCTCCACGTCGGCGATAAGATGCGTCGTAATTAAAAGGCTTGCACCCTCGCCGAAGTTGGATAAAATCGTCTCAAGAATATAGTCGCGCGTCGCGGGGTCAACGCCGCCGAGCGGCTCGTCGAGAATATAGAGCTCAGCTTCTCTGCTCATTACCAGGACGAGCTGAATTTTTTCCTTCATTCCCTTGCTCATTTTGGAAAGGCTCGCGTCAAGCTCCAAATCCAGATCCCCGAGAAGCTTTTCCGCCTTTTCTCTGTTGAAATCCTTGTAGAAGTCCTCGAAAAAATCGAAAACCTCTTTAACTGTGCTTCCGCTTTCGATATAGGTGCGCTCGGGCAGGTATGAAATTTTTGCCTTTGTCGCGGGGCCTATCTTTTCTCCGCCGACAAGAATTTCGCCCGAGTCGGAGGTGAGCAGGTCGTTAATCATTTTGATTACGGTGGTCTTTCCGCTTCCGTTTTTTCCGAGCAGACCGACTATTTTTCCGCATTCTATATTAAACGTTACGCCGTCTATTATTTTCTTTCCGTCGAAGCTTTTCGACACGTCCTTTATTTCTAATATATTCATCAGAGTTTCTCGCTTTCTCTCTTTAGTATTTCGGTAATTTCCTCTCGCGAAATTCCCATCCTTGTCATCACAGAATAAAAATCTCGTACCATGCTGCTAAGTGTCATATCGGTGAGCTCTTTTATCAGAGCCGCATCACCCGTGACAAATTTTCCGTTGGTGCGTTCGGTATAAATCAGCCCCGTATTTTCAAGCTCGGACAGCGCTTTTTGCACGGTGTTCGGATTTACTTGAAACTCGAGGGAAAAATCTCTGACCGACGGAAGCTTCTGACCCGGCAGGTACTTTTTACTTATTATTTGCATCTTTATGTGCTCGATTATTTGTAGGTATATCGGTGTGTCGCCGTTAAAATTAAAGCTCATAATTTTCACCCACTGTATTACTTGACTAATACAATGATACACTAGTTTTTCGAAATTGTCAATATCCCGAGATAAAAAATATTGAAAAGCTGAATAAAAAGATGTGCAAACGGGTAAAATAATTACTTTAACGTAAATATTTGACACAACAAAATGAATGAAAAAAACAACAAAATGTCTTGTTTTAACAATATATTTGTGCTATAATGCAGATAAGACGGCAATATACGATATATGACTTAAATATGCGCGTAAAGGAGATATAAAAATGGAGTGCGGATTTTCTAAAAAAATAACGACCCCCAAGGTAGGAATGCCGATGGCGGGCTCGTACGAGGTTAGGTATGCACAGGGAGTAATTGACGACCTTCACGTAAGAGCGCTTGCCTTCTCGGACGGTGAAACGAAGGCGGCGGTGATATCCGTTGAAATTTGCCATATGGATACCGTGATTTACGACGAGTGCAGAACTCGTATCGCAAACGAAAACGGTATTGACCGCGATGCAGTAATAATAACTCTCACTCATACTCACGCGGGGCCGGAGACTAATGCTGCCGCAAAGCATTATTTGGCGGATAATGCCGAAAATGAAAAAATAATGAAGGAGTATGCAGAATTCCTTAAAGACCGAATTTGCGAGGCGGCACGCGAGGCTTTTTCGGACCTTAAGCCTGCGAAGCTTTACAGCAACGAGGGACGCGCCGAAGACGTGAACTTCGTACGCTCGTACAAAATGACCGACGGCACGGTACAGACTAACCCGGGACTTAATTGGAATGCGTACCCCGACCCTTCAACCTGCTGTCCCATTCCCGATAATACCGGTGTAGTCCATCCTATCGGCAAGCCTAACGATACAGTTCGCCTCTTAAAGATTGTGAGGGAGGGCGGAAGGGACGTTTACGTCGTTAATTTTTCCTGTCACGCAACCTCCGTACATACGAGAAAAATCTGCGCCGATTATCCCGGCCTTATATGCTCCACTCTTGAAGGCGCGTTTGGCGGAGAGATTGACTGTATGTTCCTTCTTGCTCCGGCGGGTGACGCTTGTCAGATTAACAGAAATCCCTCCGATGAGGAAAAGATATTCCTCGAAGAAGATAACAGAACCAACAGCGAAACGAGAAACAAGGCGAAGCACATCGCGCGTGTAGTATCCGGCGAGGTTCTTAAGATTTGTATGCTCGCAAAGGAAGTGAAATCCGACAAGATTTCCTTCGGAATGAAGGAGCTTGCTCTTCCCGCAAACAAGGACGACGCAAACTACGAGGAGGCGCTGAAGGTTGTCGAGCTTCACAAGGCGGGCCGTCATCACGAGCTTCCTTATGAGGGAATGGCTCTCGTAACCTATCTTGCAAATGCCGGAAGAATAGTGAGAATGAAAACAGCTCCCGATTTCTTCTATCATAAAATTTTTGCGATTTCTGTCGGGGATTTTGCTCTTGCGGGTCTTCCCGGCGAGCCCTTTACCGAAATTGGTGACAGAATTCTTGATGCATCCGATTACAAGGCAAATATGCTTTGTACGCTCACCAATGCTCAGACCACGTATTTTGCAACCACGTACGCTCTCGGCGAGGGCGGATATGAGGCTGCTGCAAGCAATCTCGGTCCGGGCACGGATGATATTATAGTAGATGGAATGCTTGAACTTTTGAAAGAAATAAAAAACTAAGAATCGGAGATTGATTTATGAAGTGCGGATTTTCCAAATTATGCATAACACCACCGATAGGTAGTGTTATGGGTGGAACTATGGAGCTTAAGCATGCTGACGGAATTATAGACGACCTTTACGTAAGGGCTATATCCTTTGATGACGGAAAGACGAAATCTATAATAGTTTCGCTCGACCTCTGCTATATGAGTTCGGAAATTAACGATAGGGCGAGAGATAAGATATCACGTGAATGCGGTATTGATATCGATGCTATAATTCTTACCTGTACGCATACTCACGCAGGACCCCTTGCGAACCTTGACGTTGCTATAGAGAGAGCATATTGCAGTGAGGACATCAAACAAATTACCGATTATTGCGATGCGCTCGTCGATAAAATAGCAAAGGCGGCAAAGGAGTCCTTTGACTCGCTTCTTCCCGCGAAATTTTACACGGCTACCGATAAGGCAGAAGGACTTGCGCACGTAAGAAGATTCAGAATGGAGGACGGAAGCGTAGTTACGAACCCCGGAATGGATTGGAACGTAAGCGGCGACCCGATAACCTGCTGTCCCATTCCTGAAAATACAGGTGTTAAAGAGGCACTTGGAAAGCCCAATGAAACGGTAAAAATCCTCAAGATAAAAAGAGAGGGCGGAACCGACATTTGTATCGTTAACTTTGCCATGCACGCAACCTGTTGCCACATCAGAAAAATTTCTGCGGACTATCCCGGAATGCTGTGCTCGATAGTAGAGAGAGCTATTGATAACGTAAACTGCGTGTTTATCCAGTCGGCTGAGGGCGACGTTGCTCAAATCAACCGCAATCCCTCAAAGGCAGAGAGGGAATTTCTTACAGAGGATAATAACAGCCGCGGTGAAACCTGTAATAAGGCAAGGCATGCTGCCCAGGTGCTTGCGGCGACGGTTCTCAAAAATTATATGACAGCAGAAGAAATTGATGCGGAGCGCGTTTCCTTTGGCAAAAAGGAATTGAGCGTCCCTTCGCATAAAGACGACCAGGATTATGAGCAAGCGCTTAAAATTACGGAGCTTCGCAAGGCGGGACGCCATCATGAGCTTCCCTACGAAGGAATGATGCTGGTTACGGTGGTAGCAAATGCAAGAAGAGTCGTAGCAATGAAAACTGCGCCCGACTTTTTCAAGTATACTCTATTTGCTATTACTGTTGGCGACTTTGCCTTTCTTGCTATTCCCGGAGAGGTGTTTACGGAAATCGGAAATATGATGCGTGAAGCATCGCCTTACGAGCACATTATGCTCTGTGGACTAAGCAACACTATGACTACATACTTTCCAAGCACTACGGCGTATAGCGAGGGCGGATATGAGGTTGTCAACAGCAAAATCGGTCCGGGTACTGATGCTGTTATGGCAAAGGGCGCGCGTGAATTGCTGCTCGAAATGAAAAAATAAAAAGAAACGGAGATGTTTTATTATGAAGTGTGGATTTTCTAAGGTATGTATAACGCCCGAGGTTGGAACGATTATGGGCGGAACCTATGAAATTAAGCGTGCCGAAGGTATTCTCGACGACCTTTACATAAGAGCTGTATCATTTGATGATGGACGTGTAAAGTCCATAATCGTTTCATTCGATTTATGTCTTATGGGTACTGAGGAAAATGATGAAATCAGGGAGCGCATATCAAAGGAGAACGGTATTGACGTTGATGCAATAATGCTGACTTGCACCCATACCCATTCGGGACCTTTGACTTGGGGATATGAGGATTTTGACAAAAATGAACACTATACCGAAGAAGACATAAACCGCCTTCGTGATTATCGTAAATTTCTTATCGAAAAGGCGTGTGAAGCGGCAAAGGCCTCTTTTGCTTCACTTCTTCCGGCTAAATTTTACACGGCTACCGATAAGGCAGAAGGACTTGCGCACGTAAGAAGATTCAGAATGGAGGACGGAAGCGTAGTTACGAACCCCGGAATGGATTGGAACGTAAGCGGCGACCCGATAACCTGCTGTCCCATTCCCGACAATACCGGTGTTAAAGAGGCGCTCGGAAAGCCCAATGAAACGGTAAAAATAGTAAAGATAAAAAGAGCGGGCGCAGAGGACGTTTGCCTTTTGAATTTTGCAATACACGCTACCTGTACGCACCTTC
>JAZLCX010000046.1:0-3957 GCA_045614425.1 Eubacteriales bacterium | reverse complement strand
CCCGAGGATATCATAGTCGTTGACGACTTAAAGCCCGGCTACGATATGGCTCGCGGGGCGGGTGTCGATTTTGCGGCGGCAGGATGGGCATACAACGTTCCCGAAATAGAAGACTTTATGCGGAAAAACTGTGATTTTTACCTAAAGAGCGTAGAGGAGCTTCGGAGAATTTTATTATAATTAAAAAAGAGAACAAAGCGAAAAAATTCTGCTTTGTTCTCTTTTGCTTAATGCACCGCGTGAATGGTTATTGACTCTATAATGGGTTGCTGGTGCTCAAGGATTGAGCCGTTGTTGTCATAGGGCTGAAGCTCGCACATTTTATCGACAACGTCCATACCCTCGGTTACCTTGCCGAATGCGGCGTACAAGCCGTCAAGAGCTTTGGAATTGTTCTTTGATGTCTTATGAACTATAAAGAACTGCGAGGATGCGCTGTTGTATGAGTACGCACCCCTCGCCATTGATATGACGCCGCGTCTGTGGAGAATGTCGTTGTCAACGCCGTTTTCCGAAAACTCACCCGTAATCGTCTTGCCCGAGCCGCCCGTTCCGTCGCCGTTCGGGTCTCCGCCCTGCGCCATAAAGTCTTCCATTATTCTATGGAAGGTGCGTCCGTCGTAAAATCCGTCCTCAGCAAGTGAAACGAAGTTTTCAACCGTTATCGGTGCTTCCTCACCGTAAAGCTCAATGTGTATCGTTCCGTAGTCCTTTACGACTATCGTTGCGTGGTGGGTTGCCGTAAAATTCTGCGAGGGCAAGCCCCAACCGAAAAATCCGTATCCTATGCCAAACACAGCTCCGACAATAAGACCGACGCCGAGAATAGCCGCCGTAATAATGAGCGCGAGCTTTGCCGTCTTTCTCTTTTCAATCTTGCGCATTTTTGCCTCTTCGGCAATTTTTGTTTTTTTGGTAATATAATTCGAATTCTTTCTTTTTGCTTTTCCCATTTTAATTTCCGTTCTGCCGCCAAAAGCGACTGCATAAATTATATATAAATTTTCGGTATCGCTATGCTCCGTTTTTGTTTTATACCTTATTATGATAACATATACCGAAATAAATTGCAATAGGGTATTATCTTATAACGCTCTGAAAGGCAACCGCCTTGCCGAGAATCTTTATTGAATCAAGCTCGTCGTTGATATAAACTATGGGAGCGTACCTCGGGTTTTCGGGCGAGAGCACTATTTTACTCTCGTCGGGATAGTAGTACACTCTTTTGAGAGTTGCCTCATCGTTGATTATTACAGCGGCGATTTCACCGTTGTCAACCGAGCTCTGCTCGCGGATGAATACGAGGTCGCCGTCATATATTCTCGCACCTATCATCGAGTCGCCCTTGGCGCGAAGGCAAAAGCTCGCGTCAATATCCGAGCTTATCGAAACGTAGCTTCCGTACTCGCGCGATGCGTATATAGGCTCGCCGCAGGCGATAGTTCCTATAACGGGAAGATTCTTTTTCTTAATAGGAAGGACGTTGTCGTAGGAGTAGAGATTTTCTTCCCAGCCCATAAGCTCGGCGGGAGAGGTTGAAAGAGCCTCAGCCAGCTTCTCGATTTTTTCATGCGGAATATTGGCGATTACTCCGTTTTCGTAGCGGTGTATCGTCTGCTTGCTTGTGCCGAGCGCATCGGCAAGCTCTTCAAGGGTGAGTCCGGCTCTTTTGCGTAATTCCTTAAGTTTGTTGGCTATCATTTCAGTACCTCGCTTTCATGGCAGAGCGCCACGTTTCAGCCTTATTTTACACCCCTCGACAAAAAGGGATTTGTTTTTCATATATTGTACCACAAAGTCACTTAATATGCAATAGGTTTTTATAAAAAATCGAAAAATCACTTGACAAGTGACTTTTTATATGCTATAATGGTCACGCAACAGGTTACTTTGACAAGAAAAACGAGAAAAAGTAAACATAATATGTGACAAGGAGGAAAAATGTACAGAAACTGCGATTCAGTGAACGGCATTCCCGCGCGGTTGTACCGCGAGCCCTGTGAGATACGGGACGACATCAAGGCTATCACTTTGAAAATAGAAGAGACAAGCTCTATGTTAAATATACGCGAGCTTCTCATAAATATGCTTATGGATGAGAAAATGAACACGCCCGAAAATTTGATTTTTGACCTTGAGGATGCAATTTCTGAGGCAAAGGAGGCGCTTAATCTTTTTAAAGCGCTTAATGAGGAGCTTACCTCTCTTGAAGAGGAGCTCGAGGAGGTAAAATGGTTAAAAGGTGGAATGAAACGCGAAGTCTAGAGCTTTTGGTGTGCGCCCTCTGTCTTGACTTTAGCCGCAGAGCTGAGGCAATAAAAAATAAGAGCGTAAGCCGCCGAACAGAAACCGAGTTCAAGTATTACAACTACAAGATGCTTGATGCGGCGGCGGAGGTCGTCGGCGAGAGATTTGCCGAGATATACATATATGAAATAGGAAACAACGTGGGGTATGCAAAGACGGCGGTCGACTGCGTGAGCGAGGTGACCTACAAGCAGTATAAGCAAAGGATACGGGAAAATATCATAAGGGAGCTGCATCTTGCCTAGCCGTATTTATCAAAAAATCAGCTCTTCCCCGCGGAAAAATATATTTCTCCGTGGATGCTTCGCAGCTTACGGCTAAAAATTTTTCCGTCATACAAACAGCGACATTATTTTACCTGTAAGGAGTGATATAATGACCTAAAAAGAGGGTGAAAACGGAGGAAGTGTAAATGCAAGGCTCTGTAAAATTTTCAAATGACGGGGGAGTGCTGAGGGCGGCTCTCTCGGGGGAGATTGACCACCACAGCGCGAGGCCGCAAAGGGAAGCGATAGACGCTATGCTTTTTAAAATCAAGCCGAATATTCTGGTGCTTGATTTTTCGGAGGTCAAATTTATGGACTCCTCGGGAATAGGACTTATAATAGGGCGCTCGGAGGTCGCCGAGGGGGTAGGGTGTCGGATTTCAGTGGCCGGGTTATCTCCCGCGCTTTTGCGGCTTGTTCGTCTTTCGGGCATAGAGAAGCTTAAGAATATCAAGATAGAGTAAGGGTGAGGATATGAAAAATAAAAGAGTTGTAAACGAGATGAAGCTCCGACTTCCTGCGCGGAGCGTAAACGAGGGTGTCTGCCGAGCCGTAATTTCGGCGTTCGTCGCCGAGATGAATCCGACGGTCGAGGAGCTCGGCGACCTCAGGTGCGCGGTGAGCGAGGCTGTTACAAATTGCATAGTTCACGCCTATAAGGACGCGAAAGACCGAGAGGGGTGTTACGTTTACATATCCGTTCGTCTGTATGACACGAGGGAAATTTCCGTCGAAATATCCGATAATGGCTGCGGCATCGCAAACGTTGATGAGGCCATGACTCCGATGTTTACAACGGGAGAGGTCGGCGAACGGTGCGGAATGGGATTTCTCGTAATGGAAAGCTTTACCGACTCCCTTTCGGTAAAGAGCAAGGTCGGGCGCGGAACGACCGTTCTTATGAGGAAAATACTTGCACCCTGACCGATAGGATTTTATGAAAACCGAAGAATGCAGAGTTTACGACAAAAACCTTGAGCTTATAAGACGGTACAGAAACGGGGAGCGCGAGGCCGGTGAGGAGCTTGCCGAGCTTAACCGCCCGTTAGTTTATAGGCTGGCGAGCAGATTTTCCGAGAGGGGCGCGGATATGGACGAGCTTGTCGAAATCGGAACTATCGGGCTTGTCAAGGCGATAAATACCTTTGACTTTTCGCGCGAATGCGCCTTTTCGACCTATGCCGTGCCACTTATTTTCGGAGAAATACGAAGATTTTTGCGTGACGACGGAATGATAAAGGTGTCAAGAGAAAATAAAAGGATTTCCGCACTTCTTAATAAAGAGCGTGACAGACGTCTCTCACTTGGCGAGGATGCAGGGGTCGTATCTATCGCAAGGGCGGTAGGCGTGTCGCCCGAAGACGCTGCCGCAGCACTTTTCTCC
>JAZLCX010000045.1:0-1753 GCA_045614425.1 Eubacteriales bacterium | reverse complement strand
GAGCGCGAGTTCGGAATAGGCACGTATCCTATGAACTGGCCGATTGGCTGCGGACAGAAATTCAAGGGCGTTTACGACAGAGAGGCTCGCTCGGTCCTTTCCTTTGGCGATGCACACAGAGGACGCGACAGAATACGCGGTGAGCACTGCGAAATCACCGACACCGAAAAGCTTGACAGCTTGATAGGCGAAAGTATGCGCGAGGAGCTTTGCGAGCAGGTAGAGCTTCTTGACGGAGCATCGTTTGACTTTGACCTTGAGGCAGTCAGACACGGCAAACTTTCACCGGTGTTTTTCGGCTCGGCGCTTAATAACTTCGGCATTGAGCCCTTCCTCGTGCATTTCCTTAAAATGACAACTTCGCCGCTTCCGAGAATTGCGGGCGGTGAGCATATCGACCCGTTTGACGACAGGTTCTCGGCGTTCGTTTTCAAAATTCAGGCGAATATGAATAAGGCGCACAGAGACAGAATCGCGTTTATGAGAATATGCTCGGGAAAATTCGAGCGCGCGAAGGAGTATTTTCACGTTCAGGGAATGAAGGCGTTCAAGCTCTCACAGCCTCAGCAGATGATGGCGTCCGAGCGCGAGGTAATAGACGAGGCGTATGCAGGTGATATAATAGGCGTCTTCGACCCCGGTATCTTCTCAATAGGCGATACCGTGTGCGAGAAGGGAATGAAAATAAAGTTTGAGGGTATCCCGACCTTCGCCCCCGAGCATTTTGCGATAGTTGAGCAGGTTGACTCAATGAAACGTAAGCAATTTGCCAAGGGAATGAATCAGATTGCCCAAGAGGGTGCGATACAGATATTCTTCGAGCCGAATTCGGGTCTTGAACGAGTTATTGTCGGCGTTGTCGGCGTGCTTCAGTTTGAGGTTCTTGAATACCGTCTCAAAAACGAATACGGCTGCGATCTTCGCAGAACAAATATGAACTATCAGCAAATAAGATGGATTTCGAATCCCGACCTCGACCCGAAAACTCTGAAGCTTTCGCACGATACAAAGTGGGTGCAGGACTTCAGAAAAAATAATCTCTTGATTTTTACGAGCGAGTGGGCTATACGCTGGGTGCTTGAGGATAACCCGGGACTTGAGCTTGCCGAATTCAACCAAGGCGGCGACGAGGAATAAAATACTCATCTGAGATGCAAGAGGTGAAAAGCTTATGAGAATGAGAAAAAAGAAAAACGGAGAGGCAAGACTTGCCAAATGCTCCGAATTTCTTCTTGAAAATATAGAAGAGCCGATGAGTGACCCCGCCTCCGTGATAGATTATTCCGGAGCGCCGGTTTTTCTTGAGATAGGCGCGGGAAAGGGCGGCTTTGCATGTGAGATGGCAAAGAGAAATTCCGAGGCGGCATACTTTGCAATGGAGAGAGTGAGCGACTGCGTCGTGCTTGCGGCGGAAAGAGCGAAGAGCGAGGGCGTTAAAAATCTTCGTTTTATCCTCGATACCGCTGACAATCTTACAAAAATTTTCCAAAACGGAACGGTGGACAGGCTGTTTCTCAATTTTTCTGACCCGTGGTCGAAAAAGGGATATGCAAAGCGCCGTCTTACTCACAGACGCTACCTTTCGGTTTACTTCAATCTCTTGAAGGCGGGCGGAAGGATGACCTTTAAGACCGACAACGTCGGACTTTTCGATTTCGCACTCCTTGAAATCGAGGCTATGGGACTTGTGCCGGTGAAGCTGACTCGCGATTTGCATGCTTCGGAGTGGAACGAGGGCAACGTCGTCACCGAG
>JAZLCX010000044.1:0-1988 GCA_045614425.1 Eubacteriales bacterium | reverse complement strand
CGTGTTTGCGCCTCTTAGCGACTGGTCGGAGACTCGATTTTATGATTTCTTGAAAATCCAGATGTTTTATCGTATTTTCTACAAAAAGTCTCCAAACGCCAGTCTCCGCAGTGCATGGTATAGCACTGCGGGGACTTTTTCGCATATTTTTGGCATTTTTCGAGTCTAAAAATTCATTTTCAGTCTCCGCTTTTTCAAGCATATAAATTTTAAGATTAGATTTTAAGATATTAGAAAAGACCGCTCCCTTAAAAGGGGAGTGCTCACAATTATTTATAAGCCTACTCATTTATACCTACCATCTACCTCTCCCCTTTACCCCTCTTGTATTTGCCCCTCTATTTACCCCACGGCCGATATTCTCAATCTTTGCCATATCGACAAGTTTTTCAATAGTGAGTAGCGGGTCTTGTTTTCCGTTCAAAATATCTTCAACAAGTTGTGGTGGTAAGAACCTTAGCGACATCAATCGTCGCACATAACTACTTTGTTTTTCTTTTTCTGACAAGCGCCCCTCTTCCCAAAGCCTGTAATAATACAGCCCTCGAGTTATTGCCTGCACTAAAGATAAATTATACATCTCATCACCATCAAACAAAATCTTTTTCCCGCCCCTGCGTGGTGCTGGCACTATTCGAATTTCTTTCTTAATCGTCACTATATCCTCATCATCGACTTGAACACAGAACTCTTCGTCAAAATTAAGTATCTCAATCACACGCTTAATAGCCTTTCTATTCAGCTCAAGCTCAATATAATCTCTTGAGACCGTAACTTTTTGCATCACAGCTCGTACCGCTCTATCGTGAATCTCAAGCGTCGATAGCGATTTTAGAATCTGTTTTTGCATCTTTATCGAACTATCCTCAAATAGTGGCTGAATATTTTTCACATCACGCAAGTACTCCAAAACCACCCGACGAATCGCATCATCAGCTTCCGGCGCGCTAATCTTATCCAATGAACCAGATTCGTGCTCCCTATTTTGAATAATCGCCTGTGATATGTAATACTTGTATTTTTTATTCTTGGTGCCTGTGCTAGATGATGGCGACATATAATTCCCCTTATCATCAAAAAGTTTTCCACATAGAAGCGAGAATGTATGAGCAGGCTTCATATATGCAAGCTCGTGTTGCTTATTAACTGCCAACTGTTCTTGAACCTTATTGTAAGTTTCCTCATCAATAATTGGCTCGTGAACACCGTCATAGACTTTGCCTTTGTATTCAAGCTTTCCAATGTATATCTTGCGCTTAAGCATATGAGTAAGCGCCCCTTTGGTATATACATTACCTTTTGGGCTTCTGTACTTAACCTCATCTCGAATATAGCGATGGAGCTTATTAACACTCTTGAACTCAAGATATTTTGAGAAAGCCAGCCTAACTAACCATGCCTGCTCTTCGTCAATAACGATGTTGCCGACATTCGGATCACGCTTATACCCAATAGATGGCCGACCGCCGACATAAAGCCCTTTTTGTCGTGTTGCTTGGTTCTTATCACGGAGACGTTCGCTTGTGATTTCACGTTCAAACTGAGCGAATGAGAGAAGCATATTCAACGTAAGCCGTCCCATAGAAGTCGTAGTGTTGAACTGCTGAGTAATCGACACAAACGAGGCTCCGTGCGCATCAAAGACTTCGATAATCTTGGAAAAATCCATTAGAGAACGCGTAAGCCTATCGACTTTATAGACCACAACAATGTCGATTTTCTCGGCTTTTATATCCTCCAGAAGTTCTTTGAACGCAGGCCGTTCCATATTTCCACCGGAGAAACCTCCGTCGTTGTATTGTGTTGGGATAAGAACCCAGCCTTCGTGTTTTTGGGACTTGATGTAGGCTTCACACGCATCACGTTGCGCATCAAGGGAGTTAAACTCCATATCAAGGCCTTCTTCAGATGATTTACGGGTATAGATTGCACAACGGATTTTCTTCATGAGCATACTCCGAAGAACCGCTTGCCGTTCCATTTTGTAC
>JAZLCX010000043.1:0-15716 GCA_045614425.1 Eubacteriales bacterium | reverse complement strand
GCCGCCGCTATATCACGGGTGGGATAGAGAGTCGAGCCGTCGCGCTTAAGTATGAGGCAGACGGGCATATTCCACTTTTCAAGGTTTACTATCGATGCTCCGTCGTCGATTTCAAGAAGCCCCATATTGCGAAGCTTCTCAACCTGCGCCGGCATTTTGTCGGTGTAGAAGGACTCACCCTTATAGCTGTCGAACTCTATTCCGAGAAGCTTATAGGTCTTCTGATACTCTTCAAGGCTGACGTCAACAAACCATCTCCAGAGCTTGATATTTTCCTCGTCGCCCTGCTCGAGCTTTGAAAACTCGCGGCGTGACGCGTCACCGAGCTCGGAGTGCTTAGCCTTTGCCGCCTCCTCGTCGGAAAGTCCGAGGATGCTCGCATCCTCCTCCGCCTTAATCTCATTGTTGATGCGGACGTAAAGCTTTACAAGCTCGTCAACACCGCCCTCTAGAACGGTCTTTGCGTCACCCCATTTTTTATAGGCAACTATAAGCTTTCCGAACTGTGTACCCCAGTCGCCGAGGTAGTTAATTCCGACACACTTGTATCCCGCAAACTCGTGGATAAGCTTCAGTGAATGTCCTATCACCGTCGTGCCGAGATGTCCGATATGGAAGGGCTTTGCAACGTTTGGCGATGAATAGTCGAGAACCACCGTTTTTCCCTCACCGCACATCGGAGAGCCGTATTTTTCCTTTGCATCAAAGATGTCCGAAACCACTCTTTTTGCAAAAGGCAACGCATTGATTTTGAAATTGAGGTAGCCGCCCTCGGCCGATATTTCGGAAAATTCCTCCGAGGAAAGTCCCTCGGCAAGCGCCGATGCAATCTGCACGGGCGAGCGGCGGAGAACCTTTGAAAGACGGAAGCAAGGCAATGCGAGATCGCCCATATTTTTATCCGGGGGATATTCAAGCATTGAGAAAATCTCCTCCGCGGACAAAAGATTTTCGCCGAATTTTTCTTTTACCGCCTCGCTGAGAAGCTCTGCGGTCTTTTCTTTTAATACAAGCATTTCTATCTCCTAAACCTTAATTAAAGCGAATTTTTCATTTTGACGTATTTGTTTTCATCGACCTCGGCGCTTACAAGACGCGCGGGGATAAACGTATCCATATTGAATGAATACGCAAGAGCACTTTCTGTGCCCGATATCAGATAGAATTCACCGTCGCGCTCGGCAACCGTTACCTCCGGAATACTCTCACCGGATTCAAGCATAGCTCCAAGACGGGCAACCTCCTCGGTATTCGGCGCATCATCGGGGTAGTAGAGGCGCTCGGGAGTTATGTATGCCATCTTCAGCTCCTTGTTTTTCTGCCATTCAGCGAATGAAGCGATCAGTCGCTCGGCAACCTCGTCGGGCGTAGCGTTCGAGGTGTCAATTATGAGCGAGTAATTCATAAGGTCTTTTATGTTTACACCGTACTGTTCGAGATACCTCTTCATCTCGCTTGCGCGGCGCGCCTTTGTTTCCTTTATGGTATCCGCAAGCGTTGCGGCGTGCTCGCCGTCGCGGTTTGCCGTCATTATTCTGAGCGCGCTCGTTTCAGCGTCTGCGGAAAGATATACCTTAAACGTTCCCTCGGTGAAGTGCCAAGCCATTCTCGAATCTATAACGAGAAGCTTGTCCACGTCCGAGAGCGCTTTAAGTCCGTCGTCGATTTCGTGGTCGATTTCGGGGTGAGTTTCCATATATACGTTAAGCTCAACGACACTCATTCCGTGATTTGCCGCAATTGAACGCACTATTGCGCCCGTGGAATAGTATTCCGCACCGAGCCTTTCGATAAGTATTTTTGATACTGTGCTTTTGCCGCTTCCGAGGTCACCGGCAAGTGAAATTTTGTCTTTCATAGAACAGCCGTTCTCCTAAAATATTATTAACTTATTTATTATATAATAAAAAGCCCGTCTTGTCAATAAGAGAGCCGCACTTTTGCCTTCTTTTCAGAAATTTTGAAGTAAGTGAATAAATTTCCGACGAAATGAGAAAATACAATTAGAATTCAAAGGAAAGGACACGAAAAAGTGGAAAAGAAATTCAAATTCACCGATAATCCCAACGTTGCCAAGACTGTCTACGGCATAGTTATAGCTCTTCTCTGTATCACCGCAATAATTGTTGGTATTATCGCGGCAAACAACCGAAAAAGACCGGTCGGCGACGACCAGCTCCCTCCCGTTATCGACGAGGGCGGAAACAACAATCAGGACGGCGGAAACGGCGAGGACGAGAACCAGGGCGGCACCAACGAGACTCTCGGCTTTATTGCTCCCGTATCCGGCAGAATTTTCAAGGAGCACAGCCTCTCTGTCCCCGTATATTCCGAGACTCTTGAAGCTTGGAGAATACACACGGGTATCGACATCTCCACCGAGGAGGGTGCTGAGGTCTTCGCAGTCGGTGCGGGTGAGGTAACAAAGGTTTACGCGCATCCAATGCTTGGCAACACTGTCGAAATCACTCATTCCGACGGCAAGGTAAGCCGATATTCCAATCTCTCGGGCGGCGGTTTGCCTACCGTTGGAACAGAGGTTGACAGAGGCGCAAAAATCGGCTGTGTCGGCGACAGCGCGATATCCGAGATTGCCGACGAGGCGCACCTTCATTTCGAAGTGCTCGTAAACGGAACATCCGTAAACCCCCTCGACTATATTTCGGAGGAGGCCAAGAGCGCCTCTCTCGGTATAAATTCGGACGAGGCGGCATAACGCCAAACTAAAAAGAGAGCGCAACTCGGCATAGTCCGTGCTGTGCTCTTTTTTATAAACAAGTTTTTTTCTTACCACTTGAAATTTTTTATCTTGTATGTTATAATACTTTCATATTAGTTTTTACGGAGAAGTGAAATGACCAATATTGCTATTCTTGGCTTCGGTGTTGTAGGCGGCGGCGTTGCAGACCTTATCACCGAAAACGCATCCGAGGTTAAGCGTCTCGGCGGCGACGAAATAAACATCAAATACATTCTCGACCTGCGCGATTTCCCGAACTCACCCTTTAGGGACCGCGTAGTTCACGACTTTAATATTATACTTAATGACGACACGGTATCCACTGTAATCGAGGTTATGGGCGGATCGCACCCCGCATACGAATTCACCGTAGCGGCTCTCGGCGCGAAGAAGAACGTCATCACCTCAAACAAAGAGGTTGTTGCAAACTTCGGCGACGAATTCCTCGCTCTTGCTGAAAAGAACGGTGTTTCCTACCGATTCGAAGCAGCTGTCGGCGGCGGTATTCCCGTTATATCCCCTATGATTAACTGCATAGGCCAAAATAAAATACAAGAGGTTCGCGGAATACTCAACGGCACGACAAACTATATTTTGACGAAAATGTTCTCCTTCGGCGACAGCTTTGAGGATGCCCTCTCCGATGCGCAGGCACGCGGATATGCGGAGAGAAATCCCGATGCGGACATACTCGGCACAGATGCGGCAAGAAAGATTGTGATTTTAACTGCTCTTGCAACAGGAAAGCTCTTTAACGTAAATTCGGTTCACACCGAGGGTATAACCGCTATCAGAAAGGCTGACGTTTCTGCCGCAGAGAAGATCGGATGCAGCATCAAACTCCTTGGAAGATGCATAAACGACGGCGATGCTCCCTATATTATGGTTTCTCCCTTTATGCTCAGCGGTGACTCGGCGCTTTCGTGTGTAAGCGGCGTATACAATGCTGTTGAGGTAGTCGGCGAGCCGCTCGGAAACGTTATGTTCTACGGCCGCGGCGCAGGCGCAGGCGCAACCGCTTCGGCAGTTGTAGGTGACCTTATGCAGGTTATGAACTTCGGCGAAAAGGGCTCTCCGAAATTTGAAAAATCCGAAAGGCTCAAGGCTTTCGGTACATTTGAGTCAAGACACTATCTTGCCTTCGACAAGGCTGCTTCCGAGTCTGCGAAGTCGGTATTCGGCGTATCCGAATTCATTAACGCCGACGAGTGCGCGTTCCTCACCGAAAAATTGAGCGAGGATGAATTGAAATCAAAGCTTTCCGACATGACCGCGCTCGGCTTTGCACCTCTTTCTCACATCCGACTTCTTTAATTTTAATAATCCGCACTGCTCCGAGAGATGTCTTATTCTCTCGGAGTTTTTTATAAGCGCCGAAAGAGTAAGCACGCTCATCAGAAAAAGAATATAATCCGTCGTATTTATAAGAAGGGCCTCCGGCAGCAAAAAACCGAAAAAGACCACACCGACAAAGAGGGGTGTGAAAATTTTTCCACCCTTCTCTCCGAAAACAAAGGAGAGGCTCTCGCGCCCATAGTAATACCAACAGATAACCGTTGCATACGCAAACGAAAACACTAAGAAGAAAAGAACAAATCTCGCACCCCCGCCGAGCACCGAGGAAATTGCACCTGAAACTATATCAATGCCCGACCGTCCGACCGTACTCGGATTTGCCACGAGCACAGTGAGTCCGGTGAGGGTACAAAGGAGCACGGTATCAAAGAAGACCTCGCAAATTCCGAGAAGTCCCGCCTCAGCAGGAGCGAGGCTCGAACGCACTATTGCCATTGATGACGTTCCGGCACCTGCTTCATTTGACAAGAGTCCTCTCAAAAAGCCCTCTTTAAGAGCTGAAACAGCAAGAAAACTTGACACGCCGGCGCCGATGCTTTTAAAATCAAATGCTCCGCGCAGTATTTCTCCGAATGCGTCCGGCAATCTTTCTCTGTTTTTTAATATCACAACAACGCATATTAACGTGTATAACAAAGTAGCGATGGGGATAATGAAGGCTGTGGCGCTCTCTATTTTTTTCGCTCCCCCGACAACCACCAAAGCGGTAAGAAGAGTAACACTCAGAGCAACGAGGTGTGGGCTGAGTGTCGAGGTAGCCTCTGCCGAATATACCGCACTTTGCGATTGCAGCGCCGCCCCCATAACGAGCGAAAGCGAAAGACAAAGAAGCGCGTAACATCTACTCAGTGTCACCCCGTGTGTTTTAAATGAGGATTTTAAGACCTGGCTCATACCTCCGCTGCCATCACATTTCATATCCTTTGCAAGTGTGATTTCGGCATATTTTATCACCGAGGCAAACAGACTTGATACGAGCATCCAAAAAATACTTCCCGCGCCTCCCACCGAAATCCCGTATGCAACTCCGACTATGTTACCGACGCCAAGCGTTCCTGCAAGGGCAAGCGTTAAAGATTTTTTTGTCGTTGGAACCCTCATCGCCTCTTTTAGCTTTCTTGACGTATTGATTGGATGCGCGACAAAGAAAAATCGGAGCTTCACCAAAAAATAAGTGCCGACAAATGTAATCAGAAAAGGTAAAATTATAAGTAAAGACATAAAATATCCTCCGCACAAAAATATGCGGAGGTCTCGTTTTTTATTCAACTGATAAAAGTCGTAATAAGTCTGTATACAACGTATCCGAAAACAGCAAGAATTGCGGCGATGCAAATATAATTTGATATTTTCTCAAACTTTGCATTTTTCTCCGACTCGCGACGTTCGGTTTCCTTATCCTCCTCGGTTTCGAGAAGCTCCTCGGGAATCTCATAATCCTCACCGCCGTCTTTGGCTTCGTCTAAGGAAAAATCATACTCACCGCTTTTGATTTTTTCAGCGCGCGATGATGCCGACTCCATTATCTCACGAACCGTTTTGAGCACGAGAGCGTCATCAATACGTGACGATGACATTTTCTTTCCTATACGCTCCATAGCACCGCTTATTTCATCGAGAGAGTGGGAGCGTGTCGCAAAATCGAAATCAGCCTCGCAAAGAGAGCACATATATCTCGGGTTTCCGAAGCCGCCGAGAGTAAGAATTGCCGCATCCTCTTCGCTTACCTGAGCTTTGCATATCGAACAGTACTTTTCCATTTAATTCCCGCCCTTTTGAGATTTGAGAGCCGCTCTGACCTCGGCTATATATTCCTCGCGTAGCGCCTTCTGCTCCGCGCGCTCGCTGTCTGTGAGCTCACGCTCCTTTGAAAGCCGTCCGAGCTCGTTGATTCTGTCAATTTTTATCTTATCCATTTTCAAGTAACCTTATTATAGTTCTTTGCAAGTCCGCCCTCAGAGGTTTCTCTGTAAATATGGGCGAGATCCTTACCGGTTTCGTACATCGTCTTGATTACCATATCAAGCGATATTTTTCTGGAATTTGAGAGGAAGTTTGCAAGGCTCATCGCATTTATAGCTCTCATTGCCGCAACCGCATTACGCTCTATGCAGGGTATTTGCACAAGACCGCATATAGGGTCGCAGGTAAGACCGAGATGATGCTCAAAGGCAACCTCCGCCGCATATTCAATCTGGTCGATTCCCATCTCAAACAGCTCGCACAGCGCCGCCGAAGCCATAGAACAAGCCGTGCCTACCTCTGCCTGACAGCCGCACTCCGCACCGCTTATTGAGGCGTTTGTTTTTACAAGATTTCCTATGAGACCGGCAACCGCCAGCGCCTTGTATATCTGCCTGTCGGAAAATCCGTTCTTTTCCTGCATATATTTGAGAACCGACGGAATAATAGCGCACGAGCCGCACGTAGGCGCCGTTACAATCGTGCCGTTGTCGGCATTCTGCTCACTTACGGCATAGGCGTAAGCGCAGACGATACGGTTTTCGCGGGTAACGGGACTCTCGTCTATGTGGCGTTGGTTGTAAAGGTACTGTGCCTTTCGTTCAACCTCAAGTCCGCCCGGCAGAATTCCCGAGGTTGTAAGGCCCTCGTGAATTGACTTTGTCATAGTATGCCAGACATTAGCAAGAAATTCGTATATTTCCTCGCCCTCACGCTCAACAACGAATTCCGAGAGTCTTATTCCCTTTTTCTTGCAGTACTCGGATATTTCGCGGAAGCTGTTTTCGGGATATACCTCGTTTCTGACCTTGTCTTCTCTTCCCTCTATTTTGATTTCGCCGCCGCCGACACTCATAACCCGCATACGGGCGGTTTGAATTCCGTTCTTAACGGCGTATATATCCATAGTATTTTCGTGCGGCAAATCCCTATCTTTTGAATTAAAGGTTATTTTTACGGGCTTTTCCTTGCACATACTCTCTATGGCAACGTCGGTTCCGTGTCCGCGTCCGGTATCAGAAAGCGAACCGTACAGGGTTACCTCATAGGAATCGGCATCGGGATTTTCCTTTATAAAAATACCCATTGCCTTTGCAGGTCCCATAGTATGAGAGCTGGACGGTCCTTTACCGGTTTTGTATATATCCTTAATGGATTTCATAATTATACCCTCTTCAAAGCTTTATATCTGTATTGTATCACAACGGCTTGAAATATTCAATAGGATTTACAAAAAAGTAATGCGCCGCAGATGTCGAAAAAACGGAAAAAACCAAAGAAGAGGAGCTGCGTTTTTACACAATTCCTCTTCTTTTTATTTTTTCTTTTAGATTCTCGATTCAAGAAGCTCCACTATAAGAAGAAGGTTTCTTAAAATGTGGAAAGGATCCTTTACGGGAAGAGCCACTATTCTGTTTTCGGGCTCGCCGTCACGCGCTCTTATCTGTATCCACTCTCCCCTGTCGTTTGCTTTATTCGGGAAGGTTTTGAAGGTGTACTCCTTGATTTTCGGATACCACGCGAAAATTTCCTCGTCCTCAGCGAAAAGAAGCGTGGTGTAAAGAGTTTCGGAATGTACCCACCAGAGCTTTGAGCCGTTATCATCGGTAGTCTTCTTAACCATAGGCTCGGATGCATCGGGAATCGTTCCCTTGGGATCTCCGCCCTCCATATCTGCGAACAGACGTATTCCCGAGAACTTATCATCCCATCCGAGACGGAGCGCATTTTTTAACACCCTCTTAGTCTTCTCGTAGCGTGCGGTATCCGAGAAGCGCTTCCACTCGGTTTCAAGGAACCAGCAGTCCTCAATCGTGTGACCGGGGTTTACGTATCTTCCGAGCTGACTCTCGGTGTCAAACGTACCGTCAAGGCGCACCATTTCGTGAAGTATGTCGTTTTCGTCAACAAAGGTGTCTATGACCTCCTTTGCGTATCCGTAAGCATCCTCCGAAATCTTGTCTGCATCGGGGTGGCAAAGCGCCGACATGGAATCGGCAAGCGTACGTGCCGTATTTGTAAGAATCATAGGAATTCCGTGAGTCTGATATCCCTTTGGTACAGGGTACGGATCGGTACGGAAATTGCCCGACTCAACACGTGATTTAGTGTTAATATAAAGGTCGAGAGAAAATGCAAGCGCGTCGTAATCCTTCTTATAGCGCGCGTACTCGGCTGTTCCGATTATTACGAAGCAGTCAACGTAAAAGCTGGAGTCGTAAACCTCGCCCGAAAGCTTTTTGTTGCCCCATCTGTCTGTAAGGAAGGTGCAGTTTCCGTTTTCAAGCCTCGAATGGTTGATAAGGAACTCCGCGGTTTTATCCGCGAGCTTATCGAGCATATCAAGTCTTTCCTTTTCGATTTCTCCGCGCGACAAAATACGCGAGAGTACCCAGAGCATTCTTCCCTGGCTCCATATGTATTTATCCTCGGAGAGAAGCTTCGAGCCGTCGTTTGAAAAGCAGGTAAATACTCCGCCTGCCTCAAGGTCGGGGGAATATTTTTCCCAGAAACGAAGCACGTTGTCGTAAAGATGCGAACGGTAAAATTTAAGCTCGTCATTTAAGTTAAGCATTTTTAACTACCTCTATTTTTTCGATTTTGTATTTTTCAAAAAGCTTTATTTCCTTATCGGTTATTACCTCACCGCTTACCGCTATGGGAATTGCGGGCGGACAGGATACGGTGGGAGATGCGCATATTCTGCCGACTGCATCCTTTGTTAAAACAAGCTCTCGCAGTGAAAACATTGCCTCACGCACCGACATAACGCGCTCCGGCGCTGTAAAGCACACTGCCGTCTCCCTTAGGATTTTGCTGCGGCGCGGAAGACGGGAGAGCGAGGATGCGAGTCGCTCAAGGTCGTCATCGGTATTTTCGGTGGAAACCATAAGGACCGTATATTCGGTGTCGGCATACTCCGGCTCTATACCGTCCGAGCGCAAACAATTTGCTATATCAACACCCGTGTAGCCGTATTCGTTGGCATCAACAACTATTTTGAGCGGCTCGGTATCAAGAACCGATATGCCGTTTTTCTTTATTGATTCCTTGAGAAGAGCTGTTTTTTTAACCGTTTCAGCAAGATGCTCACGATACTCGCACTCAAGGTATGAGTTAACCAAATCAAGCGAAATAAGCGTCAGATACGATGGACTTGTAGAAGCAAAGATTGACATTGTATTCTTTGCATTTTTCACATATTCTCCGCAACGCTCGGATATATGGAGGTAAGCGCCCCCCGTAAGTGCAGGCAGCGTTTTATGGGCAGAGTCACAGCACATATCAGCCCCGAGAGCTATCGGGTGGCGTGACTCCGAGAGAAAGTTAAGGTACGCGCCGTGAGCGTTGTCAACGAGGAGTAATATCCCCCTCTTATGACATATTTCAGCTATCGCCGATATGTCGGCAATATTGCCGAGATAGTCGGGAGAGGTCAAGTAGACCGCTGATATATCTTCAAGAGAGTCAAGCGCACGCTCAATTTCCTCGGGTGTTACGGTGGCAGACGAGCATATACTCGAAAGCTCGGCGGGAAAAACCCACTCTACGTCAACATCAAGAAGCGCTGCAGCATAAATAAACGCCTTATGCGCGCCCCGCGCGGCAAGTACTCTTGGTTTTTTTATGCCCGAAAGTGCAAGCGCAAGCATCGTTTTTATTGAAAGCGTGCTTCCCTCGGTCGAGTAAAAGGTATGCGCCGTGCCAAAGAGGCGTGTTGCATTATTTTCGCTCTCGGCAATAATTCCGTCAGCAGAATAAAGGCTGTCGGCACCGTCGATTTCGGTTATATCGAGAGCCTCGCATCCGAGAAGAGCTCTGCCCTTATGACCGGGCATATGAAGCCTTACGTTTTTCTTTTCGGCGTAGTCCTTTACAAAATCAAATATCGGAGTTTTCATTCTGACTGTCTTCCGCCTCGGCCACCTTTAACATAACCGCGCACTCAATTCTCTTTTTGAAAAGCTCACAGCCGTAGCGGTAAACTCCCGAAATACTTCCCGTTGCGTGATAAGAGTTTGCCGCACATCCGCCGGAGCAGTAAAGCTTAGCCCAGCAATCGCGGCATTCCTCTCTTGCGTACGCATTGCAGGATCGGAATTCATCCTGGACCGCCGTATTTGTAATTCCGTCCCATATATTTCCGAGGCTGTATTTTTCGTCGCCGACAAATTGGTGACATGGATAAAGCTCACCCCACGGGGTTACCGATACGTATTCCGTACCCGAGCCGCATCCGGTTATTCTCTTGTAAATACAAGGTCCGTTCTTCAGGTCAAGCATATAGTGGTAGAAGGTAAAACCGCGTCCCTCTTTTTTGCGCTTTATCATCTCCGTCGCAAGACGTTCATACTGCTCGAAGAGCTTGGGAAGATCCTCTTCGGTGAGGGCGTACGGATCGTTTGGAGGACATACCACGGGCTCCATGCTGAGCTCGGTAAATCCGAGATCCGCCATATGTAAAATATCCTCGGTAAAATCGGTATTATTGTGAGTGTAAGTGCCGCGCACGTAGTAGTTTTTGCCACCGCGCGCCTCAACCAGCCTTTTGAATTTCGGTACTATTTTATCATAGCTGCCGTTGCCCGCGTAGTCGCGGCGGAAGTGATCGTGCACCTCACGCCTGCCGTCAAGGCTTAAAACGACGTTGGACATCTCTTTGTTGAGAAAATCTATGACCTCGTCGTCAATCAATACACCGTTTGTGGTAAGAGTAAAGCGGAAATTCTTATTATGCTCTTTTTCAATCTTTCTAGCATACTCAACGAGCCTTTTTACGACATCCCAGTTCATAAGGGGCTCACCGCCGAAAAAGTCAACCTCAAGATTTCTTCTCGTGCCGGATTTTTCAATGAGAAAATCAAAGGCTCTTTTTCCCACCTCATAGCTCATAACAGCTCGGTCGCCCTGATACTTACCCTGACTTGCAAAGCAATACGAACAGTTGAGGTTACACGTGTGCGCTACGTGGAGACACATAGCCTTTATTACGTTTGACGTGTTTTTATAGTTATATGCGAGCTTCTCAAACTTGTCCTCGCAAAAAAGCTTTCCCGAATCGCGAAGGGCCTCTACGTCCTCAATGCAAGCAAGTATATCCTCACGCGTCACGTCCTCTTTATCCGAGTGCTTTTTCAAAATCTCGGACACTATTTTTTCGGTGTCTATGTGACCGTACATTTCGATTATATCGTACGCCACCTCGTCAACCGAGTGGAGCGAGCCGCTTACCGTATCAAGAACTATGTTGTAGCCGTTTAATTTATACTGATGTACCATATCTACCTCTTGTAAAGCTAACTTTAACAATAAACGCTGCCTTTTATGAGGCAGCGTTTGTCAGAATTACTTCTTCTGATTTTCGCATTGCTGATTTGCAACACCGCAAGAAGTCTTGCAAGCCGACTGGCAGGAGGTCTGGCATTCGCCGCATCCGCCGTTCTCAACGGTCTTAACAATATCCTTAGTTTCAATGGTCTTAATTCTCTTCATTTTCATACCCTCCGGGCGCCATAAGGCAAAAGTTTTTTATTGTAAGATAATTATAACACAGCATAAAAATCTTGTCAATAGATTTACATCCATTTTTTTGCCTTTTGTTTAAATTATCGCTTGACAAAAAGCATGCGTTTTGGTATAATTTTTATACAAATATCGAATAGGAGTAAAAAAATGAAAAAGACCGAAATTATTCTGTCAAGCGTTCAGGACGTAAGAGATTTCGTTAACCTCGTAGTTCTCATTGATTACGAAGTCGACCTTGCACAAGGCAGATACCTTATAGATGCAAAGTCGATCATGGGAATTTTCTCTCTCGACCTTCTTTCGCCTATCACAGTTATAGCGCACACCGACTACGCTGACGATTTCTTCTCTAAGATTGAGAAATTCGCAGCAAAATAAAGCTTAGACAGAAAAAATTACTTAAAATGCGGGCAGCCTCAGAACGAGGTTGCCCCTTTTTTTTGTAACATTTTTGGGAAATTTGAATATAATTCTCTCGGGTTGGCTATAGTCTAACAAAAAGCAAAAAGGAGACAGTTATGGACAAATTTCTTGATACGGTCGAGATGCTTTGGGAAAACAACATCGTAAAATCTCTCGTTTATCTTGCACTAGCGCTCGTTGCCGCAGGACTTGTAAGCTTCGTCGTAAAACGCATTTTTAAGCTCATAAGATTCGACACCAAGCTCGACAGCCTTGGAATAAACGAGGGACAGGACGGAACAGCCGCAAAATTTATAGGAAAGCTCGTCTTCCTGATAGTTTTTCTCTTGTTTTTGCCGGCGATACTCGGCCCTCTCGGTCTTGAGACGGTATCAAAGCCATTAGGCGACTTCGCAAACGTATTCCTTGAATATATACCTAAGGTCATAGCTGCCGCAATATTGATTTTCGTAGGTGTTTTCGTGGGTGGTTTGCTTTCCCGTCTTGTTACTGTGCTGCTTGCAAAGACGAAAATCGACAGCCTTACGAAAAAGCTCACTCACCGTGGCGATTCCGATGAGACTGATGGCTCGGGTACCGGCGGATATATGCCCGAGGGTGTCAAAATTTCAGCAGTCATAGGAAAGGTATTGAACGCTCTTATCATTCTTATAACCATCGTAGAAGCACTTACCGTTTTAGACATTGATGCCATCTCAGGGCCCGCAGTTTCCATAATCAATACGGTTTTCAGCGCTATCCCCAATATAATCCTCGCCTCGCTTGTAGTTGCCGTTGGAATCATTGTTTCAAATGTTGTTTGCGCTCTTATTTCAAATCTTCTTACGGCACTCAATTTTGACGGCATGGCTTCCAAAATAGCTCCGAACGGCACTGTGTCCTTTTCGCTTACAAAAACCGTGACCAATATAGTGCGCACAGTGATAATTCTTTTCGTAGTAGCAGAGGGTGTCAAAATTCTCGGGCTTGAAATCCTATCGGGTGTGGCGGCTATGATTATATCCTATCTGCCTATGATAATAAAGGCTGCCCTTATCGCCCTTGCGGCAATATTCCTTGCGAATCTTCTCGACGGTGCGCTTCGGGATTCAAAAATGTTCGGTACTGCGGCGGCTAAAATTCTAAAAACGATTCTGTTTGTCGTAGCCGGATTTATGATTCTCGATCAGCTTGCATTCGCCACAACGATCGTGAGTTGGGCGTTCATTCTCACGCTTTCAGCACTTGCCGTCGCCTTCGCGCTGGCATTCGGTCTCGGCGGAAGAGATTTCGCAAAAAAAGCTCTTGATAAGGTAAAGCTCGACAAGTCCGACAAAGACGAAAATAAAAACAGCTAAACAAGCTTGAAGCGCCCGCAAAAAAATCGCGGGCGCTCTTCACTTTTTTCTAGAAACTCAGGATTTATCATTTTATCCATTGACAAACCACACACAAAATGGTAAAATATACGGGCAAGAATTCAGAGATTGCGCAAGCCTTCAAAAGCAAAATTTAATATTTCACCCGTGGTGAATGAGTAAAAACGGTTGATAATCGTTTTTACGAAATGAAGTCCCCAAAGCAACGAGCGCGGCGACGCGAGTGTACCGAGCGGCGTCGGGCGACTATGCGACGGGACGGGGTCAGCTGGATAGCGCGCGAGACTCCGCATACCGCTTGCGGTATATTGCCATGCGAGGAGATGATATTAACCGCAGATGTTCAGCGGAACGCTATGCTATTTCCTTGCCCCGAGCGGCAAACTCTTGAGATTGCGCCATCGGCGCAACTGTTACCTAGTCAAAAAATAAAATTTAATATTTCTACCCGTGGCACAGCTGGATAGCGCGTCAGACTCCGACTCTGAAGGCCGAAGGTTCGAATCCTTTCGGGTAGGCCAAAAACAAAAAGCACCGCCTTGCGCGGTGATTTTTGTTTTTCGCTTATCACAAAGTTCGACCTTGCGCGAATTGAAATGAGCGCCGAAGGTTCGCATTCGACGCCCGAAGTTCGACAAGCTCGCTTGTCAGGCGCAGGGCGAAGAATCCTCGTATATTACGTGTACCCTTTCGGGTAGGCCAAAAACAAAAAGCACCGCCTTGCGCGGTGTTTTTTGTTTTTCGCTTATCACAAAGTTCGACCTTGCGCGAATTGAAATGAGCGCCGAAGGTTCGCATTCGATGCCCGATTATAACCGCTCTTTTCCTAAATACAATAAAAATACACCATAAAGAAATGCATCAGGCTGCCGGCAATTACGAAGAGATGCCATATAAGGTGCATATACGGAATTCTTTTCAGCTTATAAAAGATTATGCCGACCGTATAAAAAACGCCGCCCAAAACCAAAAGCGAAAAGCCGCGCGCACCGACAGCTCTGAAATAAGGTACGGATACCAAGGCTATCGTCCAGCCTGTGATGACGTAGAGCGAAAGGCTGATTTTTTTGTATTTTTCAACGTCTATTACGTTGAGCACGACTCCGCAAAGGCAAAGCGCCCCGACCGCAAAAAGAACGAGATACCCGAGTGCGCCGCCAAGTCCCGATATGCATGCCGGCGCGTATGTTCCCAGAATTAAGATGTATATTATGCTGTGGTCACACTTCATAAAGAAGTCGCGCACTCTGCTTTCGGTATTCTCGCCAAAGACTGCCGATGATGCGTGATATAAAAATGACGCCGTATAAAGAAGCACAAGCGAAATCCCAAATATAAGCGCTGAAACGATACCTGACGTGCCGGAGCTATATGACTTGAAAATCAAAAGGAAAAGTGCTCCGATACTCAAGAGCGCACCTATTCCGTGCGTAACTGCGTGCGCCCATTCCTCAATGCGCGAGTACTCCCTCTCAAGCGGTGCTGCTACTCGTCTTGGGCCGCTAAAAAGCGGCTCGCCGCCAAAAAAATTCCTTGTGTTTTCCATTTTCATATCCTCCTTGTCAACAATTATATTGCAGGTTGCACGGGAATTCAACCTACTTCACGTCACGGACGTTCTCCTTAACTGAAATCGTACGGTAGAGTTGCAGAGCGCCACCTCTACCAATGGTAGATTGACAATAATTGTTGACGAAATACGCAGCTTTTATTCTTTAAAACCGGAAAAAATATTTTAAATTCGAGTGACAAATCTCCGTTAGCGTGTTATAATATACATAGAGTAATACCAAGGAGGATAATATGAAAAAAGTAATTTCTTCACTTATGTTATGCGCTGTGGATTTCGCGCTGGTGCTTACGCTTGTTTCCTGCGGCGGTCCGTCGGGCACGTACGAGGGCTCTTTTTTTGACCTTAAGTTCCGCGGAAACAAGGTTACGGTCATAGTCGGAGACGAAGAGCTGACGGGAACTTACGACATTGACAAGGAGGACGGCAAAAAAACCATTGAATTTGATTTTATTGACGAGGATGAGGCAAGCGACGAGGAAAAGTATATCCTCGGTATTATCGACGCTATTCTCGGTGCGGAGCTGCCATTTTCCGAGGACGGAGATACCATAACAATCGGCTTTTTGAGTTTCAAGAAAAAATAATTCAGTTAAACAAAAAAGAGAGAGCGCTTCGGCAAAAACCGATGTGTTCCCTCTTTTTTATAAAAATTCAGTCAAAGCGTTCCGGGGCCGCGGTAAATATCCGCTGACGAATTTTCGCCCTCTTTTTCCCTTTTGTATTCACGGGGACTGATTCCTATTTCCCGTTTAAAAAGTCTTGCAAAGTTCTGCGGGTC
>JAZLCX010000042.1:0-15032 GCA_045614425.1 Eubacteriales bacterium | reverse complement strand
CACATGGACACCTCATTTGCCGTAAAGAAAAACGAGCGGGGACTCCTAAAGGATGCCGAAGCATACAGCCGCGGTCAGCGCGACCTTTACGCTCTGGCGGCGCGCTTCGCTCTTGTAGAATCGCTTTACGAGGACGAGCGTCCTTTCGTGATTCTTGACGACCCGTTTGCATATTTTGACGACGATACGCTCGCACGTTCAAAGAAAACCCTTAAAACGCTTGCAAAGGACAGGCAGATAATTTACCTCACCTGCTCTGAAGCAAGAAATATCTAACTAAGAAAAAAGACGGAGAAACGATCATCTCCGTCTTTTGATTTTAAGTTGTTAATTACTGCTTTTCCTTGAGCAAGTCGCGTATCTGTTTAAGAAGCTCCTCTGTTGAAGGATTGGCTTCCTTCTCAAGTCTTGCCTTCTCTTCTGCAATTGCCTTCTCTTCGGCAGCCTTCTTTGCCTTTTCAGCATAATAAGCTTCAACAGCGGGCTTGTCGTAAAGCTTTATGCCAAGCTTTCTCATTGCCTTGCGGTCAGCCTTGCTGGGTATATCGCCGAGCACTCCGTTCTCAAGCGCCTTGCCTTTTTCGCGAATTCTGTTTATAATTCTTACGATAGTAAAGAGCACAAACGCAACGATAAAGAAGTTGATTACTGCGTTAATGAATGAGCCCCAATCTATGTAAATTGAATTGGTGAGGTCGATTTCGCCGGTTTCTTCGACGGTAACCTTCTTTAAGAAGGTGAAGACGCCGCTGAGCGCATCCTTACCGAGAATAAGGGCCAAAAGCCAGTTTATGATCGGCTTTAAAATAAAATTGCTCATTCCGTTTACTATTGCGGTAAACGAGCTGCCTACGATAACACCGACTGCCATATCAATAACGTTGCCGCGCGTTATGAATTTTTTGAATTCTTCAAAGAATTTTTTCATACGTCCTCCAAAATTTTTCGTTCATTTTATTTTAGCACACGAGCAAAAAAAATTCAAGTGTATTGCGCCACAAAAAATAATTTTATATTTTTTCGCTTTAACACTTGAAAACGCGTTTGTTTTGTTGTATAATATGCTCAGAGTGTTTTAAAAAAATTAAATTATGTCCTAATGCGACAGAACGGAGATTTTATGAAGAAAAGACTGTTAGTTGTTTTCACACTGATTGCCGCACTGTTAATGCTCGTTGCCTGTGGTGGCGTTACGGAATACACGGTAACTTTTGACTCTGACGGCGGCAGCGCTGTAGCAGCGATCGAAGTTGAAGAAAACGGCCTTGTTACCGAGCCCGACGCCCCCGAAAAAGAGCACTACGTCTTCCTTGGATGGTACGTTAACACCGCAGCAGAAGGCGAAGCTGAAGAATGGGAAGAGTGGGACTTTGATTCCAAAGTAGTAACCGGCGACATCACCCTCAAGGCAATGTGGGAGATCGCAAAATACAAGGTTACGTTTGAGACAAACGGCGGAAATACTATTCCTAAGAAGACCGTAAATGCCGGTGCAACCGCACCAAAACCTGCTTTTGATCCCCAGAAGCTTCAATCCCGCTTTGACGGTTGGTTTGACGAGGACGGAAATGAGTGGAACTTCGAAGAGAACGAGATCTACGGTGATACCACTATTTATGCTCACTGGACTCCTTACCACGACATAATGTTCGATGCTAACGGTGGTACACACACCACTCAGCAGCTCATCCTCCAGGGTGAGAAGATTGTAAAGCCTGCTGATCCTACACGTGAGAACCATAAGTTCATGGGTTGGTCAGACGGAACGAAAATCTGGAACTTCGATACCGACGTAGTTGAAGGTGTAACCACCCTTACTGCAGTATGGAAGAGACTTTGGACCGTAAGCTTTGATACCGACGGCGCAGGAACAATTGATTCTGTGATTGTTGAAGATGGCGACACTGTTACAGCTCCCACCGCTCCCGACAAGGGTGAGAAGTACCGCCTTGTTGGTTGGTATCTCGGAAACGATCTTTGGGATTTCTCCACTGACACAGTAACCGGAAACATTACTCTTAAGGCTAAGTGGATGATACAGACTCCTCCCACAGACATCTGATAGAGTTTAACCTTTTACTTAATAATGAAGAGAGCCGCATGCAAATTGCGGCTCTCTTTTTTCCTTAAACGGCTCTCTTTTCTGCTGTTTTACATTTTTTGGGGAAATATTTCTCGTTTTCCACTTGAAAAGAATTTCCATTTATTGTATAATGTAGGTATGAATTTAGTTTGAAAGACAGAATGGAGTTTTTATGAAAAAAAAGATACTTACGCTTTTCGCTCTTGTTTTCGCGCTCCTCTTACTCACGGCTTGCAATTCCAATCCTACAAAATACACCGTAAGCTTTGATGGCAACGGTGCCGTCTCAACACCCGACGCGGTTGAAGTTGAGGACGGAAAAACCTTATCTATGCCCGAATCTCCCGTAAAAATCGGTCACGATTTCCTTGGCTGGTATAACGGTGAGGTAAAATGGAATTTTGACACAGATACAGTAATCGGCAACCTCACACTTACGGCAAAATGGGAGCGGACAACCTATACTGTTACTTTTGATACGGACGGTGCAGGAGCAGTCGCCTCGCAAAGTGTAAAATACGGCGACCTCGTTACCCTTCCCTCGCCTGCGCCCGAAAAGGCCGGTTTTGAATTTGAGGGATGGCACTGCGACGGCGATATATGGAATTTTGATAATGATACCGTTACCTCAGACATAACACTTTCTGCTATGTGGAAGCCCTACTACACGGTAAGCTTTGACACTCTTGGCGGCTCTGCCGTAGCTCCTCAAACGCTTCTTCTCGGCTCTAAAATCACAGAGCCATCCATTCCCACAAAAGCGGACTGCGAATTTTTGTATTGGTCGTATGACGGCACACCTTGGGATTTTGAAAATGGCACCGTTATCGACAATATTACGCTTATTGCAGTATGGGATACCCGTTTCACCGTATCCTTTGACACTGCGGGCGGAAGCGCAGTAGCTCCTCAAATACTTCTTCCCGGCTCGAAGGTCACCGCTCCTACGCCTGCGCCTACCAAAGCAAACTATGCGTTTGTCGGCTGGACCTACAACGGCGAAGCTTGGAATTTTTCAACCGATGTTGTTACTTCCAGCATCACACTCACTGCCGTATGGAAACCGACTTATACCGTTTCCTTTGATTCTCTCGGCGGAACACCGATAGACTCCGTAATCACTATTGAAGGCGGAAAGATTACAGTTCCGGCACCTGCTCCTACGAAGAGCAGATATAAATTCGGCGGCTGGTATTACGCCGGTGAAGCTTGGGATTTTGAAAACGACACCGTTACGGGAAATATAACGCTTACGGCAAAGTGGAACGCCCCTGTTACCGTAACCTTTGACACCGACGGCGCCGGAGAAATTTCCCCCATCACAACTCTCTACGAGGGCGATTTGATTCCTGTCCCCCAAACTCCGAACAAGGGTGACAAATACCGTCTTATCGGCTGGTACGTGGGTGAAAAAAAGTGGAACTTTGAAACCGACGTTCTCACAGGGGACGTAACGTTAACCGCAAGATGGGGAATCTACACTCCGCCGGTTATTATATAAATGACAATATAAAATAAGCGCCCGACAGACAAATCGTCTGTCGGGCAAAGTTTTTATTTTGATTTCTTTTCACGGTGGAACAGTTCTGCTATGAAGGTGCGCTTGACCTTAAGTGCGCTCTTGGGACAAAATTCCTGACAGCAGAAACATCTTATACATTTGCTTCTGTCAATTTTTGCCTTCTTTTTCTTTGTAACGGTTATCGCCTTTACAGGACATATTCCGGCGCATATCCCGCATCCAACGCAAAGCTCGGGCTCAAGCTTTGGACGGGTTCTTAGTATTTTGGCGGCAATACCGGAGAAAAATCTTTTTACGGGATTCTTTCCGTCCCCCGAAAATTCAAGCGAGTGACGTTCGACCACGCGCTCAAAATTTTGAACTGAAAGTCCCTCTATATCCCCTATAATATTTACACCCTCTATGCTATCGGGAATAAGTCCGCGTCGGCATGCTGCATCGAGTATAGGAAGCTCCGAATGCTTGAATCCGAGAAGGTGCGCTGCAACAGCGTCCAGTGTGTGCGGCGAGTAGGAGGCTAAAATAAAGCCCATTTTACACGGCACGCCTGCCGTCGGACCGTTGCCCTCCATTCCCACTACCGCGTCGGCAATGGAAACTTCAGGGTGGAAGTATTCGTCGAGGTCCACTATCATATCCGCAAAATCCTCGTACTTCGGGAAACGGAAGTGATACTCCGGCTTTATTATACCGGGTATAGTACCGAACATGTTTTTGGCGGCGCAGGACATGCCCATCATTCCGTGGCTCTTGAGCTTACAGAAATTTATTATCACATCGGCTTTATCAAGGTAACCCGTGTAAACAAAATCTCTTAATACCTTGCCCTCCGGGAACTCTGCGCGAAGCTCGCTGAAATCGGTATTAAGCACCGCGCCGTGCTTCTCTGCTTCACGCATACCGGTCGCGTTATAAACGCGGTTTAAGAAAATTCCGTTATATAATCCTCCCGGGCTGTCGCCGACCACCACCGAAGCTCCCTTAGCAATCAGGATATCGGTGAGCGCAGATATAAGCACGGGATGGGTGGTTGCAGCATCCTCAGGCTTCATTGCCGAAACAAGATTTGCCTTTATGACTACACGCATTCCGGGTTTTATAAAATCAATTCCGCCAATGGCATCAAGGGCGTTTATAAGCGCTTCCCTTGAGCCCTCATACGTGTATTCACTAAGCGGAGTAACCGAAACCGCATCATCAGGGGTGTATGGACGCCTTGCCGCTCGCATATTCTATCCTCTCTGCCGCAAATCACGGCTGCAAATCAATATATTCTATTTTATCACACCCAAAGAGAAAAGTAAAGTCCCGTTTTATTTTTGTAGTTGTTGACATCCTCCGAAAAAATATGCTATAATTATAGCATAAATATGTTTTCTGAGGTTACGGTTATGGAGGATTTCAACTCGTACGAATATACGGCAGAAAGACGCGCCGAGGGTGCTTGGCTGTTATTAAAAATCCTTATGATTGTCGGATATATAGCATTCGCCGTCGGATATTTTGTTGTAATTTACGTAACACGGGTATTCCCGCTCGGCGCTCTTATTCCTTTCTTTCTTTGGATACTGATTCATTTTACTTGGAAATATGTGAAGCCGGATTTGAAATATACGGTTGAGCACGGCACACTCACCTATTTCGTAATATACCACAACAAAAGCGGAAGAAAAAAGCTTGAAATAAAAATTTCCGACGCCATAGAAATTGCGCCGAAAAGTCAAATAAAAGATAAAATCGCCGCCTTTTCTCCGAATCGTATATACTCTGCTCTTCCAAGCAAAAAAAGCGCTGATGCATACGCACTCCTCTATACCGACAGTCATGGAAAAAGATGCGTATTTTACTTTGTTGCTACCGCGGCGGCACTCAAGCTGTTGCGAATTTACAACAGCAAAACCGTAATTACGAAGGTGGCGATCTAAATGAATTATTCCGATAGAGAAAAGGTTGAACGTCTGAAAAAGACATTTGACTTAAACTATGAGATTTTCAAACTGTATTCCGACTATCTTTCATACTTTCCGGAGCTTATTACCGAAGAAATCGTCTCCGAATTGACCTCTGACGGCGACATAACGAAAACCGATGCCGTCGCTGCCGTAATGTGCGAGGCATTCGGTGTTGACTACTCAAAGGGAGAAAATCAAAGACGGCTGATTAAAGAATACATACGCCCGTCGGTCAAAATCCTTGATACAAAACGATATACCGAAAACGGTTATTACAAAAATATAAAGCTCGACAACATAAAAGACGGAAAATGGGAGCTTAAGTGGGAGTCATACCCACCGTACCGCGCATTCGTTGCGGGTGACGTTACCCTAGCTCCTGACTTCTCAGAGCTTGTACCGCTGGGATTTTTTGATAAGGAATTCAAATTCCCGGCTATTCTCGAGGACCAAAACGAGTGGATGACGCTTACGCCAATTGATATTGACACATGTGATGAAGCGATCCGAAGGGCGCGCGGACGGGTTATAACGTTCGGTCTAGGTCTTGGCTATTACGCCTATATGGTGTCAAACAAAGATGATGTGGAAAGCATAACGGTAGTAGATAAAAGCGAAGAGGTTATCAGCATTTTCAAAAAACATATCCTTCCCCAATTTCCGAATGCAGAGAAGGTAAACTTAGTATGTGCAGACGCATTTGAATACGCCGAAAAAATTATGCCAAGCGAGGAATATGACTACGCATTTGTCGACACCTGGCGCGATGCCTCTGACGGTGCGCCTATGTACCTTCGCATGAAGCCACTCGAGAAATTGAATCCCAAAACCGAGTTTTCATATTGGATAGAGGGATTTTTGAAATCAAGGCTTCGCGCGGCTGAATTTGAGAAGGCATACCGCGAGCTCTCTTCGGGTGAGGAGGGCGCTCCGAAAACTTATGAAGAATTTGCAGAAAGACTGAAAGTATATGGGTGAAATTTTTGAATTTGAAAAGGAAAAGCTGATAGTCGGAATTATATACCACGACAAAGAGGTTTTGGCGGAGGCACTTAATACTCTTAAGGAGAAATTCGGTGAGTGGGATTTTGTGTCGGAGGAATTCTCCTTTTCCGAGAATTTCTCGACATATTACGACGATGAGCTCGGCGGTGAGGGCCTTAGAAGAATATACAGCTTTGAGAGGCTCATTGACCCCTCGGAGCAGGCGGAGATAAAGGAATTTACCAATGCCCTTGAAGGAAAATTCAGCATTGACGGGAAGCGAAAAATCAATCTTGACCCCGGATTTATAAATCACGGCAGACTTCTGCTTGCGACCACCAAGGAAACCGGATTTAGAATCCCCTTAAAACGCGGCATTTATACAGAGCTCACCCTCTTTTATGCAAGGGGCAAATGGAATAAACTCCCCTGGACGTATAGGGATTATCAATCCGAGCGAGTACAGAAATTTCTCACCGCAGTACGCAAAAAATACCTTGCTCAAAGAAAAAATCCGTAAATTCCCGAAACGTTTAAATTATATGATATCTTAAAACCGAAACCGCACAACAAATTGAAGAAAAAAACAACCAAATTGACGAAAAAAACAGCCGAATCGGTATTGCAAATTAATCTGCAATGTGGTATAGTTGTATCAGAGATACAATACTGTCAACACATATTTAAGGAGATTGCAAATGGAACTGAGAGAACTCGCAGCTTCGCTGGGCATTGAAAGCTACCCCGAAGAACTTGAAGAAATTTACAAAAATCTTCCCGAAGATGACGGTTCGCTTTATGATGTAGAAAAAATCAAAGCGATGAACGACGAGTACGATATGCTCGGCGAATATTACGAGACCGTTGTTGAAGGAGTTAACGACATAAAAGACAAACCAAACCTTCTCACTTGGTTAAGACTCGCTTTTGAATACTCCAAGGACAGTTCTGCTTATGAAGCCCGCAAGTTCCCCATGCCTAAGCCTGATAACTCTCCTGCAAGCAATATTTTTACAACACTTCTTATCCTTGCCGAGTTTCCTGAAACGGTTAAAAGATATGCAGCCCGCGGATTCTCCCACGAGCAAATCAAGAAAAATCTCGGCAATCTTAAAATAAATCTTTGGGTAAGCGAAATCTGCAACGGAACGGCTTGTATCACCCCCGGACTTTACGGCTGGGTTAACCTCTACGTGAAGGCACTTTTGTTCGACCACAAGGGATACAATTATCAGCCTTACACCTGGCCAAACAACGCAATTCTTCTCCAAAATAAGAATACCGGCGAATATGTTTTCGTTATGACCTCAGGAAAATTCCATAAGAGCGGTCAGGTTCTTGGAAGTGCCGGAGCTACTGACGATGAAGGCTCGTTTAGTGCAAACTTTGAAGAGTGGACCGATATGTTCTTCGGTCACAGAGTCAAGGATAACCGAGTTCAAGCTAAATTTGAAAAATTCGAAAAATCCGAGTGGCGCGCAGTTCTTCGCCCGGGTGATGACGTAGTCTCTCTTCATATCCCGAGAAAGACAAATATGGATGAGGCATACGTAACCGAAAGCCTTAAAGAGGGATTCAATCTTTTGAAAAAATACTACCCCGAGCTTTCGCCTAAATGCATTACCTGTCACTCATGGCTGCTTTCGCCAAATCTTGATAAAATTTTGACCCCTGACAAGAATCTTTACAAATTCTTGCACAGATTTACCGTGCATCCCATTTTAGATGCAGAGGCAACGGGTACGCGCAGTTTCGTTTGGCCGGGAGAACACGGTCCTATTGAAACCTTATCTGAGAACACCTCTCTTCAGAAGGGAATAAAAAAGCTTCATTCGGAAGGCGAATTTATTCACAGATATTACGGCGTTATCACCGACAGCTTTAATTATTAAAAAAACACAAAAATTATACATAAGGAGAACCTAATTATGAAATGGGAATACCTCAGAGAAGAAGAATTTGGTCCGGCAATTGAATCCTCCGGCGGAGTTTGCGTTATGGCGGTAGGCTGCCTTGAAAAGCACGGTCAGCACCTCCCCGTAGGTACAGACTCGATCAAGGGCGATAAAATCGTAGAGCTTGCAGCTGAAAAGGCTGGCGTTATGATGTTCCCAACCACTATGTGGCTCGGCGACGTTACCGCAAGCCACTCCTTCATACATGCTGACAAAACCCGCAAGCTTGGATTTATAGGAATCAGCTCGCGCACGCTTCTTACCGTTTTTGAGGAGCTCTGCGACGAAATCGCAAGAAACGGCTTTAAGAAAATCATTCTTTGCAGCTCTCACGGCGGAAACTCGGCTATCCTATCGATTCTCAACCGCTCTCACTTCTACACAAAGAAGGATTACTCCATCTTAGTAACAAGAGCATACGATTTCACAGGCGACCTTCTTCCCGAAAATATGCTTAAGAAGGTTAAGGAAAACCCCGAGTACTTCTCAATGCTTACTGAAGAGGATATCAAAACTCTTGAGCATTGGGCTGAAACCGGCACCGGCGGCGGTCACGCTGACTTCAGAGAGACCGGACTTGTTTACGGTACTTACCCCCATCTCGTAAAGCCTGAAAGATTTGATGCTGAAAGCGGACAGCGTATCAATCGTCTTGTTATTCCCGATAAGTTCGGCATGGGCGGCTCTTACCAGATGTACCTCACAAACAACAAGAACGTTTACGGCGGTTATCCCCCCTTCGGCTGCACCGAAACCATCGGTCAGGCTATGGTAAAGATGTCCGTTGACAGACTTGCTGAAATCTTCGAATACTTCAAGACCTACGATGATGTCGTAACTACAATGCACGAGCTCAACGAGGAGCAGTAAGAAATAATATAATAGGGCTGTTTCGTCTTTGAAACAGCTCTATTTACTAATGAGAACGTAACAATGAATTTTTCCGAAATTGCCGAGAGCGTCGGAAAAATAAAGGAACTTTACCTCGGCGGAGAGTATATATTCTCATTTAACGGAATCCTTAAAAAATGAATCGACTTCTATAAAAAGGAATATAATACAAATTTTTTTCTTATCATCTATAGAAAATTTACATTATATATGCTATAATCACGAATAGAAGCGCTTAGACGAAACGGCGCTGAAATATTTGAGGTGATTTCTTATGGAACTTAGAGAACTTGCGACACTGCTCGGAATCGAAAAATACCCCGACGACGCTGAGGAAATTTACAAAAATTTGCCCGAGGACGACGGTTTCTTTTACGATGCAGAAAAAATTAAAGCGTTCGACGAGGAGTACGGTATGCTCGGCAAGTACCTTGACAATGCCCTCGCCGGTGCTGACGATATAAAGAACAAACATAATCTTCTCACGTGGCTCAGACTTGCTTATGAGTACCGCAAGGGAAAGGCTGTAAGCGCGGCGCGCGCCTTTCCGATTCCCACACCCGACGAAACGCCCGCCGGAAATATGTTCGCCGTTCTGCTTTTCATGCGCGAGTTTCACGAAACGGTAGAAATCTATAAATCACGCGGCTTCTCGCATGAAGAGATTAAAGAAAACCTCGGCAATCTAAAATTGAATCTTTCGATAGCTGAAAACTACTACGGCAAAATTTCTATCGGGCAAGGTATTTACTCCTGGCTCACTCACTATTCAAAGGCGATGATGTTCAACCATAAGGGGTACGTATATCAGGCTTATACATGGCAAAACAACGCTATTCTTCTTAAAAACAAAAAAAGCGGTGAGCACATCTTCGTTATGCTTACCGGAAAATTCCACAGAGACGGATACGTTCTCGGCAGTGTCGGTGCAACCGACGACGAAGGCGCTTTTGACGCTGAATTTGCGGAGTTTCCCGACGCATTCTTCGGTCACCGTGTTAAAGACAACAGAGTTTCAAAAAAACGCGAAGCATTTTTGAAATCCGAATGGAAAGCGGTTCTCCGCCCCGGCGACGACGTAATTGCCCTTCATATCCCGAGAAAAACCAATATGACCGAGGACTACGTAACCGAGAGTCTTAAGGAGGGCTTTGCTATTTTGAGAAAGCGCTATCCCGAGCTTTCACCAAAGTGCATCTCGTGTAACTCCTGGTTGCTTTCACCTACGCTTGAGGATATTTTAGGCCCCGACAAAAACCTCACAAAATTTATGAATCGCTTTACAAAGCACCCCATTTGTGACAAGTCGGGAACCGGGTGCCGCGGATTTGTCTGGGGTGGGAATAGCTGTGAAATCAAAGATCTTCCGGAGGACACGTCCTTGCAAAGAGGAATCAAAAATCTCTGGCTTAACGGCGGATTTATGCATTCATATTACGGAGTAATAACCGACAGCTTTGATTATTGAAGCTATTCGCACCGCCGAGGTGCTAAGGTAAACGAAGGAGATTATTATGGAACTCAGAGAGCTTGCGGCGCTTCTCGAAATTGAAAAATATCCCGAAGAGCTTGAAGAAATCTACAAAAATTTGCCCGAGGATGACGGCTCGCTTTACGACGTAGAAAAAATCAAAGCTCTTGATGACGAATACGGAATGCTCGGCGAATACCTGGAATACACCATCGAGGGCGCTGAAGATATAAGCAAAAAAGAACACCTTCTCACTTGGTTAAGGCTTGCCTACGAGTACTGCAGAAGCAGAACGATCTACGAGGCGCGCAAATTCCCTATGCCGAAATCCGACGGAACTCCTGCAACAGATATGTTCACAACGCTTCTCTTTCTTGCCGAATGCCCCGAGGCTGTAAAAAAATACAAGGCTCGCGGTCTTTCCGACGAAGAGATTAAGAAAAACCTCGGAAATCTCAAGCTTCATATCGAAATCGGAACAGTTGAGGCAGACGGAAGAGTCACTCTCAGCGGACGTTACCATTGGCTCCTCAACTACGCCAAAGCTCTCATCCTCGACCATAATGGGTATAACTATCAGCCTCACATCTGGCCCGGCGATGCAATACTCCTAAAGAACAAGAAAACCGGCGAATACATATTCATAATGGTCAGAGGCAAATTCCATAAAAGCGGTCAGGTTCTCGGAAGCGCGGGTGCTACCGACGAGGAGGGCTCGTTCGATGCGGAATTTGAGGAATGGACTGACGTCTTCTTTGCTCACAGAGTTAAGGATAACACCGTTTCAAGAAAACGCGAAACCTTTTTGAAGTCGGAATGGGAAGCTGTTCTCCGCCCCGGCGACGACGTTATTGCCCTTCATATCCCGAGAAAAACCAATATGACCGAGGACTACGTAACCGAGAGTCTTAAGGGGGGCTTCAACCTTCTTAAGAAATACTATCCCGAGCTTTCCCCCAAGTGTATAGTTTGCTTCTCTTGGATACTTACCCCCCATCTTGGCGAAATTATCGGTGAAGAAAAAAATCTCACCAAGTTTATGAAAAGATTTGCTTTGTATCCCGTTCTCGACCCCAGAGGGCAGTACTGCCGGAGCTTTGTATGGCTCGGTGAGAAAGGCGATATAGAAACTCTTTCAGAAGATACGTCTCTGAAAAGAGGAATCAAAAAATTCTGGCGCGATGGCAGACATCTCCATATACACCGCGGTGTAATAACCGACAGCTTTGATTATTAAAACTATTTGTACAGGTGAAGATTATGAAATGGGAAGAACTCACTGAGGAAGAATTTCCTGAAGCTATAAAAAAATCCGGCGGAGTTTGCGTTTTACCGCTCGGATGTCTTGAAAAGCACGGTCAGCATCTTCCCGTCGGCACGGATTACATAGAGGCTCTCGATGCCGTTACCGAAGCGGCAAAGCTTGAGGACGTTATGATTTTTCCCACGGGTGCGTGGCTCGGCGACGTTTCCTGCTTTCACGCCTTTAAAAATCCCGGTGACGTTAGGCTTCGCGGCTGTGTCGGTATAAAGCAGTCAACTCTTGTGACGGTCTTAAAGGAAATTTGCGACGAAATCGCGCGAAACGGCTTTAATAAGATACTTATAGCGAACGGTCATGGCGGAAACAACACTCTTATAAACGCCTTAATGAGCGAGCAGACCTACAACGGACAGTCCTATGCGACGATGTCCACCTTTGCCTTCGCATTCTCGGACTTTTTACCTATGCGCCTTATGGAAATCATACAGACGAGGCGTGACGAGTTTTCCTTCGTTACGAAGGCCGACCTTGAAACCTTGAAAAAGCACGCCGAGCGCGGTTACGGCGGCGGACACGCCGACTTCCGCGAGACCTGTATGGTTATGGCAAATAACGAGCATCTCGTAGCGCCCGATAAATATGATCAAGAGTCGGGAATATCAAACAACAAATCGACACCCCTCTCCGATCTCGGTGTTAACGCACCGAACTCGTGGCTTGCAAACTACCCTAATTCCTACGCCGCATTCGCTCCCTACGGTGCGTCCTCAACGCTCGGTCGGGCGATGCTTAAAATTTCAGCCGAAAGGCTTGCAAAAATTTTCAGAGTGCTGAAAGAGGATAAAATCGCGCTCGAAATTTCTAATCCCGACGATATTTTTAAGTGATAAAAAAAGAAAAAGCGTGACCAGCAGGGGTCACGCTTTTTATCTTTAAGTAGGAGATGAAATTACTTAACTTCAACTTCTGCGCCTGCAGCCTTGAGCTGTTCAGCGATCTTGTCAGCTTCGTCCTTAGAAACTGCTTCCTTGATTGCCTTGGGAGCTGCTTCAACAAGGTCCTTAGCGTCCTTAAGTCCGAGACCGGTGATCTCACGAGCAACCTTGATAACTGCGAGCTTGTTAGCGCCTGCAGCCTTAAGGATAACGTCGAACTCGGTCTTCTCTTCTGCTGCGGGAGCTGCTGCGCCTGCACCGGGAGCTGCTGCAACTGCAACGGGAGCTGCAGATACGCCGAACTCCTCTTCAAGAGCCTTTACGAGATCAGCAAGTTCAAGAATGGTAAGACCTTTAACAAGGTCAAGAATCTGAGTAGTCTTTTCGTTCATTTTAATATCCTCCGAAAATTTACAAAATTTAATACAATTATTATTTTTGCAGAATTAAGCCTCTGCGGGAGCCTCGGCTGCGTCCTCGCCGCCGTTTTCTTTGTCGATCTTCGCCTGAAGAACGTATGCAAAGCTGTACAGAGAAGACATAAGGCTTCCCATCATCTTAGCAATGAGAACTTCCTTAGAAGGAGTCGCTGCAAGAGATTCAACACCTGCTGCGTCGAGAATTCCTCCGTCAACAAATCCAGCCTTGATTTCAAAGCTTTCGATTTTGTCAGCGAATTCCTTCATAATCTTCGCGGGTGCGATGGGGTCGTTCTGGCTGAATGCGATTGCGGTCATACCGGAAAGATACTGCTTCATATCAGCGTAGCCTGCGATGTCGCATGCTCTGCCGGTAAGAGTATTTTTCATAACGGTATATTCTACGCCAGCCTTACGAAGAGCTGCACGAAGTTCGGTATCTTCCGAAACCTTGATACCTTCGTATTTAACAAGTACGCCACCCTGCGCAGTCTGAAGCTTAGCTGCGAGAGATTCTACGACTTGTTTCTTCTCTTCAAGAATCTTATTACTGGGCATTGTTCCACCTCCATGAAAATTAAAAACAAAAATATCCTTTCCGATAGGCATAAGACACCTCCGAGAAAGGACAAACAGAAAAAAATCTATTCAACTTGTCACACCTCGGCAGGAAAGCCTTCGCTTTTACCGGAACCTGCTGTCTTAGGATACCTCATATATTATATACACTCAAACACGGTTTGTCAATACCTTTTCTAAAGTTTTTTAAAAATGTTTTTCAAACGCCCGAAAATCCCTTGACAAAATCTATCTAATATGATATTATTATTTGCGTATTTAGCTTCCGACACCGCGGTGACGAAAGCTAATGCATAATTCATAATGCAAAATGCAGAATGAAGAAAATCAATGAACGATAATGTTGTTGAGAACAAATCCTTTGATTTTGCGGTTAGAATTGTTAATCTGCATAAGCATTTGTCTGCTGAGAAAAAAGAGTTTGTTCTTTCAAAGCAATTACTGCGAAGCGGAACAAGCATAGGCGCAAATGTATCGGAAGCCGTTCGCGGACAAAGCAAAGCGGATTTTTCTGCTAAAATGTGCATAGCACTAAAAGAAGCAAACGAGTCACATTATTGGATTAGGCTACTATACAAGACAGATTTTCTTACTGAGCAGCAATTCAACAGTATAGAAAATGATGTTGTTGAACTTATCAAAATTTTATCATCTATATGTAAAACATCAACCAAATAATTCTGCATTATGCATTTTGCATTCTGCATTATTATATATTTTGCAGGTGTGGCGGAACGGCAGACGCGCTGGTTTCAGGTTCCAGTGAAGAGATTCGTGTGGGTTCAAATCCCGTCACCTGCACCAAACAAAAAGGTTATGCCCTTGCGGTATATCCTTTTTTTGTTTTGGGGTAGGTGATGTGGTGCAGAACCCACTCACCGCTTGCGGTGACTGTGGCAAAACTATGCCGTTTTGCAAAGCAAATGACGGTCACTCTTTCGACCGTCAAGGAAAACTTTGATTTAATTCGCTCGCGA
>JAZLCX010000041.1:0-5341 GCA_045614425.1 Eubacteriales bacterium | reverse complement strand
GTGAAGTTACTCGCTTAGCTCGTAGTGAAGTTGTTCGCTACGCTCACAGTGAAGTTTTGCTCGCATCCCTCGCAAAGTGAAGTTAAGTTCGCCCCAAAGCTACTATTCGCTTGCGCCACTCGTGGCGCAAACTTCACTTTGGCGGTAGCCGAAACTTCACTGCTTGCAACTTCACTCGCCGCAGGCGAACTTAGTTGTCGAGCCGACGTGTGAGACACACGACGGACTCGACGTGGGTCATAAGGTCAAAAGGTATATTTTTGTGCCAAAAACGGGGGTTGTAAAACCAAAAGGTATATTTTTGAGCAAAAATATTCTAATATAGAGTTATTTCCTTACCGTTAAATTACCTTTGCCGTGATAGGTATCACAATAGCAATAAATAAGTGCTCCACATTTTTTGCACTTTACCATATGTACAATAACATCATCAACCCAACATCCATTTTCGTCTTGAACTGCATCAATGGGATAGTCACTTGCGAACATTTCATAATTATCGTTCGCTATCATTTCTTTTAGATACGAAAGTGTCTCCAAATATTCTTCTTGATTTTCAAGCTTTCCAACTTTAACATTCCTGCATACATCACACAATTCAGGAGGATAAATTTCACCTGAATAAAAGGATTTTAAAAGCGTACGGTTTGCCGAATTATTTGAAAGTTCAAAGATTCCTTTTTCGTAATGCATACGATTTTTAGGGTGTCTTACAAAAATATATATTTTCTTTCCACCACTTCCAATGTCATCTACATCTTCGGGTCTTATTTCACCACTAAATCCTAAAAACAATCCTTTCCACTTAAAAAGCCCGTCTTCTACCCAAATCCAACAAGCCCGTCTATTTAAATAAAACAGAATGATTCCTGTGGTAGGGAGCATATATACTAAAGTCACAATTCCAATAGCCAATGTGTCAGTCCTATTTGAACTAACCGAATATATAATCAACGCAATCCCTATTGCATTAAAACAACATAAAAACAGCAAAATAACAAAATATGTTATCAACCATTTCTTTGACGCTATAAGCTTCTTCATATATTCTCCTTTCGATATGTTATACTAAACTGCTGTAAAATGCATTTTCGAGTCTTGCTCAAAAGTAACATTTGTCCCTGACTTTTGGTGAAGTTTTTGCTTTGCAAAAGTGAAGTTGTTCGCTACGTTCACAGTGAAGTTTTGCTCGCATCCCTCGCAAAGTGAAGTTAAGTTCGCCCTAAACTACTTCTCACTTGCGCCACTCGTGGCGCAAACTTCACTTCGGCGGTAGCCAAAACTTCACTGCGTAGCAACTTCACTTGCCGTAGGCGAACTTAGTTGTCGAGCCGACGTGTGAGGCACACGACGGACTCGACGTGCCCTGTCAAAGGAAACAAATCCACAGGAGTAACATCGCCGCAGATATATCCAAGCTTTTTGAAAACTGCCGCGTCGCGCGCGAGCGTCGTGGGATTGCAGGAGATATATACGATGCGCTTCGGTGAGAGGGAGGCGACAAACTCGATAAGACGCGCGTCACAGCCGGCACGGGGCGGGTCGAGGACGACTACCGTCGGATTGATTTTACGTCCCAGCTCCGCTTCGGCATTTTTTAAGAGGTCTTCGGTGTTCGCAGCGTCACCCGTGTAAAATTTTGCGTTTGATATGCCGTTTATTTCGGCGTTTTCTCTTGCGCACAGAACCGCGCTGTCGATGATTTCTATTCCGATAAGCTCGCCCACCTCTTTCGCCATTGAAAGACCTATTGAACCCGCACCGCAGAAGAGGTCGAGAAGAGTGTCGTCCTTTCTCGGCATGGCAAGCTCGGCAGCCTTTTTGTAAAGCAGCTCTGCGGCATCGTGATTGACCTGATAAAAGGCGGGGGCGGAAAGCTTTAATTTGACACCGCATAGGGTATCGTATATAAAATCTCTTCCGTAAAGGGTTATAAATTTATCGCCGAGTATGACGTTGGTGTTTTTCTTATTAACGTTCAAAAGAATGCCTACAACGAGCGGAAAACGCTCGCTGATAATTTTTACAAGCTCGTCCGAGTGGGGAAGGGTGTCGCCGTTTATGACGAGGGTAAGTAAAATTTCGCCGCTTACCTCGCCGCGGCGGAGATATATATGGCGTAACAGCCCCTTGCCGCGCTCTTCGTCATAAACCGAAAGGTCGTATTTCGTAAAGAAGTCGTCAAGCGTGTTAATTATATCGGCAAATACAGACGGAGCAAGCGGGCAATCTCTCGCCTCGGTAACCCTGTGGCTCTTCGGTGCGTAAAATCCGATTACGTACCTGCCGTCTTTGTCACGAGATATGGGGTACTGTGCTTTGTTGCGGTAGCCCTTTTCCTTGGGTGAGGCTATAGGCGGCGCGATTTTGACCTCGGGAAGTCCGGCTTTTACAAATGCTTCCTTGACGTCGGCAGCCTTTAACTCTATTTCAGCGCCGTAGCCGATGCATTTGTAAGCGCACGCACGACAGGTTGCCGAGCCGCACCTTTTGCTGTCACGCAGAGGAGAAAGTTCCAGCATTTTTTCAACACGCCCCACGGCATACGAGGGGGTTGTTTTAATGATTTTCACATCGCACAAGTCACCCGTAACCGCCTCGCCGACGAATATTACAAGTCCCTCGTGCCGACCTACGCCAAAGCCGAGATTGGTTATTGAATCTATTTTGAGTGTTATAATATCATTCTTTTTTATCATAGACTTTGAATCAAATAAATTCCTCTTTGAATTTGTTTCTCCACTCCTTAGGCGTTACACCGAAGGTCGCGCGGAAGGTTTTCGTAAAATACGACGCGTCGGTAAAGCCGGTCTCTTCGGCTATATCGGCAATCGGTCTTGCCGTTACCTCAAGCAGCCGTTTAGCTGCTTTAAGACGGTAAGCTATTATGTACTGTCGGAGCGTAAGCCCCTTCTTTTCCTTAATGAGTCTGCTGACGTAGAATGGGTGATATCCGAATATCGCGCCTATCTCTGTGTTGGAGATTTCATCGGATGCATTCTCGCGGATATATGAGTCAAGCGCCTCAACCATCTGCGCGGGAAGAGCGTTTTCGCTGACACTTTCCGCAAGCTTAAGGAGAATAAGCTTAAGACGTGCCGACAGCTCTGCGCGCCACTCGCCCTCGGCGGATGCCGCGATTTTTTCGATTCGTATAAACTCCTCCCGAAGCGAGTCCATATCCTCGCATAAAAGATATCTGTCAAAGGGAGGAATGCTGCATTTGTGACACCCAGCCTCGTTAAACTCGGATGTCGGCACAGGCGAAATCCGCTCGCAAATATCAGAGTAGGAGTCGTCAAGGTCGAAACCGATGACAGCGCACATCAAATACTGCCCCGAGAGCTTATATCTTGCCCCCGCGGGAATGAAGAGCAGCGAGCCTGTTGAAAGGTGAAATTTCTTTCCGCCGTCAATGCTGACCGAAACGTCGCCCGAAATCATATAGAAAAGCCTTGAATCGTACGCCCGACATTCCTCGGTGCGAGAGACCGTCTCATAAATTGCCGCCGACCTGACAAACGGATTAAGCCTTGAAAAAGCCATTTTCATCCTCCATTTTCCTATTTTCAAAAAGGGTTTTACGCTACATATTTTACCATAAATAAAGACTAAAATCAACAATTATCAAAAAACTTTGCTAAATCACTTGACAAACAGAAAAAACTATGTTAAAATAATCAAGCCTAGCAAAAAGGCTCCTTGGTCAAGCGGCTAAGACACGGCCCTCTCAAGGCTGAAACGGGAGTTCGATTCTCCCAGGAGTCACCAATACAAAAAGGACACCCAAAGCGGTGTCCTTTTTGTATTGGTAGCTCCTGGTCGAAGAACTTCCTCGCCGCACCAAAGGTGACAGGCGAGGGAGTTCGCATACTCCACTCGAAGATCGACAAGCTTGCTTGTCAGGCGCAGAGTGAGAGTATATTCATCTTTGATGAAATTCTCCCAAAGGACACCCAAAGCGGTGTCCTTTTTGTATTGGTAGCTCCTGATCGAAGAACTTCCTCGCCGCACCAAAGGACACCGAGCTTGGTGCCCTCGGGCATCATTGGGCTCCGCTATCGCACCGCTTTAGGCGTATTCGATTTAGGTTGCCACCGGCCAAAGAGAAAAACATAGTATTTCATATATTTTTTACAGATTAAAACGAAAAAATGACTTGAAATACCCTAAACTGTATGCTATAATCTCAGTAATTTTAAAAAAACGAAAGGATTCAAAAAATGAACTGGAAAGAACTGTTAAATATGCTCATTAATTGGGGTGCAACAACGGGAGTGAAAATTATTGTCGCTCTTTTGATTTTGTTTATATCATTCAAAATTGTTAATTCGCTTGCAAGGAAAATCGAAAAAAGGGCTGAAAATAAGAAGGCCGATAAAACGATTATGAAGACCTTGGCATATATTTTCAAGCTGGGGTTAAAGATAGTAATCGTAATATGTCTTGTGGGATATCTCGGCATTGATACAAGCGGTCTTACCGCCCTTGTTGCATCGCTCGGTGTTTGCATAGGACTTGCGGTGAACGGTGCGCTTTCAAATCTTGCCGGCGGAGTTTTGATTATTTTAACACGCCCCTTTAAAATCGATGATTACATAGAGGCGCAGGGACAGTCGGGAACGGTTGTTGATATCCATGTCACAAACACCAAGCTTTTGACACCGGATAACAAGGTCGTATATATTCCCAACGGAGCGCTTTCAAGCGGTGAGATTGTAAACTACTCGGAAATGGATAAAAGAAGAGTTGATTTTCTCTTCTCCATCGGATACGGTGACGATTTTGCGAGGGCAAAGCAGATAATTACCGAAATCTGCCTTAATCACAGCCTAGTCCTTAAGGAGAAGGAGCCTTTTGTTAAGGTGAAGGAGCACGGCGCTTCAAGCATAAACATCGTTGCGCGTGTGTGGTCAATGAGCTCTGATTATTGGACTGTTTATTTCGACATCACCGAGGCGGTTAAGCTGGCGTTTGACAAGGAAGGAATTGAAATACCTTACAATCAGCTTGACGTGCATATTAAGAAGGATTTGTGATTTAACCGAGTGCAGCCGCGCGGTATCAACTCCGCCTTACGTATTCCGACTTAAAAGAGACATAGCTCTGCTTCGCTGAAGTATTTTGCTATGCCTCTTTTTTTATTTATTTATTCTGATTTCTATACTTACAAAAAAATTGAGTGCCGAAAAGGCTGTGTTTTTTTGTTTGATTTGCATAATAAAACCTGAAATCCGACATATTTTTTTGGAGGGGTGCTATACTTACCCGAGCGTTACGGTAATGTTAAAATATTCTTGTAAGTAAAAAACAAAGGAGTATAAAAATGTCAGAATACAAG
>JAZLCX010000040.1:0-9375 GCA_045614425.1 Eubacteriales bacterium | reverse complement strand
CGCCTCTCGCTCGTCAGCCGACGATTTCTGCTCAAAATCAAGCGAGCCCCAAAGGTGCTTCGCACTAAGAATTCAGATTTTATAACAAAATCCTGCAAAATCTGTTGATTTATCTGAATTCTTAATGACTCAGCCCCTTTTCTTATGCTGTGTCTTCATATAAAAAAGGTCGGGAAAATCCCGACCTTTTTGCCTTTCGGCTTATTTATTAGTTGTTGTAGAACTCTACAAGCTTCTTAAGTCTCTCATACTTAGCCTTTGCAGCAGCCTCAGACTCCTTGAAGAGCTTCTCTGCTCTCTCGGGGAATGCCTGTGCAAGACGGGTATAACGAGCCTCTCCTGCAAGGAATGCCTGGTAGTCGCCTACGGGCTCCTTGGAGTCGAGCGAGAAGGGATTCTTGCCCTCTGCCTTAAGCGCGGGGTTGAATCTGAACATCTGCCAGTAGCCTGCTTCAACAGCCTTCTTCATTTCTGCCTGGCAGTTAGCCATACCGCCCTTAATGGAGTGCATTTCACAAGGAGCGTAGCAGATGATGAGCGAAGGTCCGGGATATGCCTCAGCCTCGGTGATTGCCTTGAGAGTCTGGTTCATATCAGCGCCCATTGCGATCTGTGCAACGTAAACGTAGCCGTAGGACATAGCGATTTCAGCAAGGTTCTTCTTGCCTATTGCCTTACCTGCTGCTGCGAACTGAGCAACCTGACCGATGTTGGAAGCCTTGGAAGCCTGTCCGCCGGTGTTGGAGTAAACCTCGGTATCGAATACCATTACGTTTACATCCTCGCCGGATGCAAGAACGTGGTCAAGACCGCCGAATCCGATATCGTATGCCCAACCGTCTCCGCCGAAGATCCATACGGACTTCTTGGAGAGGAACTTCTTATCCTTAAGGACCTCGGGAGCTGCGGGGCAGCCTGCCTTAGCAGCAGCCTCAAGCTCACAAACGAGTGCAGCAGTAGCAGCCTCATTCTTAGCGCCGTCGTCCTTGGTTGCGATGAACTCGGCAACAGCTGCCTTGAATGCATCGGATGCCTTATCGGACTTAGCCATTTCATCAAGCTTTGCAATAAGTCTTTCACGGATTACGTTCTGACCTACAAACATACCGAGACCGTGCTCAGCGTTGTCCTCGAAGAGCGAGTTGCCCCAAGCGGGACCTCTGCCGGACTCGTTGTTTACGGTGTAGGGAGTTGCGGGAGCGGAACCACCCCAAATGGAAGAACAACCGGTTGCGTTGGAGATATACATTCTCTCACCGAAGAGCTGTGTTACAAGACGTGCATAAGAGGTCTCAGCACAGCCTGCGCAAGAGCCGGAGTACTCAAGAAGGGGCTGCTTGAACTGGCTTCCCTTTACGGAAGTACCAACAAGCTCGGACTTCTCGGAAACCTTCTTTACAGCGTAGTTGTAAGCTTCCTGCTGGTCGAGCTGAGAAGCGATGGGCTTCATCTCGATAGCGGTGCCAAGCTTAGCGTTATTGTTAACAGGGCAAGCCTTTACGCAAAGGGTACAACCCATACAGTCGAGCGGGCTTACTGCCATTGTGAACTTGTAGTTTGTCTTGATTACGGGCTTAGCTGCGAACTTTGTTACAGCGGGAGCTTCTGCTGCCTCAGCCTCGGTCATAGCAAACGGACGGATACATGCGTGGGGGCAAACGAACGCACAGTTGTTACACTGGATACAGTGCTCGGGGTTCCACTGAGGAACGGAAACTGCAACGCCGCGCTTCTCGTAAGCTGCAGAGCCCTGAGGGAATGCGCCGTCAACGTACTTAGTAAATGCAGAAACAGGAAGAGAATCACCCTGCATCTTGCCAACGGGGATAACAACGTCGTTAACGAAGTCAACAAGATCAGCTCTGCAGCCGGTTGCCTTAGCTGCGGGAGCGTCAACACCTGCATTCTTCCACTCAGCGGGAACGGAAACCTCGTGAAGAGCATCCTTGCCTGCGTCGATTGCGGCATAGTTGAGGTCAACGATAGCCTGTCCCTTCTTAATGTAGGACTTGTATGCTGCCTTCTTCATATACTCGATTGCTTCGTCGATGGGAAGAATCTTTGCAAGTGCGAAGAATGCAGACTGAAGAACGGTGTTCTTAACCTTAGCGTTACCGAGATCTATTGCAATCTGAGTAGCGTTGATGGTGTAGAACTTAACGTTGTTGTTTGCGATATAGCTCTTAACCTTTGCGGGAAGATGTGCATTAAGCTCATCATCGGACCACTGGCAGTCAAGAAGGAACGTACCGCCGGGCTTAACGTCGCTTATCATATCATACTTGGTAAGATATGCATTGTTGTGGCAAGCAACGAAGTCAGCCTTATTGATATAATAAGAAGACTTTATGGGAGAGTCACCGAAACGAAGGTGGGAAATGGTAATACCCGAGGTCTTCTTGGAGTCATACTGGAAGTATGCCTGAATGAACTTGTCGGTGTGGTCACCGATAATCTTGATGGAGTTCTTGTTCGCACCAACTGTACCGTCGCCGCCAAGACCCCAGAACTTGCACTGAATCATATCCTGAGGAGCAGTGTCGGGAGCAGCCTTCTCTTCAAGAGAGTGTCCGGTAAGGTCGTCAACGATACCAACAGTGAAGTGGTTCTTGGGAGCCTTTTCAAGAAGATTCTCGAAGATTGCGAAGATGGAAGCGGGAGTGGTGTCCTTGGAGCCGAGACCGTATCTTCCGCCTACAACCTTTACGCCGCATCTGCCAACCTCGGAAAGAGCGGTAACAACGTCAAGGTAAAGAGGTTCGCCGAGCGAGCCGGGTTCCTTGGTTCTGTCAAGAACAGCAACGGTCTTTGCGGTCGCGGGAATTGCCTCTGCAAGCTTCTCAGCAACGAAGGGTCTGTAAAGTCTAACCTTAACAAGACCAACCTTTTCGCCCTTAGCAAGAAGGTAGTCGATAACCTCTTCAGCAACGTCGCAGATGGAGCCCATAGCGATCATTACGCGCTCTGCATCGGGAGCACCGTAGTAGTTGAAGAGCTTGTAGTCTGTGCCGAGCTTCGCATTAACCTTGTCCATGTATTCCTCAACGATTGCGGGGAATGCATCGTAGTAGGGGTTGCAAGCCTCTCTGTGCTGGAAGAAGATATCTCCGTTCTCAGCAGAGCCGCGAAGTGCGGGAGTCTCGGGGTTGAGGGAGTGATCACGGAATGCCTGAAGAGCATCGGTGTCGAGCATCTCGGCAAGATCGTTGTAATCCCAAGCGGCAACCTTCTGAATCTCGTGAGAGGTACGGAAGCCGTCAAAGAAGTTAAGAACGGGAACTCTGCCCTTGATAGTAGCAAGGTGAGCAACTGCGCCAAGGTCCATAACCTCCTGCGCGTTGGTCTCTGCCATCATTGCGAAACCGGTCTGACGGCAAGCATAAACGTCGGAGTGGTCACCGAAAATGTTAAGTGCGTGGGAAGCTACGCATCTTGCGGAAACGTGAATTACGCAAGGAAGAAGCTCACCTGCAATCTTATACATATTGGGTATCATAAGAAGAAGACCCTGAGATGCAGTATAGGTGGTGGTAAGTGCGCCTGCCGCAAGTGAGCCGTGAACTGCGCCGGCAGCTCCTGCCTCAGACTGCATTTCAACAACCTTTACGTTTGTTCCAACGATATTCTTAGCGGGCTGGCCAAAAATGTTCTTGTTGGAAGCGGACCAGGTGTCTGTTACCTCAGCCATGTTGGATGAGGGGGTGATGGGGTAGATGGCAGCAACCTCGGTAAACGCGTAAGAAACGTGAGCCGCGGCAGTGTTACCATCCATAGAGATTTTCTTTCTCTCTATCATTTTGTTGTCCTCCGTTTTAATATATATTTTATTTAATTGTTCTTACCAATCAAGTATTATAGCACACAAGTAGTAAAAAGTAAATACCTTTTGCCGAAATCTAAGATAAAATCTTAGTTAAAAATTATTCCGCTGAAATTTCCGCCAGCGCTTTTTCGTATTCGGAGTAGCCGATAATAAGATTTATTGCCTCAATCAAGGCGTTTGCGCTCATATTTCCGGGAAGACCCAGCCTTGCCGCAAGCCTTCTGCGTTTTTCAGCCGACAAGTCGCCGCCTGAAAGTCCGGAATTATAAAAATCGAGCTTGGTAACGCTTCTTTTCTCTTTTTCCGACGCCGCCTCTTCCCTCGACGAAGCGAACGGCGAGAGCAGCTTTATAAGGATTTCGGCATCCATACCCTCGACGCCGAGAAGTCCTGCCTTCGACGGCGCTCTCTTGCGCCTTTCCTTGCCCTCTACCTCGGGTATATAGAGATGGAAAATCCTATCTTTCGGCAGAATACCCGAAAGATAGGAGCGTATCTGCACCCCGCCCGCATCACTGTCGGTGAGGAGTATGATTCCGCCTCGCTCGGCGAGCTTTTTCAAAAGCGCGCGTTTTTCCTTTGAGTTGAAAATCGCAAATCCGCCCGTGGTTATCACCGTGGCGTCAAAGATTGAGGAAATTTTGCTTTTATCGTATCTGCCCTCTACTATTATTGGCAGCTTTATTCTCTCTTTTTCACGCATTTGTCAATCCCCGTGTAACTTTTTTCGATGTTCGCACAAATCCGAAAGAGTACACCCGTCGCACCTCGGCGAGCGCGCTGTACAGACCTCTCTGCCGAAAAGGACGATTCTGTGACAGAAGTCGGAGCCGTCGCCGCCCTCTAACAGCTCGGTGAGTATCTTCTCTATTTTCGCGGGATTTTTCTCGCTTTCGGGGTACATACCTAGTCTGCCGCATATTCTTATGCAATGAGTGTCGCAGACTACCGCGGGCTTTCCGAAGATGTCGCCGAGGAGAAGATTTGCGATTTTACGGCCGACACCCGAAAAGGTGAGAAGCTCCTCCATTGTGTCCGGAAGTACACCGCCGTATTCTTCGACGAGCTGACGCGAGGCGTCTTTTATATTTGCCGCCTTCATTCTGAAAACACCGCAGGGCTTAACTATGTTTTCTATCTCGGAAAGCTCCCCGTCCGCCATAGCCTCGGGTGTCGGAAAGCGCTCAAAAAGCCGCACAGATACCTCGTTGACGCGCGCATCGGTGCATTGCGCGGAAAGTCTGCCCATAACGAGAAGCCGCCACGGGTCGCCCTTATAGTCAAGCGCGCATTCTGCCGCGGGATACATCGCACAAAGTCTTCCGCTTATCTCGGCGAGCCTTTTTCTCTTTTCACTTTTCTTCATATTCCGAAGCCTCGCGCATCAGTTTTTCCGTAAGCTTAAGACCGAGACCGACTATTGCATCGTACTCGCCCTCGTATTCTTCGACGAACTCTGCGCCTCCGCCCTGAATGGCATACGAGCCCGCCTTGTCCATAGGCTCGCCCGTTGCAACGTAGCGCTCGGCATCCGTTCTTCCTATATTGATGAAGGTAACCCCCGCCGTGTCAACTCCCGAAAACACGCGTCCCTTGTAATGAACAGCCACACCCGTGTGAACGTGGTGCGTTCTGCCAGAAAGGTAAAGAAGCATTTCTACGGCGTCCGACTTGTCGTGCGGCTTACCGAGCGGCACTCCGTCAAGCTCAACGAGAGTGTCCGACGAGATGACGAGCGTATCCGACGGAAGCTCCTTTGCAACCGCCTCGCCCTTTCTCCTTGCGAGAAGCTCTACGGCTTCCCTCGGATGCATACCGTCGGGGACGGTTTCGTCGGTTTCCTTGGTTATTATTTCGAAATCCTCTACTATCTCCCTGAGAAGCTCTCTTCTGCGCGGAGATTTCGATGCAAGCACTATTCTCATATTTCCTCCTTACTCGAGCGCCGTAAGAAGCGCCCTTTTAACGTCCGTGTGGCTTTCCGCTCTGTTGATTTCGGCACGGATTGCCGCCGCACCCCTGAACGAGCGGAGATACAGAGCAATCTGCTTTCTCGCCTCTCTTACTGCAACCGTCTCGCCCTTTTCCTCAACAGCCGCGGATAGCTGAAGAAGAGCCGCGTCAATGCGCTCGGCAAGCGTCGGGGGTGTATATTCACCACCCTCAAGGCGTGTTAAAATTTCCGCGAATACAAAGGGATTTCCTATTGCCCCTCTTCCTATCATAATTCCGTCGGCACCGGTTTCGGAAAGCATTCTCACGGCATCCTCGGCAGAGGTTATATCACCGTTTGCTATCACCGGGATTTTCACGGCATCCTTTACCGCTTTGATTATACCCGTGTCGACTTTTCCCGAGTACATCTCGGCTTTGGTCCTTCCGTGAACGGCAATGAGAGCGGCGCCGCCCTCCTCGGCGGCAAGCGCGCATTCCACGGCATTTTTCGATTCTTCGTCTATTCCTGCGCGCAGCTTTACCGTTGTCGGAATTTCTATGCTGCTTGAAACCGCGCGCACTATCCTATATATAAGCTCGGGTTTTTTCATAAGAGCCGAGCCCTCGCCGTTTGAGTAAATTTTATGCACCGGGCAACCCATATTTATATCTATTGCCCTCGGTGATGCCGAATCGGAATCCACCGCGGATAAGAGTCTCGCCGCCGCCTCGCTCATAATCTCGGGCTCTTTTCCGAATATCTGCACCGCCGCGGGCCCCTCGTCATCTCTGAGACGGGCGAGAGCAAAGGTTTTTCTGTCACCGTAGACGACCGCCTTTGCGCTTACCATCTCGCTGACGGAATATTCACAGCCGAATTTATGACAAACGAGCCGCATCGCCCTGTCGGAAAATCCCGCCATCGGTGCGAGCATAACGCCGTATTTAAGCTCTTCGTTTCCTATTTTCATAAGCCCTCGCAAGAAAAAACCGTTCTTTCGTTTTTATTCTAGCACAAAATCAGAAAAAGTTCAAGGAAAAAATCCGCATTTAGAATCAATAGTACAGAATAACCGTTGACGCCTGCTCGGACGCCGCCCTCATCTTAAATCAAACGGAATTTATATCGAAAAATATAAATTCAGGGTTGTTACGTATATTGATTTTTTAATATGCCTGCTGTATAATAGTGATAAGTATTGACATGCGTTTTGTTTTATGCTATGATTAATAAAAAACTAAAGGAGACGTAAAAATGACGACCTTCCCCGTTTTTTGCAGATTCCCCGGCTTTACCTGGAGAGCCTGCACTATGTCCTTTGACGACGGTCCCGCTGAGGATGCGCGTTTCATCGAAATAATGCGTCAGTACGGCCTTAGAGGAACCTTTAATCTTACTAAAAATTACCTTGAAACCGGTTGGACGGGAGTAAGAGACGCGCTTACAGTTCAACAGGTAAAGGATATATTCCGTGACGATACCGAAATTGCCCTCCACGGTGTTGAGCATTACTCGCTCGCCCGTACGCCTAATCCGATTACCCTGCACGAGCTTATTGAGTGCAAGGCTTTTCTTGAAAAGGAGTTCGGCGTTATTGTGCGCGGTATCGCTACACCCTACGGCTCCTGCGACGAGGACGTTCAGAAGATTTTCAAAATGATCGGACTCTCCTACGCAAGACACAGCGTTCGCTCAACCGAAACCTTTGAGCTTCCTACCGACTGGCTTCACTGGGATGCCTCCTGTCGCGGCAGACACCCACGCCTCTTTGAAAACGTCGACCTCTTCCTTGGCGACGGATATTTCAGAAAGATAGGAACGAGAAGACCTCTTCTCTTCAACCTTTGGGGACACACCTACGAATATACCGAGGATAACAACTGGGAGGACTTCGAGCGCTTCTGCGACAAAATGGCAAATGCAGGCAATGTTTGGTTCGCTACGAATATCGAGGTTTACGACTACATTGACGCATTCAACCGTCTTGTTTTCTCGGCCGACGGCAACTTCGTCGAAAACCCGTCGGCGACCGACGTTTACCTCTGCTACCGCGACGTAGACGTACTTGTGCCCGCGGGCAAGACCGTTTGGTTTTAAGGAGGCTGAATTATGGTTACAATGATGCAATCCTGCTTTAGATTTCCAGGCTTTCGCAAAAAAGCCTGCACCCTCAGCTATGACGACGGTATGATTGAGGACGTTCGTCTTGTTGAGATAATGCGAAAATACGGAGTCAAGGGTACGTTTAATCTCAATTCAAAAAATCTTGAGAGCGGCCTTGATACCCTGGTGTCTCTTGACGCGGCAAAGAAGCTTTACGGCGACGATATGGAGGTCGCTCTTCACGGTTACAAACACATCGTTCTCCCTGCTTTTCCCTCTCAGGTGGGAATATGGGACGTTTTCTCAAATCGCGAGCATCTTGAAAAAAATTTCAAAAAAATGGTACGCGGCTATGCCTACCCCTGCGGAGAGTATAACGACGAGGTTAAGGAAATGCTGAAAGCAGCGGGCGTCGTCTATGCGAGAACAGGTGTATCCACCGAGAGCTTTGATATGCCGGCCGATTGGCTCGAGCTTAATCCAACCTGCCACCACAACAACCCGAGACTTTTTGAGCTGGTTGACGAATTTCTCGCTTCTCCCGTGCCAAACAGCTACCAGAACAGAAAGCCGATTCTTTTCTACCTCTGGGGACACAGCTATGAGTTCACCCGTCACAATAACTGGGACGTAATCGAGCGCTTTTGCCGGAAGATGTCGGAGAGCGATGACGTATGGTTTGCGACGAACCTTGAAATTTACAATTACGTCGAGGCCTTTAAGCGCATCATAATTTCCGCCGACGGAAGCTACGTATACAACCCCACCTCAACTAAGATTTATATGCGCTTCTTTGGTCCGGACTTCATTGTCGAGCCCGGCGAGACCGTAAGAATTCCCAAAGACTGAGTGTATTAATTCGGTTAAAAAAGACACGCACCGAGCCTTATGGCAGGGTGCGTGTCTTTTTATTCTCTTTTTCGGTGTCTTAAACCGCTGATTTTTCGCTTTTTTCGTTGTCTTAAACGGTTGCCTCTTCCTTCTTTTCGGAAGCACTCTTTGCCGAATACTTCTTGAGATCGGGAATTGTTTCACCGTCAAGCTGCAGCGCCACCGAGCGCTCATACTCTACCGAAACCTCGTGTCCGCGGATAACCTTGAACACCTTCGTATATTTCGTGTGATTTCCCTTGAAAACCTTCGGAAAAACGGTGAGAATTCTGAGTCTGCTCTTCGATGTAAGAACTACAACCGACACCTCGTTAGTGGGGTTGAGACGGTCCTGCTCGGGTGTCAGCTTCATGCCGCCGCCGAGATATCTGCCGTTCATGGTGGATACCATCCACACGTTTTCGTATTCGCTCGTTACTCCGTCAACCGTTACCCGCGCCTTCGTCGGCTTGTACTTTCCGAGAAGTCCCATAAGGGCTATTTTGGTATAATTCGGGGCCTTTCCCGTCCTTGCTCTCTCTCGGTTTCCCTTATCGCAGCACCAGCCGTCAAGACCGTAGCCGATTCCGTTTACAAACTTATAGCTCTTTCCGTCGGCGTAGAGGGTGGGAAGATTTTTTAT
>JAZLCX010000039.1:0-7782 GCA_045614425.1 Eubacteriales bacterium | reverse complement strand
GAGGGCGGCGTTGACGAGCTCGTTAAGCTCTACGTTAAAATCAACAACGCCATCAAGGACGAGGAAGAGCAGGGCATCACCACCCTCGCAGATCAGTCTCGTGCCGAGTTCAAGAAGCTCGAGGTGTTTGACGAGGAGAATATCGCCCTTTGGCGCTGGTTCGTAGACGTCAGCCTTGTAGAGTATCAGAGAACATATAAGCTTCTCGGTATTGAGTTTGACTCCTATAAGGGCGAGAGCTTCTATACCGATAAGATGCCCGCACAGGTGCAGAAGCTTCGCGATATGGGACTTCTTGAGATTGACGACGGCGCGTCCATCGTTAACCTTGAAAAATGGAATATGCCCGTCTGCCTCATACTTAAGCGCGACGGCTCGACTCTCTATCCCACCCGTGATATAGCGGCGGCGGTCTATCGTAAGGGTGAATATAATTTCGATAAGGCAATATACGTAACGAGCGCGGCTCAGTCCCTGCACTTTGCGCAGTGGTTCAAGGTTGTTGAGCTTATGGGCTATGATTGGTATGACAAGCTTGTTCACGTTCCTTACGGAACGGTAAGCATAAACGGTGCAAAGCTTGCCACACGTACAGGAAACGTAATACTCTTAAAGGACCTCTTCGAAGAGGCAATAAGCCGTGTTTACGATATAGCTAAGGAAAAGCACCCGGACGATGCCGAGTGCCGTGAAATTGCCGAAAAGGTCGGAGTCGGAGCGATAATATTCTACTATCTCTCCAACAACCGCATGCGCGATATAAACTTCGTTATGGAGGAGGCGCTTTCCTTCGACGGAAATACAGGTCCATACGTACAGTACACCTATGCAAGAGCTTCTTCCGTTCTTGAAAAGTTTGGCGGAGAGGGTAAAATGACCGACGCCGAGCTTACAGCGCCCGAGGCAAGTCTTGCCAAGACTCTCTCGCTCTTCCCGGAGCGCGTAAAGTCTGCGCTTCTCGAATACGAGCCCAGCATAATCACAAGATACATTCTCGACCTCGCGGCAGATTTCAACTACTTCTACCACGAGTGCAAGATAGTAAACTGCGAGGACGAAAAGCTTCGCGAAAGCCGCGTTGCACTGACTGCGGCAACAAAAAGAGTTTTGGGAACTGCTCTCGGTCTTATCTGTATGCAGAGCCCCGAGAAAATTTAATTGAAAGGTTGGTAAAAAAACATGTCAGGACATTCAAAGTGGAACAACATAAAGCATAAGAAGGAGAAATCCGATGCCGCGAAGGCGAAGATTTTTACTAAAATAGGCAAGGAGATGGCGGTTGCCATAAAGGCTGGCGGCCCCGACCCGAATAACAACTCAAAGCTTCGCGACCTCATCGCGAAAGCAAAGGCGAACAACGTACCTAATGACAACATTCAGCGTACCATTAAAAAGTTCACGGATAACAGCGATATAAACTACGAGGAAATCAGCTACGAGGGCTACGGCCCGTCGGGCGTTGCTATAATTGTCGACACCTCCACCGATAACAGAAACCGTACGGCAGGAAACGTTCGCTCTTGGTTCAATAAATACGGCGGAAATATGGGACAGAACGGCTGCGTATCCTATCTTTTCGAAGAAAAGGGCGTTATCACTATAATCGATGAAGACGGTGAAATCGAAGAGGACAAGATGATGGAGGACGCGCTTGAGTGCGGCGCTGAGGATATAAAATGCGATGAAGGTGAATATACTATATATTCGTCAACCGATGACCTTGACGCTGTCCGCGATGCCATAGTTTCACTCGGATATAAAATCGAAACTGCGGATATTGCAAAGGTTCCCTCTACTTACGTTGAGCTTACGAGCGAAGAGGATATTGAAAATATGGAAAAAATGCTCGACAAGTTTAACGAGGACGACGACGTAGTCGCTGTATTTACAAACTGGGATAACTGATAAAATGGAAAAGCTGACGAAAAAGAAGAAGCTTTACCGCATCCTTGCCATATCGTCGGTTGTGTCGGGAGCTATATCGATTCCCGGACTTATATTTTCGATAGTTATGCTGTGGTACGTTCCCATAGCCGTATGTACGCTTCTTATTGCCAACGGATTTTACGGCTCTCCGTTCTATTTTATAGCGGCATCCAACGCATTTCGCGCGGAATTGATTCTTGCCGCAATGCAGGAGGGGATAACCGATATCGGTGAGCTTGCAAAAAGAGGCGGTGTGACTGAGGAGCTTGCGAGGAAGCTTATAGATAAGTCAAAATCAAAGTCGGACTCTTAATGAAGGAGGGCGCTGCGGTGGAAGACGGCCGTTTTGTTCTGAAAAGTGAATATCAGCCGACAGGCGACCAGCCCGAAGCAATCGACGCCCTTGTCCGCGGAATAGAATCGGGCGAGCGCGCGCAGACGCTCGTGGGTGTTACGGGCTCGGGTAAGACCTTCACTATGGCCAACGTAATAGCAAGGCTTAACCGACCGGCACTCGTGCTCGCGCACAACAAAACGCTTGCGGCTCAGCTTTGCACCGAGTTCCGCTCCTTTTTTCCGGATAACGCCGTTGAGTATTTCGTGTCGTACTACGACTATTATCAGCCCGAGGCGTATATACCCGGAAAGGATATGTATATAGAGAAGGACGCTATGATAAACGAGGAGATTGATATGCTCCGTCACAGCGCAACCTCCTCGCTTTTTGAACGGCGCGACGTAATTATTGTAGCGTCGGTTTCGTGTATATATTCGCTCGGTGACCCGACGGAATACGAGAGCCTTCTCGTTGCGGTAAGACCCGGAATGCAAATGTCGCGCGACGAGCTTATACGGCGTCTTGTTTCGATAAGCTACGAGCGCAACGATATGAATTTTATCCGTAATAAGTTTAGGGTTAAGGGTGACGTTGTGGAAATTTTCCCCGCATCAAGTACGGATAAAGCCTTCAGAGTTGAATTTTTCGGAGATGAAATTGACAGGGTAACAAGGATAAACACCCTTACCGGCGAGGTACTCGAAAACCTCAAATATGCCGCGATTTTCCCTGCAACGCACTATGCTGTATCTGATGAGCGCAGAGAGGCGGCTCTTGTCGAAATTGAAGAGGAAATGAAGGAGCGTGTAAGCTTTTTTAAGAGTCAGAATAAGCTCATCGAGGCACAGAGAATAGAGGAAAGAACCAAATACGACCTTGAAATGCTTCGCGAGGTCGGATTTTGCTCGGGAGTCGAAAACTATTCGCGAGTGCTCTCGGGAAGAGAACCCGGATCTACGCCCTTTACTCTTCTTGATTATTTCCCAAAGGATTTTGTAACCTTTATAGACGAGTCTCACGTAACCTTGCCGCAGGTAAGGGGAATGAGCGGTGGAGATTATGCAAGAAAAAAGAATCTCGTAGAGTACGGATTCCGTTTGCCGTCGGCGTTTGATAACCGTCCGCTCTTCTTCGAGGAATTCGAGGACAGACTCGGGCAGACGGTATTCGTGAGCGCGACACCCGGGGATTACGAGCGAAGAGAGTCCTCGAGTCTTGTAGAGCAGCTGATACGCCCGACAGGTCTTATCGACCCGCTTGTCACGGTTCGTCCGATAGAGGGTCAGGTAGACGATTTAATAGGAGAAATAAGAAAAACGACCGAAAGGGGCGAGAAGGTTTTGGTTACCGCCCTCACAAAGCATATGGCGGAGGACCTTACCGAGTACCTTTCGACGCATAATATAAAGGTGAGATATATTCATCACCAGGTAGAAACCATTGAGAGAATGGAAATCATTCGAGATTTAAGACTCGGTGAATTTGACGTTCTTGTGGGAATTAACCTTTTAAGAGAGGGTCTCGATATACCCGAGGTATCTCTCGTTGCGATACTCGACGCAGACAAGGAGGGCTTCTTAAGAAGCGAAACCTCGCTTATACAGACGATAGGAAGAGCGGCGAGAAATATCAACGGCCACGTTATAATGTACGCTGATAAAATAACCGACTCAATGCGCGGTGCGATAGACGAAACCAACCGCCGCCGAATGATTCAGATGAAGTATAACGAGGAGCACGGAATAACACCCGAGAGCGTCAGAAAAAAGGTTGCCGACATCATAGAAATCGGCAAAAAAGAAAAGCCTGAAAAGAAGAAAAAAATGACACGCCTGGAGCGTGAACGTATGATAGAAACGCTTACCGCCGAAATGCGCGAGGCAGCACGCACGCTGGAATTCGAAAAGGCTGCATACCTGCGCGACAGAATTAAGGAGCTTAAAAAATAATATGTCTAAAAGCATCATTATAAAAGGCGCAAAAGTGAATAACCTTAAGAACATAGACGTTACGATACCGAGAGATAAGCTTGTTGTTCTGACCGGCCTTTCGGGAAGCGGAAAGTCCTCTCTTGCCTTTGATACCCTTTATGCGGAGGGACACAGGCGATTTGTGGAAAGTCTTTCCTCGTACGCCCGTATGTTTCTCGGACAGATGGACAAGCCCGAAGTGGACCTCATTGAAGGTCTTTCTCCCGCTATATCCATCGACCAGAAGACCACCTCGAAAAACCCCCGTTCCACAGTAGGAACGGTTACAGAGATATACGATTATCTGCGACTTCTTTACGCAAGAGTCGGAGTTCCGCACTGTCCCGTTTGCGGCAAGGAAATAAGACAGCAGACGCAGGATCAGATAGTCGACCGCATATTAGCACTTCCCGAGGGAACTCGTTTTATGGTGCTTGCCCCTATCGTAAGAGCGCAGAAGGGTATGCACGAGAAGGTTTTTGCCGATGCGCGAAAAAGCGGCTTTGCCAGGGTGCGTGTCGACGGAAATATGTATGACCTTACCGAAGAAATCACCCTCGACAAAAACCAAAAGCACACGGTGGATATCGTCGTCGACCGTCTTGTCATAAAAAGCGACGTTCGAGCGCGTCTGTCTGATTCTGTCGACAGCGCTCTTAAGGCAGCCGATGGCAGAGTAAATATCGTTACCGTCGAAAGAGACGGAAGTGACGGCAAGGAATTCGAATTTTCGCAGAAATATGCCTGTGAGGAGCACGGAATAAGCTTTCCGGAGCTTGAGCCGAGAATGTTCTCCTTCAATAATCCGATAGGAGCTTGTCCCGAGTGCGGCGGTATCGGAAACAGACAGCAGATTTCGGTTAAAAAGCTGATACCTCACCCTCATCTCTCACTGCGTGAAGGCGGCATAGCAGCTAACGGCTTTAAAACGATGACTGAGGACTCTTGGACGGGACCTTTGATCTCTGCCGTAGGACGCGATTTCGGCTTTACACTTGACACCCCCCTCGGTGAGCTTTCCGAAAAGGCTATGAACGTCCTTATGTACGGTGCAGGCGAAAAAAGATATTCGGTTGTCCGCTATTTCGGAGGAGAGGGCAGGGAGCAAACCACTACCTTTGACGGAATAGTACGTATCATAGAGAAGCGTATGAGAATGCAGGGCGGCGACTATTATCAGGAATTTGTTGAGGAAGTTCCTTGTCCGCGCTGCCGCGGAAGAAGGCTGTCGGATATGGTCCTCGGCGTTACTGTCGGCGGACTCAATATTGATGAGATATGCCGTCTTTCGATAGATAAAATGCTGGATTTTGTGGAGAATCTTAAGCTTGGCGAATCCGAGGCTAAAATAGCTAAGGAAGTATTAAAGGAAATAAAGGCGAGGCTGACATTTCTTCTGAGGGTAGGTCTTGATTACCTTAACCTCGCGAGAAATGCAGGAACTCTTTCGGGCGGTGAGGCGCAGAGAATACGCCTTGCAACTCAAATAGGCTCGGCGCTCACGGGAGTCCTTTATATACTTGATGAGCCCAGCATCGGTCTTCACCAACGCGATAACGGAAAGCTTATCGGAACACTCAAAAATCTGCGAGACCTTGGTAACAGTGTAATCGTAGTTGAACATGACGAGGATACCATGCGTGCAGCGGATTTCATAGTTGATATTGGTCCGGGTGCAGGAATTCACGGCGGTGAGGTCGTCGCTTCGGGCACACCCGAAGAGGTTGCAAACAACGAAAAATCGATAACCGGTATGTACCTTTCGGGAAAGAAAAAAATAGAAGTGCCGAAATCTCGCAGAGAGGGAAACGGTAACTTCTTACGCATAATAGGTGCTGAGGAAAATAACCTCAAAAATATAGACGTGAATATCCCCCTCGGTAAATTTATTGCCGTTACGGGAGTCTCCGGAAGCGGAAAATCCTCGCTTATAAATTCGGTTCTTTACAGAACTCTCGCAAAGGAGCTTAACCGCTCGATTACCTATCCCGGAAAGGTTAAAGAAATACTCGGTCTTGAAAATCTTGACAAGGTCATCGCGATAGACCAGAACCCGATCGGAAGGACACCGCGTTCAAACCCCGCAACCTATACAGGTCTTTTCACCGATATAAGAAACCTTTTCGCAAAAACAAAGGATGCCAAAGCAAAGGGCTACGATGCCGGCAGATTTTCCTTTAACGTAAGGGGCGGACGCTGCGAGGCGTGTGAGGGCGACGGCGTAAAGTGCATCGAGATGAATTTTCTTCCCGACGTTTACGTAAAGTGCGACGTATGTAAGGGCAAAAGATACAATCGAGACACCCTTGACGTTAAGTACAAGGGAAAGAGCATATACGACGTTCTCGAAATGTCTGTTGAGGAGGGAATATCCTTCTTTGACGGTCTTCCGCAGATACAGAAAAAGCTCAGAACACTCTTTGACGTCGGACTCGGATATATAAAAATCGGTCAGTCGTCGACCACTCTGTCAGGCGGTGAGGCACAGCGAGTTAAGCTCGCAACCGAGCTTGCAAAGCGCTCGACCGGAAAGACGATATATATACTTGACGAGCCGACGACCGGACTTCATACCGAGGACGTAGCTAAGCTTATAAGCATACTTCAGCGTATTGCCGACAGCGGCAACACTGTAATAGTTATAGAGCATAATCTCGACCTTATAAAAACTGCCGACCACATCATTGATATGGGGCCCGAGGGCGGTGACGGAGGCGGAACCGTTATTGCAGAGGGGACGCCCGAGGAGGTCGCGGCGGTTGAAAAATCCTACACGGGCGCATTCTTAAGGGAAAAACTCAAAGAAAAATAAGATACCCGTCCAAAAATACGATATGACCCTATAAGGAGTACAAAAATGCAGGTAAGAATAAAGAAAAACGATAGTAGAGCTAAAATTCCGACCTACGGCACCGAGTTTTCGGCGGGAGCCGACCTTTACAATATGGAGGGAAATGACGTTGTAATAGCACCTCATACAACTGTTATGGTTCCACTCGGATTCTCAATCGAAATTCCCGAGGGCTATGCGGGACTTATTTTTGCCCGCAGCGGACTTGCCTCTAAGCGCGGAGTTGCGCCGGCAAACAAGGTTGGTGTCGTGGATTCCGACTACCGCGGAGAATGTATGGTCGCTCTTCACAATCACAGCGAAAAGGAAGCGGTAATAGAGGGCGGTGAGCGCATTGCTCAGCTTTGCATCGTGCCCTTTTTGAAAGCCGAGTTCCAGCTTTCGGATGAACTCAGCGAGACCGTAAGAGGTGGCGGAGGATTCGGTTCCACAGGAACAAAATAACAGAAAGGCGCTGAGTCATTAAGAATTCAGATAAATCAACAGATTTTGCAGGATTTTGTTATAAAATCTGAATTCTTAGTGCGAAGCACCTTTGGGGCTCGCTTGATTTTGACCAGAAATCGTCGGCTGACGAGCGAGAGGCGTACAAAGGTACGTCGAGCGAGGAAACGGCGATAGAATAAAAAACTATAATAAAACGAAGAAAACCGTAGGTTTTCAACATTAATATCACCTAAATTTTCAAAAAAGAACGA
>JAZLCX010000038.1:0-25095 GCA_045614425.1 Eubacteriales bacterium | reverse complement strand
AGAAGATACCCGAGTCGGAAACCGAGCTTCTTATCAATATTATCAAGGTGCTCGGCAAGAGCGACCTTGGTATAACCAAGGTATTCCTTGAGTAAAAATAACCCTGTCGGCAACGCCGACAGGGGCTTTTTTGTTTATTTTATTATATTATTTTTCTTCGCGCGTTTGTCTTACGAGAATGTATTCCGGATTTTTAATCAATATACCTTCATTTGTGATTTGAAGCTCTACCTCGTTTTCAAGATTGAAAAGCCTTCTCATTTCCTTAGGAACACATATTCTTCCAAGCTTATCAATTTGTTTTTTTACCCCGATTTTATCCATTTTTTACAGTTCCTGTTTGTTTTTTTTTGCATTTGTCCTATGACAAGACAAGATAATTCCGGATTTAGTATATCATAAAAAGTGTCTTATGTCAAGACAAAATATGCTAACGGAGTTTGCGCGATGGCAAGAATAATAGACAGTCAAAATAAAAACCTTATAGGCGGAAATCTAAAAAAACTGCGTATAAAATCGAAGCTTAGCCAACAGGAGCTTTCAAACAAGCTTGAGCTTCTCGGAGTATATATTTGCAGAGGCTCTGTTTCCAGAATTGAGGATTATTCCCGTACCGTAACCGATATTGAGCTTTTTGCGATAGCTGAGGCCCTCGGTGTTGACCCCAAAGAGCTCTACACAGCAAAGTAAACAGGAAAAAGCACTTATGGCGACTGTTCCATAAGTGCTTTTTCTATTCCTCTATACAAAGCGTTATATACTTTCTTTTTCCCGAGACGTCGGTAATTTGCTTTACCTTGACTCCCGAGGAGAGAAGATTTTTTACCGATGCCGAGATGATTTCCTCAAAGCGCATAACACCCTCGCGTGCGGAGAGCTCGGTTATGCTTTTCGGCATATCCGAAAGCAGCATATTGTCAATCATCGCTTCGCTTGCCGCGACGCTCAGGCGCATTGCCTTGATTTTTTCTATCGCTGACTTCGTTTTTGCCTCGTCCTTGATTTTTAAAAGCAGCCTTGCGTGTCTTTCGGTAAGCTTCGCATCAAGGATTAACATTTGAATATAATCCGAAAAGTTTAAAAGTCTTAGCTTATTTGCCACGTAGGATTGGCTTACGCCCATTTTCTTTGCGATGTCGCTCTGCGTGAGCGAGCACATATCAATCATTCCGCGCAGTGCGCGCGCTTCCTCAAACATATTCATAGCTTGTCCACCCCTATAATATTGTAATACAGAGGAAGAGGAGAAAGAGGTCGCAAAAGGTCGCGCGGAAAATTAACTTAAAGCGGCTTTTTCGATATCTGCGCGTAGGGGCGCGGATATGACGCGGGAGTTTTATTCTTTTTCTTTATTACAACGAGCGAATGAGAAAGCTCCTCGCTGCCGCCGACGAGAGTCACGTCCTCGACCTTAGGGTCGGAGCCGCCGAGCAGGGCAACTGCCTTTTTAGCCGACGCCAGCTCATAAGCGGCGTTTTTACCCTTCATTGCGACAAGCTCGCCGCCAACCTTAACGAATGGAAGACAGAGCTCGCACAGTATGCGAAGCTCGGCAACCGCCCTTGCCACAGCGTAGTCAAACGACTCGCGGTATTCGGGAAGCTTTGCGCCGTCCTCGGCGCGCATAACAGCGCCCGTCACGTTTGAAAGCCCGAGAAGCGCCGCCGCCGACTCGACGTATGCAACGCGCTTTGCGGTGGAGTCAGCCGCGAGAATTTTGAGGTCGTCCCTGAGTATTGCGAGGGGTAGGGTGGGGAATCCCGCACCGCATCCGACGTCGATAATTTCTGCACCCGTTTTAAGATTTTTCGCGATTTTGGCGCAGTCGGCATAGTGGTTAAGTATAATTTTCGACGGCTCGGTTATAGCCGTGAGGTTGTATTTTTCGTTTTCTTCAAGCATAAAGCGTGTGAGGGTTAAGAGCTTCTCACCGCGCTCGGCATTAAGTAGCGAGCCGAGTCCGTTAGCCTTGAATATGCGCGAGAGCTCGGACTTGAAGGACTGTTCGTTAATTTGCATTTTCTACCTCTCAGTTTGTTTTTGTAAAGAGAGAGTTCTTTACGTAAAATCCTATAAGATGCGCTACAACGAGAGTTGCGAGTATCGAAAGATAGCTTATCGACATTGAAAGTATATCCTGCCACGGATAAACGCCGAAGCTCGCCTCGAAATAGGGGATAGTAGCCGTGGTAAGCTCCACCGTGAAGTTATATACGAAAAGCGCCGCCGAAGCCGAAAAAATCAGCTTTACTATGGCACTTCCAAAATCAAAAACGTCGGTGGGCTCAAGGATTTCAGTCGGGGATTTGCCCCTTTTTTTCTTCGCAAATATCTTCGAGAGGAATATCATAAGAAGTAAGAGGAGCGCTGTTTTCAAGGCCGATATCAAGGTGTAGGCTGCGGTATATATTGCGGCGAGAATAAGAACGCCCGTAATTTCGGTTCCCTGATACGCAAAGTAGAACGCCCAATAGGGAAAGAGATATATCACAAGGGTGAGCGTGATATAAAGGGCGAGTAACAGGTGAGTCGAAATTCTTTTCTTCGCGACACCGACAAATACGGCAACAGCCGCCGCGACAGGCACCGCCGAGTTTACGAGAAGAGATGCGAAGCGGTAGATATAAACCGTGATTTCATACAGCACGGGTACGGTGTTTACAAGAAAGCTAGCGGTATAAAAAAGCAGAAATTCAGCTAGATTTAAGAGGGCGAAAAGGGCTACGAGCCTGCCCCTTGTGCGCGTTTTGAGAGTTAACATAAAAGCTCCCCTAATAAAAAATATTTATTTACTTATAAAGTATAACATAAAACTATACGTTTTTCAAGATAGGAGAGGTAAATGTATAAAGATTTTATGCCGGACAGAAACGGACGGGCGTCGGCACGCGAGGAATTTATCAGTAAGCATCCCGATAAGCTATGCGGTATTTTAGCCAAAAGTATTCTTGGCAAGGATATCGATTATTTCAAAATCGGAAGCGGAAAAAGAGCCGTTCTTGCAGTCGGGGCACACCACGGAAGCGAGCATATAACCGCGTCGGCACTTTACGATTTTTTGTTTTATATTGCGGAATGCAGCGACACGGGTGCATCGCTTTCGGGAATAAACATAAGTTTTTTGCTACAAAAGTTTACATTTTTTATAATTCCGTGCTTAAATCCCGACGGAGTGGATATGGCGATTTCGGGAATCGCCAAAACACCGCTATACGACCGAGAGCTTAAAATGAACGGCGGCAGTCTTGATTTTTCGCTGTGGCAGGCAAATGCCAGGGGCGTTGACTTAAATCACAACTACAATGCGGGATTTTTCGAGTATAAAAAGATAGAAGCATCTGAGGGAATTATACCGGGGCCGACTCGGTATTCCGGAGAGTTCCCCGAAAGCGAGCCCGAAACGAAGGCTCTCGCTTCATTTGTCCGCACCGTAGCGCCCGAGGCGGTGGTCTCGCTTCACAGTCAGGGAGGGGAAATTTTTTCAAAGCCGAGGGGCGAGAGAGTGGATAAAATTGCCGTGGCTCTTGCAAAAATCTCGGGATATAAGACCGCACTTGCCACGGGTCATGCGGCTTACGGCGGACTTTCGGATTACACGGGGGATGCCTTTGGTATTCCGTCCTTTACGGTAGAGGTCGGTACGGGTGAAAAACCAATACCGCGAAAACAGCTTTTCCCAATTTGCGAAAGGGTAAGAAAAATACTCGTTACCCTCCCGACGTTACTCTGAAATATGTGAATAAATTGTAAATATTATATAGTTGTTGAAAATAATCCTTGATATTTATTCCCGCGTGTGCTATTATATTATAGCTGTGCGCACACAGCAAATATTATATCTCACACAGCGAGCGGGTTTATTGCCGGTGCTTGTCTTGTATTGCAAGTCGCAATATTATGTCGCTGTGGCGGAAAAACCAAGGGGGAACATTAAAATGTTCGAAATTTCAATCAAGCAGTTGCTTGAAGCAGGCGTACACTTCGGTCACCCGACCAAGAAGTGGAATCCGAAGATGGCTGAGTACATCTTCACTCAGAGAAACGGTATTCATATCGTTGACCTTCAGAAGACCGTTAAGAAGTTCGAGGAGGCTTACAACTATGTTGCAGACCTCGCGGCAGAGGGCGGCACAATCCTTTTCGTAGGTACTAAGAAGCAGGCAGCCGACACCGTTAAGGAAGAGGCTCAGAAGTGCGGAATGTACTACGTAAACGTTCGTTGGCCCGGCGGTATGCTCACCAACTTCAACACCATCCGCAAGTCCATCAAGCGTCTTAAGGACCTTGAGAAGATGCAGGCTGACGGAACCTTCGACCTTCTTCCCAAGAAAGAGGTTGCGAAGCTCGTTAAGGAAATGCAGGACCTCGAAAAGTCCTACGGCGGTATCAAGGATATGGAAAGACTTCCTTCCGCGCTCTTCGTAGTTGATACACGCAAGGAGCACATCGCTGTTCTTGAAGCTAAGAAGCTCGGCATTCCCGTAGTAGCTATCGTTGACACCAACTGCGATCCCGAGGACGCAGACTACATCATCCCCGGTAACGATGACGCAATCCGCGCTATCAAGCTTATCGCGGGCGCACTTGCTGATGCTGTTATAGCAGCTCACGGCGGCGTACAGGAGGAGGCTTCCGAGGAGGCAGCAGAGGAAACTCTCGCCGAAGAAGCAGCCGAGACTGTAACCGAATAATTGATAAGGAGAAAGTAAAATGGCAGAATTTTCAGCTAAGGACGTAGCCGAGCTCAGAAAGCAGACCGGCTGCGGTATGATGGACTGTAAAAACGCACTCAAGGACGCAAACGGCGACTTTGAGGCAGCAGTTAAAATCCTTCGTGAGAAGGGTATGGCAGCAGTTGCAAAGAAGGCCAGCAGAATTGCGGCTGAGGGTATTGTTGATGTTATGACCATCGGCTCTACCACCGCTATCGTAGAGGTTAACTCCGAGACCGACTTCGTTGCAAAGAACGCTATTTTCCAGGCATTCGTAAAGGATGTTCTTAAGACTATAATCGCAAACAAGCCCGCTGACGTTGACGCTCTTATGGCGTGCAAGTTCGAGGGTGAGGGCGAGGGCACTGTAAGCGATGCTCTTGCAGAGAAGACCGGTACTATCGGTGAGAAGCTTTCCATCCGCCGCTTCGCAGTTATCGAGGGCGCAGTTTCCACCTACATTCACGGTCTTGGCGCTACCGGCGTTGTAGTAAGCTTCGACACCGACCTCGCTGACAAGGCTGAGTTCGCAGAGTGCGCGAAGAACGTTGCTCTTCAGACCGCAGCAATGCCCGTTCAGTATCTTGACAAGGATTCCGTTCCCGCAGAGGTTCTTGCAGAGGAGAAGGCTATTCTCGTTAAGCAGATGCAGCAGGATCCCAAGATGGCTTCCAAGCCTCAGCAGGTTCTTGAAAAGATCGTTGAAGGTAAGCTTGGTAAGTTCTATGAGAACAACTGCCTTCTTCACCAGCTCTACGTAAAGGACGATTCCATGACCGTAGCGAAGTACGTTGAGAGTGTAGCAAAGTCTCTCGGCGGCTCTATCAAGGTTACAGGTTACGTTCGTTACGACAAGGGCGAGGGTCTTGAAAAGAGAGAAGAGGATTTCGCAGCAGAAATCCAGAAGATGGTTCAGGGCTAATTATTTAGACATAACCGAAAGAGCAGAGATGAGGAATCTCTGCTCTTTTTATTTTCTTTCTGCACGCATCCGAAGAAAAAACGAAGAATTCATAAATCAGCCCGCCGATGCCGTCTCTCGGGGCGTGTTTCATTTCTCGGAAAATATCGCCCTCTGCGGTCAAATTTCTTTGTTTTGTTATAGAATAAAGTCGGTGACGGTCATTTTCAAACCTTGGGCTCGGCTAATCGAATGGATTTATACCTTCGTAAAGTCTATTACAAAACTAAAACATATAAAAAAGAGGTTAGAGCATATAATTATTTAAAAACAAACGAAAAAGGATATTTATAATGACTAACCGACAGCGTTTTTTTGTGAACGGGATACTGTTAAGTGTGGTGGGGATTGCCATAAGGAGCGTTTCCATCGCCTTCAATTCCTACGTGACTCGGAATATAGGTGCTGAGGGAATAGGACTTTTTACTCTTATAGGAACGGTTTATTCCTTTGCGGTGACCTTTGCGACCTCGGGAATAAGCCTTACCGTGACGCGTCACGTTTCGGCGGCGATAGGAGAGGGCGGAAAGGATGAGGTGCGCGGCATACTTCGCTCGGCGGTCATATATGCCCTTATATTCAGCAGCTTTTCGACTCTGGTTCTCTTTTTCGGGGCGGATTATTTCGGCGGGTCGGTTCTTTCGGACGCGCGGACGGTAATACCGCTGAGAATACTTGCATTGTCGCTTATTCCGATTTCTCTCTCATCTGTGTTTTCGGGATACTTCGTAGGTGTCAAGCGCGTCGCGAAAAATGCGGTTGTGCAGATATTCGGTCAGGTCTTTAAGATATCGATAACGGTATTTATGATAATAAAATTCGCCCATCGCGGAGTCTCGGTGGGAATAGTTGCCCTCGCGGTAAGCATGACCCTTACCGAGCTTTGCGTCTTCGGCGTAGCTCTTATACAGTACCTTGTTGACAAAAGATGCAATCTTCCGCTCGGGCGGAATAAGCGAAGTCATTTTTCCGAGGTTTCGGGAATGGCGCTGCCGCTTGCGGTGTCGGCATACATACGCTCGGCTCTTCTCACGCTCGAGCACATCCTGATACCTATGCGCCTAAGGAAGCGGGGGGAGAGCCACGGTGATTCTCTTGCATCCTACGGAATTTTACACGGAATGGCGCTCCCGATGCTCCTTTACCCGATGGCACCGCTTTCTTCATTTGCGGGGCTTCTCGTTCCCGAGTTCTCGGAAAGCCTCGCAAGAGGGGAGACGTCGAGAATGAAGCGGATAGCCGACGAGGCGCTCAATACCACGCTTGCTTATTCGATTGCCGCGATGGCGATTGTATTTCTCTTTTCCGAGGAAATAGGGTACGTGATTTACGGTTCTTATGAGGCGGGGCATTACATTGCAATGCTGGCACCCGTTATTCCGATAATGTATCTTGACCACGTTGCCGACTCAATGCTCAAGGGAATAGGCGAGCACGTATATTCAATGTGGGTCAATATTTCCGATTCTCTTCTTTCGATAGCTCTTGTGTGGTTTCTTATACCAAGTCTCGGCATAAGCGGATATGCCGTGGCAATAGTTGTAATGGAGGGGTATAATTTTATTCTTTCGGCGGCAAGGCTCTATTCGAAAATAAAGTTCAGGATAAGGATTTTGACATCTATGGTAATTCCTCTTTTGTCCGCGGCGGCGGCATCTTATGTATCAAAGCTCGCGTTTGTCAAAAACGGCAGAATGACCTCACCCGTGTGGCTTTTTCTCGAGATTTTGTTTGCCGCATCGATATTCGTTGCAATATATCTGACACTTTCGGCAGTGAAAAGGAAAAAAGCGGCTCACGCAGCAGAATAAAAATACAAAAAAGCACGCAAAGGGAATAGAAGCCCCGATGCGTGCAATTTTTTATTCCATTAAAAGTCCTGCCGCGCCGAGTGTGCCGGCATCGTTTCCAAGCTTTGCGCGAAGCACCTTGACGCTCGGTCCGAACTCACTCGCAAAAACGTGCTTATCAAGATATTTCTGTAGGGGAATTATAAGCTCGTCGCCTTGGTTTGACATTCCGCCGCCGATTATTACGGCTTCGGGGCGGAAGATGTTTGCCATATTCGTAATACCGACACCGAGCTTTTCAATATAGCTGTCGACAACCGCTTTTGCGGCAGCATCGGTCTTGTAAAAGTCAAACGCGCTTTTTCCGTCAACCTTGTCGAGTGAGCCGAGCTCCCACAGGCGCGAGGCTTTATTTTCCTGCATGGCACGGCGCGTGTCACGAATTATGGCACTTGCCGAGGCATACGCCTCAAGGCAGCCGCGGCGTCCGCAGGTGCACGGCTCGCCGTCGGTTTTTATTACGGTGTGACCAAGCTCTGCGCCCGCTCCCATTCTTCCCTCAAAGAGCTTGCCGTCTATGACTATGCCGCCGCCTACACCCGTGCCGAGCGTAAGAAGTACAATGTTTTTATAGATTCCGCCAAAGCCGAAGCGCATCTCGCCGAGAGCCGCCGCGCTCGCGTCGTTGCAGACGGCAATCGGAACACCGAGAGCTTCACGCGCTCTGTCGCCTATATCGAAATCAGAAAGTCCGAGATTGCAAGCCGATATGACCCTGCCGCGCACCGAATCGACCATGCCGGGTATTCCGATGCCCGCGCCGCAGATTTCATTTTGCTTTATGCCGCTGACCGAAAGAAGTCTGCCGCAAAGAGCTTTTATGTTTTCAACTATTCTGTGAGGGCCGTGGGAATGCTCGGTTGGAGCTTTGTCCTTCGCCAAAACGTTTCCGTGCGAATCAACGATGGCTGCCTTTATGAAAGTTCCGCCCACGTCGATACCAAAGTAATAATTTTTCATCTTATCTCCAAAAAAATTGTTCATTAAAATTGAGATGTACGCTCGGGTGTGATTTTATTCGTCGGATTCGCCGTCTTTTTCTTCGCCGTCCGACTCGTCCTCGTTCTCGCGCAGGTCGGTTACCTTCACGTGCTCGATTCGCTTTCCGTCCATTTTGAGAACCTCGACTCTGAGACCGAGCTCCTCGAAAACGTCACCCTCCTCGGGGAGCTTTCCAAGAACCGTCATAGTCCAGCCGTTTACCGTCTGTGCCTCGTACTCCTCGCTTATGTCAAGCTCGTCAAAGAGCTTAGAAAGGTTTGCCATACCCGAAACGGTATATTCACGCTCGGCGGTTTTTTCGATTTCGATTACCTTTTCGTCGTGCTCATCCCAGATTTCTCCGACGATTTCCTCAAGCACGTCCTCAAGTGTGACAATACCCGCGGTAGAGCCGTATTCGTCCATAACTACCGCCAGGTGAAGCTGCTTATTCTGAAGCTCTTTCAATAGGTCGCTTATTTTCTGTGTTTTTGCAACGTATATAACCGGCTTTAAAATTTCCTCAACTGATGAAAAGTCGGTAGTGAAAAAGTCTTTATAGTAAAGAATTCCTATAATGTTGTCAAGGTCGCCCTCGAAAACGGGAAGTCTTGAAAAGCCTGAGGTCCTGAAAAGCTCCTCAATTTCCTCGCGGGACGCATCCTTTGACGTTGCGGTGATGTCGATTCGCGGTGTGAAGATGTCACCGACGTCGAGGTCGGAAAATTCGATTGCGCTCTTTATAAGAGTCGTTTCCTCTTCGTCGAGGTCGCCCTCCTCCTCGGCTTCCTCAATTATCGAAATAAGCTCCTCCTCGGTTATGCCCTGGTCATCGTCCGACTTGAAAAGCTTTCCAAGCAGATTCTGAATTTGAAGAAAGACGAAGGCAAGGGGGCGGAGAACGTATGAGAGAACGCTTATGAGGGGTGCCGAGAAGAGCGCAAACCACTCGGGTCTCTTTTTAGCTACGGTTTTCGGAGAAATTTCACCGAACGTAAGAAGAACCAAAGTGAGAACCGCGGTGGAAATCGCAGAGCTCCATTCCTCAAGCGAGCCGCCTTTAAGAAGGTCGATGAAAACGATGGTCGCAAGGGATGACGCCAGGATGTTGACGATGTTGTTTCCGATAAGTATGGTGGAAAGAAGCGTGTCGTAGCTTTCCGAGAGGCGCATAACCTTCTCGGCGCGCTTGTTTCCTTTCTCGGCGAGATTTTTTATCCTAATTCTATTAAATGTGGAAAACGCCGTTTCGGTTGCCGAAAAGTAAGCGGACATGATTATGCAGAATACGATAATCACGATTTGTAGTGCCATGTGATAGTTCCTAAAAACCTTTCTTTAAAAATATTTTTTGTAAACATTATGTAAGACTTGTGAGTTTTTCCTGAAAAAATGCAAAAAAGACCTAACCGCAACGAAGTGCGGCTAAGCCTGTCAATATTCTGTAAGCACGGTACTTATCTGACAAGTGTCCCCGTCTGTGCCGTCGTCCATGAAAAACTCCTCAAATTTTCGCCTTAAATGGCGTAATGCAATATATATTTTAGCATAACGGACGGGAAAAGTCAAGAAGAAAGCAAATTGTTCACGGTTTGTTAACATTACCGTCGACGGAGAAATTTCTTGACAAAAGCGACGCACCGTGATAAAATATAAATAATTTTAAGGCGGGGGGCGCGCTATGGAATCCTGTTCGTTTACCGGACACAGAAAAATTGAGCCTCATCACACGGCGAAAATTTCAAATCTTCTTTTCCGTGCAATCGACTATGCATATTCAAACGGGTGCAGAAAATTCTTTTGCGGCGGAGCGCTTGGCTTCGATACTCTCGCGGCAAGGGAAGTCATAAAGTACAGAGTAAACCACCCGGACGTTATGCTGGTTTTGCTTTTACCGTACCTGAATCAGAGCGAGCGCTGGTCGCGTGCGGAGAGGGAAAAGTACGAATACACCCTTTCGGTCGCCGATGAGGTCGTATATATATCCGAGGACTATACCGACACCTGCATTAAGGAGCGCAACCGGCTTCTTGTCGATTCGGCGGATATATTGATTGCCTATCTTCATAACGGACGAAGCGGCACGGGGCAGACCGTGAGAATGGCAAATGCCATGGGCAAGACCGTTTATAACCTCTATCCCGCGCTCGAAAAGGAGTGTAGAGGTTAATCCATTTTTAACCAAATGTTAATTTGTGTGAATACACTTGATTTTATCAAAATTGTGTGCTATAATGTTCTCGCAGTGATTTTTCGGACAAGCTGAATTAAAATAACCGTGCCCGGCTTCATAGGAGCGGATGACGGTGGAAAAGGAGGAACAAAATGTTTGCCGCAATAGTTGAGTTTCTTAACGGCGTCAAGGAAGCGCGTTTTACGTTTACAAAAATTTGGGACGCAATTTCCTCGCTTTGCCGTTCGATAGCGGAAAACCCCGATATCAAGGTTATCAGAGACGTTTTTGCAGATCTTCTTGATGCGGTTTGGATTCCTCTCGTCATAATAGCGATTTTAGCCTGTCTTGCGGTTGCCTTCTTCGGAAAGAAGATAATCGGCATTTTGAAGTTCGCCGCCTGCTTCTATATCGGATTTTGTCTCGGCGCACACTTCCTGCCGGCACTGTTTCCGCCCGAAATCAATATACCTGCGTGGCTCGTCGGTATAGTCGTTGCCTTGATTTCCGCAGTTCTTTACAGGTTCATATACATAATATTCTACGTGGCGTTTACCGGATACGGAATGTATCTTCTTGCGTTTTATATGTTCTTCATACAGCCCGGCGCGTCATACACCCCGACGCGTGCGCTCGTTTCACTTGTTGCAGCAGCAGTTGCGGTCGTCATCGCTTTCATATTCAGAAAGTATATAGAGATGCTCGCGACCTCTCTTGTCGGGTCTTGGTTTGCAGTGCTTTTGTTTGCCGGTCAGATATACGATTTTACCGCGTGGCCGATTTTCAGCGGAATGGAGGTTCTTGCGATTTTCATACCCACCGCAGTCTTTACGGCTCTCGGCTTTATAGTGCAGATTAAGACAAGAAGCAGATATTGATAAAGGGCTTAAGGCTGATTTAGTCGGGCTCTTTGCCGCTTGAAAGAAGCGGGAATAAGGACGAAAATTCCTATTCCCGCTTCTTTTTGTATTTCTATTGACAATGGCTGATATTTGTAGTAGAATATACTTAATGTAAAAAAATAAGAAAAGGAACGGTCAACTTATGGAACAGTCCAAGGAACTTAAACTCAAACGCCTTGCAAACAACGTGCGCGTTGGCATCATTGAGGGCGTTTACAGTGCCGGATGCGGTCATCCCGGCGGTTCATTATCCATTGCGGATATACTTACGTATCTCTATTTTGAGGAGATGAACATCGACCCCAAGAATCCCAAGCTTGAAACGAGAGACAGATTCGTTCTCTCTAAGGGACATACCGCCCCCGCTCTTTACGCGGTTCTCGCAGAGCGCGGATATTTTGAGAAGGAGGAGCTCAAGACTCTCCGTCAGGCTACCTCCCGTCTTCAGGGCCACCCCGATATGAAGGGAACACCCGGTGTTGATATGACTACCGGCTCGCTCGGTCTCGGTATTTCCGCAGCCTGCGGAATGGCACTCTCGGGCAAGGTTTACAACAACCCCTACCGCGTTTATGCAATGCTCGGCGACGGTGAGAGCGAAGAGGGTCAGGTATGGGAGGCGGCAATGTTCGCAGCTCATTACAAGCTCGACAACCTTTGCGCATTTATCGACTGGAACGGTCTTCAGATCGACGGACCCGTCAGCGAGGTTATGAATCCCACACCCCACGATGAGAAGTTCCGTGCGTTCGGTTGGCACGTTATCTCGATTGATGCTCACAACTTCTCCGAAATAGAGGCTGCTCTTGAAGAGGCGAAGACTGTTAAGGGCAAGCCCACCGCAATTATTGCGAAGAGCGTTAAGGGCAAGGGCGTTTCCTACATGGAAAACGCTTGCGAGTGGCACGGTCAGGCTCCCAAGGAGGAGCAGTACAAGATTGCCATTGAAGAGCTCTCGAAAATCGAAGAAAGTCTTAAGTAAGGAGTAGTGACAATGGCAGATAAGAAGGCAACAAGAGAAAGCTACGGCGCGGCTCTTGCCGAGCTTGGCGAAAAATACGATTTCCTCGTTCTTGACGCTGACCTTGCGGCAGCTACAAAGACAGGAATGTTCAAGAAGAAGTTCCCCGAAAGATTTTTTGACTGCGGAATTGCAGAGGGCAATATGGTAAGCGTTGCGGCAGGTATCGCAACCACCGGTAAGGTAGTTTTTGCTTCCAGCTTTGCAATGTTTGCGGCAGGCAGAGCCTTTGAGCAGGTTCGCAATTCGATCGGTTACCCCCACCTCAACGTAAAGATCGGCGCAACTCATGCCGGCATTACTGTAGGTGAGGACGGTGCAACCCACCAGTGCAACGAGGATATAGCTCTTATGAGAACTATTCCCGGTATGGTAGTTATCAACCCCTCCGACGCGTGCGAGGCTTATGCGGCTGTTGAGTCGGCTATCAATTACTACGGTCCCGTTTACATGCGCTTCGGAAGATACGCAGTACCGAATCTTACCGCTGAGCTTCCCGGATACAAGTTCGAGATAGGCAAGGGTGTCACAATGCGTGACGGTAAGGACGTTACTATCGTAGCAACAGGATACATGGTTCACGTTGCTCTCGAGGCGGCAGAAATGCTTAAAGCAGAGGGAATTGATGCGCGTGTTATCAATATCCACACCATTAAGCCCATTGATGCTGAAATTCTCGTAAAGGCGGCAAAGGAAACCGGTGCTATCGTTACTGCTGAGGAGCACAACGTAATCGGCGGTCTCGGCTCGGCAGTTGCTGAGGCTGTCTCTGAGGCAGCGCCCGTTCCGGTTCTTCGCGTAGGTGTTGAGGACAGATACGGAAAATCCGGTAAGGTTCCGGAGCTTCTTACAGAGTACGGTCTCACCAAGGAGAACATCGTAGCTAAGGCAAAGGCTGCTTTGGCTCTCAAGAAATAATCGGTTTAGCCGAAAAAAATAAAAGCGGAGATTTGCGTATTAAATCCGAGAGGGAAGCGCAGCTCCGCTTTTTTTATATTTTTTTAAAAAAGGTGTTTACAAAATCTCTAATATAAGGTAAAATATATAGTAGCAATACCGATAGGGACGAAGTATGGCGCTTCACGTCTATCATTTGTACTGTCGCCTTGGCGGCTGAATGCAACCGGCGTGAGGGGAGCTTTGTGTGTCCACACCTCGAATTTTTGCGGTCGCCTCTTTGGCGGCAGAATGGAGATTATTATGAAGCGTGTTTTATTAAAGCTTTCGGGCGAGGCGCTCGCAAACGGCTCGGGCGGAGTCTACGATGCCGATTTTGTTGACAAGGTCGCCGCAGCAATTAAAGCTGCAAGCGATACGGGACTTGAAATTGCTATTGTGGTCGGCGCGGGAAACATCTGGCGCGGCAGACAGGGCAGTGATATGGACCGCGTTGCAGCCGACAGAATGGGAATGCTCGCAACGGTTATAAACTCGATATACATAAAGGATGCTCTTATAAGAGCCGGAGCTGATGCTGTGGTTATGTCCTCAGTTCCCATGTCCCCTCTTGCCGAGGACTATTCCTCCGACGTCGCAAAAAAGTATCTCGAAGAGGGAAAGGTGGTCGTTTTCGGCTGCGGACTCGGTATCCCCTTCCTTTCCACCGATACTGCCGGAGCGGTCAAGGCGGCTGAAATATCCGCCGACGCTATGTATATGGCGAAGAATATTGATTACATATACACCGATGACCCGAGAAAAAATCCCGATGCGAAAAAGCTTGAGTGCGTAAAGGCGTCCGAGGTTCTCGCGATGAACCTTAAGGCGATTGACGCAACCGCGACGGCATTCTGTATGTCGAACGGTATGCCTATACACGTTTTCGGACTCAAAAATCCCGAGGATATAACAAAAGCGCTTTCCGGTAAGACAGTCGGAACCGTTGTTCTTGCCGAGTAAATTATAAAGGAGAAAATACTATGAAACTTGACACTAAAGAATTTGAAGCGAAAATGAACAAAAGCCTTTCGGCTTATAAAGAAAACCTTTCCACAATAAGAGCGGGAAGAGCTACTCCCGACGTACTTAAGAAAATAGAGGTTGATTACTACGGCTCTCCCACAGCGATTGCTTCGATTGCCGAGATAAAGGTTACCGACGCAAGAACTCTTACCATCACCGCTTGGGACAAGTCGGCGATGAAGGGAATCGAGAAGGCGATCCTTACCTCAGACCTCGGAATCAACCCTCAGAACGACGGCTCTTGCATCCGTCTTACCTTCCCCCCTATGACAGAGGAGCGCCGCCGCGAGCTTTCAAAGCAGATTTCCAAGCTCGGCGAGGATGCTAAGGTTGCGATCCGCAATATCCGCCGCGACGCAAACGATAAGGTAAAGGCGATGAAGAAGGATTCCGAGATGACCGAGGATGAGGCAAAGCAGTCGGATAAGATTATTCAGGACCTCACCGATAAGTTCGTTAAGGAAATCGATGCGGTAACAGCTTCCAAGACCAAAGAAATAATGGAAATTTAAGGTTTGACTATGTTTTTCAAAAAGAAAAAGAAGGAATTTGTCAACGACGGCAGGCTTAATTCGGTTGCCATAATTACCGACGGCAACGGAAGATGGGCTAAGCGCCGCGGACTGCCGAGAAGCGCCGGACATATAGAAGGCGCTAAAAGAATACAGCCCGCTCTTGAAAAATTCAGAGAGCTTGGCATTCACTACGTCACTCTTTACGCCTTTTCTACTGAAAACTGGAAGAGACCGAAGGAAGAGGTCGATACGATAATGAAGCTCGTTTACAAGTACGTTGACGAGGTGGTTATCAAGAAAATAGAGAGCGACAAAAACTTCTCGGTTAAATTTATCGGCGACCTTTCGGTGCTTTCCGAGGAAGTCAGAAACAAGTGCCTTGAGGCAGAAAATATGGCGAAGGATAAGCCCTTCGTCTGCAGCATTGCCTTAAACTACGGCGGACGCGATGAGATAGTTCATGCTGCTAACGAGGCAATCAAGGACGGAAAAACCGTGCTTGACGAGGCAACGCTTTCAAGCTATATGTACACAGCTGATACACCCGACCCCGACCTTGTAATAAGAACGGGCGGAGACCGCAGAATATCTAACTTTTTGCTCTGGCAGAGCGCGTATTCGGAATACGTATTTTTAAAAACCCTTTGGCCCGATTTTGGTGAAAAAGAAATTATGGAAGCCGTTGAGGAGTTTTTCTCAAGAAAACGCAGATTCGGCGGACTTGATAAGGAAGAAAAATGAAAGTAAGAATTTTAACGGCAATGGGGATGGCGGTAGTCGGTATCCCGCTGCTTATATTTTCGAAGTATCTCATATTCGCGATAGCTGTGGGCATACTGTCGTTTGTCGCTCTTTACGAAATGTTCAGGGTAATAGGAATCGACAAGAATCTGTTTCTTGCGCTTCCCGCCTACGCGATAGCCTTGGCGCTTCCGATTTCGGCATTTTGGCTCGCGGCAAAATATAGCTACGTATTTCTCCTTTTCGGAGCGGCGGCGCTTTTCGTATATCTCATATACACCTTTTTCGTTGCGGTGTTTATGAGGGGCGCGCTTAAGTTTTCTTCGGTTTCCGAGGCATTCAGCACGTCGGCATATATAATTTTTTCCTTTACGGCTATAAGCTTTCTCCGCTACGCAAATTTAGGCGTGGGACTTTGGAATCTCGTTATAATGCTGGTTGCCGCATGGGGCAGCGATACCTTTGCTTACTTTACGGGCCGCCTTTTCGGACGTCATAAGCTTATTGTTGAAATAAGCCCGAAGAAAACCGTTGAGGGCTCGATCGGCGGTGTAGTTTCGGCTAGCGCGCTTATGGTGCTTTACGGATATATCGTGAGCCTTACGACAAGCCTTACACCGAATTATATCGTTCTTGCCGTTCTTGGCTTCGTGCTTTCCGCAGTGTCGCAGGTCGGCGACCTTATCGCCTCGCTTATAAAGCGTGAGCATGGGGTTAAGGATTACGGAAATATTTTCCCCGGCCACGGCGGCGTTATGGACAGATTCGATTCGGTCATTTCAATCGCGGCAATTCTTATGGCGGTATCACTCGTATTCCCGCCGTTTGTATAATCCCAATAAAATACAGCTAAAAAAGGGCTATCTCACTTGACTGAGCGGCTCTTTTTTAACAATATTTGAAATTATCTCTTTATGATTGGAGATTTTTATGAGTAAGACGATAGCAATACTCGGTGCTACCGGCTCGGTCGGCACACAGGCCGCTGACGTTGCAAAAAAACGCGGCTATAAGGTCGACTTCATGTCGGCAAACCGCGACACATCGGCAATGGAAAATCTTGCGCGGGAATTTTTGCCGAGGTGGGTTGCTATGGCAGACGAGAGCGCGGCGCGCGACCTTAAGGCAAGACTTGCCGATACGGATATCACGGTTCTTTCGGGAAACGGCGGCGTTCTTTTCGGCATAGAAGAATCCTCGGCAGAGGTCGTCGTAAATTCGATAATAGGCGAGGCGGGACTTCTTCCCACGCTTAAGGTAATAGACACCGGAAAAAGACTTGCCCTTGCAAACAAGGAGTCCCTAGTTATTGCGGGTGATATCGTAATGTCGAGGGCGCGGGAGCGCGGTGTCGAAATATTACCGGTTGACAGCGAGCATTCTGCTATTTTTCAGACGTTAAAGGCGGGGAAAAAAGAGGAAATAAAAAGAATAATTCTTACAGCCTCGGGCGGTCCGTTTTACGGCAAGAGTATATCCGAGCTTGCCGGTGTTACAGTAGAGGACACTCTGAACCATCCCACCTGGAAGATGGGCAAAAAGATAACGGTGGATTCGGCAACCCTTATGAATAAGGGCTTTGAGGTAATAGAGGCGGCGCATCTTTTCGGCGTACCTGCCGAAAATGTTGAGGTTGTAATTCACAGAGAAAGTATATTACATTCGGCGGTGGAATATATTGATAATACCGTCATCGGAGAATTTTCAGTTCCCGATATGCGAATGTGTGTCGGTTACGCGGTGGACTATCCCGACCGCTTAGCACCGGTGGCGGATGAGCTTGATTTGTTCGCACTCGGAAAAATGACCTTTGCCCGTCCCGATTACGAGGCATTTCCGCTTCTTTCGCTCGCGAAGGAGTGTATGAAAATGGGCGGCGCTATGCCGGCTGTTCTCAACGCTGCGGATGAGGTCGCGGTAGCAGCCTTCCTTTCGGGGAAGCTTTCCTTCCTCGGAATTTACGAGGCGGTCGAGCGTACGGTCGGCGCGCTTTCGGGCGCTTATGCCGTAACCGAGCTTGACGGTATAATAGCCGCCGACAGAGAGGCGCGCTGCGTTGCCGATAAGATTATTAAGGAGATTAAAATTTGAGCACTCTTTGGACTGTTGTTCTGGCCGTTCTGATATTTGGATTATTGATTTTTATACACGAATTCGGCCATTACATTTTCGCAAGAATTTTCAAGGTTAAGATTAATGAGTTTTCAATAGGTATGGGCCCGAAGCTTGCCTGGTACGATTCTAAAAAGACGGGTATACGCTATGCAATTTCGATGCTGCCGCTCGGCGGCTACGTTGCAATGGCGGGCGAGGATGACGAGAGCGATGAGCCTGATGCCTTTGACAAAAAGCCCGCGTGGCAGAGATTTATAATAACCGCGGCGGGCGCTACGGTAAACATTATCGCCGGATTTATAATTATGACCATACTCACGGGAATGATTCCGATCGGCGGCACTACCGTTGCCGAGTTTTACGACAAGAGCGAAACCGGATTTGAGATTTCCTCGGAGGACTCGGGACTTATGGCGGGCGACGTTATCGTCGAGGTTGACGGCAAGCGCGTTAAGATACTTGACGAGCTTTCCTATGAGATAATGCGCCGCGGCACAAGACCTCTTGATATAACCGTAATACGCGACGGCAAGCGCGAGGTGATAGAGGACGTCGTATTCCCCGGTATGAGTGACTCGGGGCAGAGCTTCGGCACGATGGATTTCAAGGTTTACAGAGTTGAAAAGGATTTCGGAAGCCTTATGTCCCACGCGATGCGCAAGTCATTTCTGACCGTCAGAATGTGCTGGGAGTCGTTATATGACCTCGTAACCGGCAGATACAGCTTCGAGGCGGTCTCGGGCCCCGTTGGAATCTCTTCGGCTATCGGCGATGCCGCAAAGAGCGGAGTTGCGTCGCTTCTTCATATCGCGGGACTTATAAGCATAAACCTCGGATTTATGAACCTTTTGCCGATACCCGCGCTTGACGGCGGACGGCTTATAACGATACTCGTCGAAATGGTTACTCGCAAAAAGATGCCGAAGCGTGTGGAGGGAATTATAAATACCGTGGGATTTTCGGCTCTTATGCTCCTCTCCCTCGTGATACTTGTAAAGGACGTTATTCAGATTATAATTTAACTTAGGACGGAGAAGATTATGGACTACAGCTTATCAAGAAGAAAGACAAGAGAAATAAAAGTAGGCTCGGTCGGTATAGGCGGAAATTATCCTATAACCGTACAGTCCATGACAAATACCGACACACACGACATAGAGTCCACCTACCGTCAGGTGAGGGAGCTTGAATCGGCGGGCTGCGACATAGTCCGTCTTGCCCTCACCGACACCGAGGCGGCAAAAACAATAGGCTATCTCAAGGATAGAGGAATTTCTATACCCATCGTTGCCGACATTCACTTCGATTACAGAATAGCTCTCGCGGCAATTGAGGCGGGAGTCGATAAAATAAGAATAAACCACGGAAATATAGGGGACAGAAAAAATACCGAAGCGGTGGTTTCGGCATGCCTTAAAAAAGGACTGCCTATCCGTATCGGTGTGAATTCGGGCTCGGTTGAAAAGAGCATAATAGAAAAGCACGGCGGCCCGACGGCAGAGGCGCTCGTTGAGAGCGCGCTTTTGCACGCGAAAATTCTCGAGGAGCTTGATTTTTATAACACCGTAATATCGGTTAAGGCGTCAAACGTGCCCACCATGATAAAGGCAAACCGACTCCTGGCCGAGAGCTGCGATTACCCTATACATCTCGGTGTCACCGAGGCAGGCGCACGTACGCGCGCGGTGGTGAAAAGCTCTGTCGGAATAGGAGCTCTTCTCTCCGAGGGAATCGGAGACACCGTGAGGGTGTCGCTTACGGATAATCCTACCGAGGAAATTGCTGCGGCACGGGAGATACTCTCGGCACTTATGCTTACCGAAAAGGCGGGAATGGACATAGTTTCCTGTCCCACCTGCGGAAGAACAAAAATCTCTCTTATAGATATGCTCTCGGACTTTGAAGAGAGACTAAAAAAAGAGGGACTTTCGGACATGAATATAAAGGTTGCGCTTATGGGGTGCGCCGTAAACGGTCCGGGCGAGGCTCGCGAAGCGGATATAGGAATAGCCGGCGGCGTCGGTGAGGGACTGCTCTTCAAAAAGGGCGTAACAGTGAGAAAAATAAAAGAGGACAAGCTTGTGGACGAGCTTATCCGTGAGATAAAATTGATGAGGGAAGAAAAGTAATGTCGGCTGAGAAGAAATTTTTTGACGTCTTTGGACGGTATAAGCCGTCGGAGGAAAAGGCGGCACTTCTTAATCGCGCACACGGAGCGCGCTTCAGATATACGAAAGAGCCTATGCGCTTTGAGGTAGAGCTTTCTTTCGACAGCCATGAGGATGCCGAAATTATATATGAAATAGAGGACGAATGCCGCGAGCTTTACGGAGCTGAGAGCTTTAAGATACTTCCTCATTTCCCAAGCGAAGAATATAACGCGTCAAGAATGAGTGAAATAACTACCGAGGCGGCGCTTTGCGGAGCGGTGACCAACGGATTTTTCACCAGCGCTTCCTATGAGGACGACGGAAACTGTGTTACGGTGCGTCTGCCGTTTTCGGAGCACGGGGTGGGATTTGTAAAGGACGCAAACACCGAAAATATACTTTCCAACATACTGCGCTCAAGATATAACGTCGTAAGGGCGTTTAAAATCATCTCGGGCGCAAATGCCGCAGAATACGAGGCGGAGTGGGCGAAAAGGCGCGAGAAGCTTCTCGAGGCAGCCGAGCGCGAGGCAAGGGAATCCTTTGCGCGCGACCGTGAGAATGCAATAAGAGAGCGCGAGGAGCGTTTGCGCGCTGAGGACCCGCACTACGGCTTTGACAAAAGAGCCGGTGTCTCGGAAATGACGGGAAATTATGACAAGCTCGGCGAATGCCGTTACCGTATGGGAGCTGTCACGTACGACTTTTCGAAGAGCGAGCATATATACGGAGAAGAGTTCGAGATTTCCGAGCCGACACCCCTCGCAAGTATAGAGGGTGTAAAGGCAAATGCCGTATTTTTCGGTACGGTGTTTGAAAAAACCGATAAGGAAACGCGTGAGGGTGACAAGGTCTCGGTAACTGTCGGCATATCCGACGGTGCATCCGCGGCTTATATTAAGAAGCGCGTTACAAAGGAAGAATTCGACTGGTACAAATCGATTAAGCCGGGCGCACCTCTTGCCGTATACGGCAGAGTTATGCGCGACAAGTTTGACGACGAGCCCTTTATATCATTACGCGGTATCAAAAAAATCGGAACTGTTGAACGTGCCGACACCGCTGAGGAAAAGAGAGTCGAGCTTCACTTACATACCAATATGTCGCAGATGGATGCGATAATTACCCCCGCGGAGCTGATAAAAACCGCGACACGTTGGGGACACCGCGCCATTGCCGTCACCGACCACGGAAACGTGCAGGCGTTTCCCGAAATTATGCTTGAGCTGGAAAAGTCGGGAAATGAGGATTTGAAAATTCTCTACGGTATAGAAGCGTATTACGTAAACGATACCGCAAGATGTATTTTCGGCTCGAACTATCCCGCATTCGACGGCGAGATGGTGGCGTTCGATATAGAAACCACCGGACTTTCAAACCGCACCTGTAAAATCATAGAAATAGGCGCTGTCAAAATCAGGGGCGGCGAGATAATAGACCGATTTGATATTTTTGTCGACCCCGAGGTTCATATTCCCGAGGAGATAACCGCTCTTACCTCTATAACCGACGATATGGTAAAGGGCGCGCCGAAGGAAAAGGAAGCGGTGGAAAAATTCCTTGAGTTTGCGGGCGGATGCATGCTTGCCGCGCATAATGCAAGCTTTGATATAGGCTTTATCCGCACGGCTGCGGAAAGACATTCTATACCCTTTGAAAACTCCTTTATAGACACCGTCGGTCTTTCCAAATACGTAAACCCCGAGCTTAAAAACCACAAGCTCGATACTATTGTAAAGCATTATAAGATAGGCGATTTCCACCATCACAGAGCCGATGACGATGCCGAGGTGCTTGCCCGCATCTTCGTCATAATGCTCGAGCGTCTTGTCAGCGAGGGCATAGATAACTTTGACAGAATGGTCGAGGCGATGGGCGAGGACGTTGACCCGCTCAAATTAAGACCCAATCACATGGTTATTTTCGCTAAAAACAAGGCGGGACTCAAGAATCTTTATAAGCTTATCTCTTTTAGCTATCTTGATTATTACAAGCGATTCCCGAGAATGCCGAAATCGGTCATAGAGCAGTACAGAGACGGTCTTATAATCGGCTCTGCGTGTGAGTCGGGCGAGCTTTACAAGGCTATCCTTGACGGCAAAAGCGCGCAGGAGATAGAGGAAATAGCATCCTTTTACGATTACCTTGAAATTCAGCCTCTGGCGAACAACCTCTTCCTCATAGACGAGGGGCGTGTCGCAAGCAAAGAGGCTCTAGAGGACATAAACCGCCGTATATACGACATAGGACGGAAGCTCGGAAAGCCGGTTTGCGCCACCTGCGACGCCCACTTTTTAAATAAAGAGGACGAAATATACCGCCGCATTCTGCTCGCGGGTATGAAGTTCAAGGACGCCGACAAGGAAATGCCGATATACCTAAGAACCACCGATGAGATGCTCGAGGAGTTCTCATATCTCGGAGAGGATATCGCATACGAGGTTGTAATAGAAAACCCGAATAAAATTGCCGATATGTGCGAGAAAATCCGTCCGATTCCCAAGGGTACGTATCAGCCGACAATCCCCGGAGCAAACGAGGAGCTTACCGAATCCTGCTGGAAACGCGCAAGGGAATGGTACGGCGATGACGTGCCGAAGCTTGTAGCCGACCGTCTTGAGAGGGAGCTCGGCTCGATAATAAAGAACGGCTTTGCGGTTCTCTATATGATTGCGGTAAAGCTTGTTGCGTATTCCGAGAGCCTCGGTTACCTTGTAGGCTCAAGAGGCTCGGTCGGCTCTTCGCTCGTAGCTACCCTTTCGGGTATATCCGAGGTAAACCCGCTTCCGCCGCATTACAGATGTCTTAAGTGCAGACACAGTGAGTTTATAACAGACGGCTCTGTCGGCTCGGGATTCGACCTTCCCGACAAGACCTGTCCCGTGTGCGGAGAGATGATGTATCAGGACGGACAGGATATCCCCTTTGAAACCTTCCTCGGCTTCTACGGTGACAAGTCCCCGGATATAGACCTTAACTTTTCGGGCGACGTGCAGGGGCGTGTGCATAAATACACCGAGGAGCTCTTCGGTCAGGGCCACGTTTTCAGAGCGGGTACAATCGGTACTCTTGCCGGAAAAACCGCGTGGGGTTATATAAATAAATACCTCGAGGAGCGCAAGATAAAGATACCCAAGGCGGAGCTTGGACATATGGTTACAAAGCTCGTCGGAATAAAGAAAACGACGGGTCAGCACCCCGGCGGTATAATAGTTGTGCCCACGGAATATGAAATATATGATTTCACACCGGTGCAGCACCCCGCCGATGACCCGAACTCCGACATTATAACCACCCACTTCCAGTTCTCGTATCTGCACGATACGATACTTAAGCTCGACGAGCTTGGACACGATATTCCGACCAAGTATAAAATGCTTGAGCGCTACACCAACACGAGCGTTCTCGACGTCAAGATGAACGACCGCTCGGTGTACGAGCTGTTTGAATCGACAGCTCCCCTTAAAATTACACCTCAGCAGATTGGCGGATGTCTTCTCGGCACGTACGGAATACCCGAGATGGGAACTCGCTTTATTCAGCAGGTTCTTCTCGATGCAAAGCCGAAAAATTTTGCAGACCTTCTTCAGATATCCGGACTTACACACGGTACGGACGTATGGCTCGGAAACGCGCAGGACCTTATAAAAGAGGGAATTTGTACAATTTCCGAGGTTGTGGGAACGCGTGACGGAATTATGCTCTACCTCATCCAAAAGGGCCTTGACAACTCCATGGCCTTCAAGATAATGGAGGACGTAAGAAAGGGAAGAGGTCTTAAGCCCGAATACGAAGCGGCGATGCTCGAGCACGGAGTGCCCGAATGGTACATCGGCTCGTGTAAGAAAATCAAGTACATGTTCCCGAAGGCGCACGCGGCTGCATACGATATGTCGGCAATACGTCTCGGCTGGTATAAGATTTACTATCCGATGGAGTTTTATGCCGCATTCTTAACGGTTGCTCCCGGCGGCTTCGATGCAGAAATTGTCGGCGGCGGCTATGCAGGTGTAAATGCCGCGATTAAGGAAATCGAGGCAAAGGGAATGGAGGCGTCGGCAAAGGAGAATGAAACCTGCCAGACACTCTACCTCGTGCGCGAGGCAATGGCAAGGGGTGTCAAATTCCTTAACGTTGACCTCAAGAAATCCGATGCTACGGCTTTCTTGCCGGAGGACGGAAAAATAAGAATGCCGTTCAACTCTCTTGCAGGACTTGGCGACAAGGCGGCTGAGAGAATAATCGAGGCAAGAAACAAGTACGAAATTTACACCGTTGAGGATTTAAGAGAGCGCACGGGAATATCCAAGGCGGTCATCGACCTTCTGCGCCGAAACCACGTTCTTGACGGACTTTCGGAGACTAATCAGTACTCAATGTTCTGATTCGAAGTATTCTTTTTAAAAACCGATAAAAAATAAAGAGGAACTCTGAAAACGCAGTTCCTCTTTTTAGTTTTTTGGGGGGCGCATATTCCGAAAGGTGTGGAATTTTCCCGAATCTATGTATGAGTCATCTAATAAAGAGAAGAAAGAAAAGCATAAGAGCGCATTCCTTGTCTCCACCCTCTGAAAGCAGGAGAAAGAGGGCGATGCCGATAATTAGAATTTCTTCCGTGCCTATATTAGAAAAAGCACCCTTGAATATGTCAAATCCGCCGAAAAGGCTTCCGAGTGTCCGTCCTTTGAATATACTGCCGAAAGCACCGTCGGTGCGTCTCATTGTCTGAACCGCTTCACCGCTCGGCATTTCTTCGGCTTTGCACTCACCCGTGCCGTCTTTTTCGCCTTCCGTACGCTCTTCGCCAAAGGCGTTTCCTACGTAGTTTTCGGGAACCTTGATTTTTTCTTCATCGGGGAAGTAAGCTCTCGTGTACATATTACTTATTCCTCATCATATCAAGTATATCGGTTATCGACATCATTGTGTCTATTGCGCGGCCTCTCTCCTCGGAGACGTAGGGCTTTAGGGCTGAAAAGAGGTCCTTGCGCCGTATCTTATTTGGGTTTTCG
>JAZLCX010000037.1:0-2188 GCA_045614425.1 Eubacteriales bacterium | reverse complement strand
GACTACGGCATAAATACGAAAAAGCTTCCCGAAACGAAATGCGAGCTTTATCCAACCCAAGATGAGATACGCGCTGACGGATATGTAATCCCGTTCGGTGACGGCCCCCATCCGCTATACGAGCGCAGAGTCGGAAAGAGCGTGATTCAAAATATGCTTGCAAGTGCAACGAAATATATGTATATGACCACGCCTTACCTTATTATAGATAATGAGTTGTGCCAAAGTATCGAAAACGCCGCCTTGCGCGGTGTGGATGTGCGCATCATCGTTCCGCACATTCCCGATAAAAGAATCGTTTTCGGTATGACGAGAAGCTTCTACCACCGTCTTATGAAATCGGGAGTGAAGATTTATGAATACAAGCCCGGCTTCATTCACGCAAAGAGTTATATTGCGGATGACGAGTACGCTATGATCGGCACGATCAACCTTGACTATCGCAGCCTTGTTCATCACTTTGAAAACGGCGTATGGATGTATAAGTGCGACTCCATAAGAGATTTGAAAACGGATATTGAGGCAACGATGGCGAAATCCATAGAGGTAACACCCGATATGCTGAAAACAGGACTTATTACGCGCTTCATTCGCTCGGTGGTCAGAATATTTGCGCCGATGCTGTAAAAGCTCGTTTTTATAACATTTCAGCAACATTTCCCAAACAAAACTCAAAAATCGATATCGTAAAATATAGACACAATGAAACGAAAGAACAGGAGTATTATGGAAAACAAATCTTTCACCTACAATTATTCGGCTGCGAGAAACAAGGAAGTCGAAAGCATCAGAAGAAAATATATGCCCCATGAGGAAAGCAAGCTCGAAAAGCTGAAACGGCTTGACTACCGTGTGCAGATAGCAGGAATGATCGAAAGCCTTTGCTTTGGCATTATCGGTGCGCTTGTGTTCGGTATCGGAATGTGCTTCTTCCTTGATGTGTTCGCAGGTGCGGCGTGGCTCACGGCAATCCTTATGATATGCGGTACGCTCTTGATGATCCCTGCCTATCCGATATACCGTCGTATTGCACGCAAAACCAAGGCAGAGCTGACACCCGAAATTTTACGGTTATCCGATGAAATCATGAAAAATTAAACGAAACAGGAGAGATATACAATGACAGAACTTGAAAAAGCCTTGTCAGGCGAAGCATTTGACAGACGTGCAGAGGATGTACGTGCGTTTCAAAGCAACGTAAAGGATCTTTGCTTTGAATTTAACCACACAAAGCCCTCCGATCCAAGACGAACCGAAATCATCAAGGAGCTTGTTTCGGGATATAACCCTTACGTATTTATCGAGGGAGGATTTGAGTGTGTGTTCGGAAAAAATATTCACTTTAAGGGAATGTCGATGATCAATTACGGTTGCACATTCCTTGACTCCAATATTATCGAAATCGGTCATTGTGCGTTGATAGGCCCCGGATGCAAGCTCATTTGCACCAATCACGCTCTTGACGGTGAGGAACGCTTGAAGGGCTTATTCAACGACAAGCCTATTACGATTGGCGAAAACGTATGGCTCGGAGCGAACGTAACCGTTCTCCCCGGTGTTACAATCGGCAAGAATGCGATTATCGGTGCAGGCTCTGTTGTAACAAAGGATATTCCCGAAAATGTAATTGCTGTCGGCAACCCTTGCAGAGTGCTTCGTGAAGTAACCGAAGAAGATAAATTGATAAAACAATAAAGAAATTCAGGATTAACAAAACGCAAACATTTTACAAAGAAATCAAAAACATCGGCACAGTATAATATACTCGTAAACAATCAACAAACTAAAAAAGAGGTAATGAATTATGAATAAGAACGATCAGCAGTTTATGGCGCAGAAGATCCGTACACAGTATATGGAAAAAGAATCCACCGAGCTTGATGCGCTCCGTGAGCTTGATGCGAAGGTAAAGCGTCCTGCAAATGTCTTCGCTTATGTATTCGGAAGCATCAGCGCAGTCGTTATGGGAGCCGGCATGAGCCTTGTTATGACCGATATCGGTGCTACACTCGGCATCGCAAGCGCGATGATCCCCGGCATCGTAATCGGCACTATTGGACTTGGAATGGCTCTTTTGACCTATCCTATGTATAAGGGGATTCTGAATTCCCGTAAGAAAAAGTATGGCGCAGAGATTCTTAAACTCAGCGATAAAATAATGAATAAATAAATTAACATAAAAGGAGAA
>JAZLCX010000036.1:0-6868 GCA_045614425.1 Eubacteriales bacterium | reverse complement strand
CTTGAGGTCAACGGTGTCGCGTACGTATTGAGGCTGAATGGGCTGACCGCCGCCGTTTACACAGCCACCGGGGCATCCCATAATCTCAACGAAGGTCCAATCTGCCTCGCCGCTTGCAATCTTGTCCATAACCTTCTTAGCATTTGCAGCGCCTGAAGCAACTGCAACCTTTATATCCATACCTGCGATATTGTAGGTAGCTTCCTTGAGACCTTCGGTTCCGCGAACCTCGGAGAATACAAGCTCCTTGTTATCCTTGCCGGTAAGAACGTCGTTTGCAGTTCTGAGAGCAGCTTCCATAACGCCGCCGGTTGCACCGAAGATAACAGCAGCACCGGTATCAACACCGAGAGGATTGTCAAATTCTTCATCGGGAAGAGCGGTGAACTTAATGCCTGCGCGTGCTATCATTTTTGCAAGCTCACGGGTAGTAAGAGCAACGTCAACGTCTGCAATACCGTCGCCGGCTGCGGACATATCCTCTCTTCCAACCTCGAACTTCTTAGCAGTACAAGGCATGATAGAAACTACGAATATATCCTTGGGGTCATATCCCATCTTATCAGCCCAGTAGGTCTTGATAAGAGCGCCGCCCATCTGCTGAGGAGACTTGCAGGATGAAAGGTGTGCAAGATAATCGGGGTAGTAGAGCTCGCAGAACTTAACCCATCCGGGAGAGCAGGAGGTTATCATAGGAAGCTTGCCGCCCTTGGTAACTCTCTCAAGAAGCTCGGTTGCTTCTTCAACGATGGTGAAGTCTGCTGCGGTATTTGTGTCGAAAATCTTCTCAAAGCCAAGTCTGCGAAGAGCTGCAACCATCTTGCCTTCAACGTTAGTTCCGATAGGCATATCGAAGCATTCGCCGAGGGTTGCTCTGATGGAGGGAGCGGTCTGAACAACTACGTGCTTTGTGGGATCGGAAAGAGCAGCCCATACCTTGTCGGTATCGTCGCGCTCTACAAGAGCACCGGTAGGACATACTGCAGTACACTGACCGCAGGAGATACAGGGAGTATCATCAAGCTTCATATCGAATGCCTGGCCGATGCAGGTGTCGATACCGCGGTTATTTGCACCGATAACAGAAACGTACTGCTCGTTACAAACGGCAACACATCTTCTGCAAAGGATACATTTGTTATTATCTCTTACGAGATGAGGAGCGGAGTAATCAAGCTCGTAGGTGGGCTTGAATCCGCCGAAAGCGTTTGCATCAACGCCGTACTCAAGGCAGAGCTTCTGAAGCTCGCAGTTCGTGGAACGGGAGCAAGAGAGACAGCTCTTGTCGTGAGTGGAGAGGATAAGCTCAAGAGTGGTCTTGCGAGCCTCTCTTACCTTTGCGGTATTTGTCTGGATTTCCATGCCCTCGGTAACGGGGTAAACGCAGGCGGTAACAAGACCGCGAGCGCCGGTAGCCTCAACAATACAAATACGGCAAGCGCCTATTTCATTTTTCTCCTTCATAAAGCAGAGAGTGGGGATTTCCACGCCTGCCTTGCGGGCTGCTTCGAGAATGGTAGCGCCCTTGGGTACGCTTACAGCAATACCGTTAACTTTAACATTTAACATTTCCATCTTAGCGTACTCCTTTCATTACTTCTTGGAAATAGCACCGAATTTGCATCCTGCAATACATGCACCGCACTTGATACATTTTGCGGTATCGATAGTGTAGGAGGGAAGCTTGTGACCGGGTGCCACGTAATCTGTCTTTATGATAGCATCAACAGGGCAGTTCTTAGCGCACTTGCCGCAGCCGATACACTTATCCTTATCGATAGCGAAGGAAAGGAGATCCTTACAAACGCCTGCCGGGCACTTCTTATCAACAACGTGAGCGATATACTCATCGCGGAAGAAGTTAAGTGTGGAGAGAACGGGGTTGGGAGCTGTCTGACCAAGACCGCAAAGAGAGTTCTGCTTGATGTAGTAGCAGAGAGACTCGAGCTTGTCTATATCTTCAAGAGTGCCCTTGCCCGCGGTGATTTTATCGAGTATTTCAAGAAGTCTTCTTGTACCTACGCGGCAGGGAGTACACTTACCGCAGGACTCCTCAACCGTAAATTCAAGGAAGAACTTCGCCATATCAACCATACAGGTGTCCTCGTCCATAACGATAAGACCGCCCGAACCCATCATACAACCGATGGAGAGAAGGTTGTCATAGTCAACCGAGGTATTGATAAGGCTTGCGGGGATACAACCGCCGGAAGGACCGCCGGTCTGAGCCGCCTTGAACTTCTTGCCGCCGGGGATTCCGCCGCCGATTTCGTTGATGATCTCGTCAAGAGTTGTGCCCATGGGGATTTCAACAAGACCGGTGTGCTTGATTTTTCCACCGAGAGCGAATACCTTTGTTCCCTTGGACTTTTCAGTACCCATGGAAGCGAACCACTCAGCGCCGCGAAGGATAATCTGAGGAACGTTAGCAAAGGTTTCAACGTTGTTTTCAACAGTGGGGCAACCGAAAAGACCCTTAACTGCAGGATACGGAGGACGGGGACGAGGCTCACCTCTGTTACCCTCGATAGAGGTCATAAGAGCTGTTTCCTCACCGCAAACGAATGCGCCCGCGCCAAGTCTGATATCCATATCGAAGTCAAATCCGAGACCGAAAATATTCTTTCCGAGGATTCCTGCACTTCTTGCATCTTCGATAGCCTTTGCAAGTCTGTTAACTGCAATGGGGTACTCAGCTCTTACGTAAACGTAACCCTGAGTTGCGCCGATTGCATAACCTGCGATTGCCATTGCCTCGATAAGACAGTGGGGGTCACCCTCAAGAACAGAACGGTCCATGAATGCTCCGGGGTCGCCCTCGTCGGCGTTACATACAACGTACTTCTGAGGAGCTTTGTTGGGAGCGCAAAGTGCCCACTTACGACCGGTGGGGAATCCTCCGCCTCCTCTTCCGCGAAGACCGGAATCAGAGATAATCTTGATAACGTCGTCGGGAGACATATCGGAGAGAACCTTTGCAAGAGCCTGATAACCGTCAACAGCTATGTACTCATCGATGTCCTCGGGGTCGATAACACCGCAGTTACGAAGAGCAACACGGATCTGCTTCTTGTAGAAGTCGGTGTCGTTAAGAGATTTGATAGAACCGTCTGCATTAACGGTTTCATCGTAAAGAAGGCTGCGTACGGGGTTGCCTTCTACGAGGTGCTCTTTTACTATCTGGGGGATTTCGTCAATGTTAACCATTGAGTAGAAGCATCCCTCGGGATATACGATCATAATAGGTCCAAGTGCGCAAAGACCGAAGCATCCGGTCAGTATAACCTGAACGTCTTTTTCAATATTGTTATTTTTGATTTCTTCCTTAAGTTTTGACACGATTTCAGGGCTGTGAGAAGAAGTACAGCCTGTACCGCCGCAAACAAGCACGGTGTACTTGTAATCGGACTTTGCTTCCTTCGCGATTACGTCATCGGCTTTACGAAGAACAACCTTCTTAAGAGCGGCAGCGCGTGCGGCATTGAGTTCCGCAACAGATTTCATTTATGCTTTCCTCCTGTTTTTTATTTAAGCGAACACTTTTATTATTACTGATATTTTGCTACGATGCCTTCAACGTCATCTTTGGTTATACGGCCGTAAACCTCTTCGTTTATGGTAAGAACGGGAGCGAGACCGCAAGCACCGATGCAACGGCATGCAGTGAGAGAGAAACGTCTGTCCTCTGTGCATTCATCTCCGGCAATTCCAAGAACCTCCTGGAGCTTGTCATAGAGGTCGCCGGCGCCCTTAACGTAGCAAGCCGTACCGAGACAAACGGAAATGTGGTATTCACCCTTGGGAGTAAGAGCAAACTGAGCGTAGAACGTAGCTACGCCGTAAACCTTTTCCAGCGGAACATCCATACCGTCAGCAATCATATGCTGAACTTCGATAGGGAGGTAACCGTAGATTTCCTGAGCGTGCTGCATAACTGCCATAAGACGACTTTTGTCGTGCTTGTTTTCGGCAATGTAGGCATCAAGCTTAGCTTTCTGCTCTGCGGTTCCGTTAAAGGGTAGAGTTGAAAGTTTTTTGAGCATTTTTATCCTCCTTTTGTTTTGCACGCGCAAAACGCATTTTACTACTCATATATTATAGCACTATACTTACTAAATTTCAATACCTTTGGGGAAAATTGCTAAAATTTTAACACATTTAATTTTTTTGTAAAAAAATGGAATAAAAGTCTTCGTTGACGGCGGAAATAAGTCTTTCGGAAACGGTGCTTTTTTTCATTCCCACACATTTTCCGTCAAGCTCCGTCGCCCTAAGGCAAAGCTTCGTGGTGCTCGTCACGAGAATATCGTCTGCCGACGATAAATCTTCCTTGGAAAAGGGAAGCTCTTTGTATGGGATATCCAGCTTTTCGCAGAGAAAAAGAATCCTGCCTCTTGTTATTCCGGGCAGAATAAAATTGCTGTTCGGATGCGTATACACGATGCCGTCCTTAACCGCAAAAATATTAGAGTGAGCGCACTCGGTAACTATGCCGTTGCGTACGAAAACCGCCTCGTCGCATCCGGCTCTCTCTGCTTTTGCGGAGGCGATTACGTTGGGAATGAGATTGAGCGTTTTTACGTTGCACATAGAGTATCTGACGTCATCTGTGCTTATGAGCTTAAGCGTTGCCGTAAGCGGTGGAACGGTGTGCTCCTTTACCGTAATCAAGAGATTTGAGCTTGCGCCCTCGGGATAGGCGTGAGCTCTTGATTCCGAGTATCGTGTCAGCTGGAAATAGAGAAAATATTTCTCATAACCGCTTCTTGAAATTGCCTTTTTAAGAAGCGCCGATAAATCGGATTTTGAAAGCTCGGTTTGAATATCAAGCGCCGTGGCATTCCTGTAAAATCGGTTTATATGCTCCTCTTCAAGATAAATTTTTCCGTCCATTCCTATGGCGGCGTCATATATGCCGTCACCGAAAAAAACACTTCTGTCGGAAAGGGGAATTCGGATGTCGGAAAAATCCGAAAAAACTCCGTTATAGTAAGCAATGCTCATAAAAAAACCTCCTCGGAGCAATATCACTATCTCTATATAATGATATTACTCTCCGAGGAGGTTTTGTGACAGTATTAGAGGGATTTTTTGAAAATTATATTTCCGTCAAAATCCTTGACAGTAAATTCGCGGTTTTCGTAGACCATATAGGTGCGCGGATTTCCTTCTTTCGGAAGGGCAACGGAGCCGGGATTAAGGTAGAGGTTTTTGACGCCGAATTCCTCGCATTTCAAAACGTGCGTGTGACCGTGAAGAAGTATCTCGCCCGACCTGAGCGGTGGAGGAGTTTTTGTGTTGTGATGATGGCCGTGAGTTGCGAAAACGGAAAGCCCGTCTAATGAGAGATAGGCGTAATCGGCAAGAATGGGAAATTCCAAAACCATCTGGTCAACCTCGGTATCACAGTTGCCGCGGACACATAAAATGACGTCCTTGTGTGCGTTGAGAAGAGTTATAACCGCCTTTGGCGCATAGGTGCTCGGCAGGTCGTTTCTCGGGCCGTGATAGAGAACGTCTCCAAGAATAAGAATCTTGTCGGCACTTTCTTTTTTAAACGCGTCTATGACCCTCTGCGCGCTGTCGAGGTCGCCGTGTATATCAGAACAAATCAGAAGCTTCATTTATTATCCTCCAATGCTTCGTATAACCTTTTTTGAGTTTTGAGAAATCTGTTTTTGTCAACTTTAACAACGCGTCGGTCATAGGTCATAAAACCGTTCGTTTCATCCTCTATGTCCGAAAGCTGTGTATAAACCAAGGCAGAAACGCCTTTTTTGACGAGAGGAAGAACCTCGCTTTCATAGAGAGCAATGATGGCATCCTCAAGCTCCGCGCTGCTTTTGAAGAGCTTGTAGCCGTAATTTTTATCGCCGAAAAGATGTCCCTCAGATCGATAAGAATATCCTCCGAATTCGCTTATGACGGTGGGTCTTACGGCGTCAACGTCAAGGCTCAGCTTCTTAAAATAAACGTGGTGTGAGAGGACGTCGCTTTCATTTTGCCAGAACCATCCCGACGTCGAGTCGAAAATTCTTGTGCCGTCAAGCGCCTTTGCGAATTTATAGACCTCATCGGCGTTAAACTGTCCCCAGCCCTCGTTGAAAATCGTGTAACAGAGGATTGACGGGTGATTGTAAAGTAACTCAAGCGTCTCTTTAAGTGTGTCCTTGAATACGGCGCGCGAACGAGGGTTCTTGTGCAGCTTTTTGTCACTGCGCCGCTTGAATCCGACTGTCGGAAGCGCGGTGTCGCGAATAAACGAGTAATCGGAGTTATTTACCATATCCTGAAAAACGACCATGCCGAGCTTGTCACAAAGGAAGTAAAAAATCTGCGGCTCAATTTTGATGTGCTTTCTCAGCATGTTGAAGCCCAGCGATTTTGCTACTCTTATGTCGTTTTCGTAGCCCTCGCTCGTAGCGGGAAGAAAAATTCCGTCGGGGAAATATCCTTGGTCGAGCAGGCCGTTGAAGAGATAGGGCCTTCCGTTGAGTGTGAGTCTGGCAGTACCGTTAACAGTCTCTGTGCTTATTTCTCTGAGAGCAAAATAGCTCTCAACGCAGTCGGTATCGGTTTCAAGGGTAAAATAATAAAGATACGGGGCTTCGGGAGTCCAAAGAATCGGATTTTCGGGCGCAACCGTGATATTTCCCATCGAGTCGGCAGTGAAAACCTCACCGCTGTCTTTAAGGGTAAGCTTCACGTTTTTTGCCGAGGTGAAAACTTTTATTTTCGCCTCGCTCATGCTTTGCGTTATCCTGATTGATTGAATGGCGTCCTTCGGCAGACTTTCAAGCCATACCGTTTGCCAGATTCCGCTGACGGGAGTGTACCACATTCCCCCTCTTTTCTTTTTTTGCTTGCC
>JAZLCX010000035.1:0-4464 GCA_045614425.1 Eubacteriales bacterium | reverse complement strand
ACCGACGAGGCTCTTGAAATTCTTAAGAGCAAGAGAAACGGAAACTACAATATAGTTAAAATAGACCCCTCATACACACCCGCTCCCGTTGAGCATAAGGACGTTTTCGGAATCACCTTTGAGCAGGGAAGAAACAATTTTGAAATCAACGAGGCACTCCTTGCAAACGTAGTTACCGAAAATAAGGAGATTCCGAGCGATGCAAAGCGCGACCTCATAATCGCTCTTATAACCCTTAAATACACCCAGTCGAACTCCGTTTGCTATGCATACGGGGGACAGGCTATCGGTGTCGGAGCAGGTCAGCAGTCGAGAATTCACTGCACACGTCTTGCAGGCAGCAAGGCTGATACCTGGCATCTCCGTCAGTATGACAAGGTGCTTAACCTCCCCTTCCTTCCCACAATCTCCCGTCCCGACAGAGATAACGTAATCGACGGATATATAAACAAGAACGAAGAGGATGTGTGTGCTGAGGGTAACTGGCAGAAGTACTTCACCGAGCGTCCCGAGCCCCTGACGGCAGAGGAAGCACGTGCATATCTTGACACGGTATCGGGCGTAGCACTCGGCTCTGACGCATTCTTCCCGTTCGGCGACAATATCGAGAGAGCGAAGAAGAGCGGCGTTTCTTACATAGCAGAGCCCGGCGGATCAATCCGTGACGACCAGGTTATCGAAACCTGCAACAAGTACGGCATGGCAATGGCATTTACCGGAATGCGTCTTTTCCACCACTAATACTGTTTGGAGATAGCTGATGAAAATAATGGTTGTAGGCGGTGGCGGAAGAGAACACGCCATCATTAAAAAGCTCGCGGAAAATAAGGAAATATCCGAAATCTTCGCCCTCCCCGGCAACGGCGGTATGGCTGAGGACGCCACTCTCGTTCCGATTGGCGCAAAGGATATTGATAAAATAGTAGAATTCGCGGCGGAAAATAAGATTGATTACGCGGTTGTAGCACCCGATGACCCGCTTGTGCTCGGATGCGTTGACGCGCTTGAGGCGGTAGGAATTTCCTGCTTCGGTCCTCGCGCAAATGCCGCGATAATCGAGGGAAGTAAGGTTTTCTCGAAGAACCTAATGAAAAAATACGGAATACCCACCGCAGAATACGAGGTCTTCGACAGTGCCGAGGCGGCGCTTGAATACGTAAAGACCTGTACGATTCCCACAGTTATCAAGGCTGATGGACTCGCTCTCGGAAAGGGTGTTATAATCGCCGAAACACGCGACGCGGCGACCGATGCCGTAAAGTCGATAATGCAGGACGGCAAGTTCGGAAAAAGCGGCGACAAAATCGTAATAGAGGAGTTCCTCACAGGCCCTGAGGTTTCCGTGCTTGCGTTTACCGACGGCAAGTGTGTAAAGCCGATGGTGTCCTCGATGGACCACAAGAGAGCCCTTGATAACGACGAGGGACTTAACACGGGCGGTATGGGAACGGTAGCTCCGAACCCCTATTACACACCCGATATTGCCGACGAGTGTATGGAAAAAATATTCCTTCCGACGATTGCGGCAATGAATGCCGAGGGAAGAACCTTTAAGGGCTGCCTTTACTTCGGTCTTATGCTCACACCGAAAGGACCTAAGGTCATAGAATATAACTGCCGCTTCGGCGACCCCGAAACTCAGGTAGTTCTTCCGCTTCTTGAAAGCGACCTTTACACAGTAATGCGCGCAACCACCGACGGTACTCTCTCCGAGTGTGACGTTAAGTTTAAGGACGGCCACGCGTGCTGCGTAATTATGGCGTCTAAGGGCTATCCCGAGAAGTACGAGAGCGGAAAAGAGATCAAAATATGCGACACGGTTAAGGACTCGGTTTACGTTGCGGGCGCAAAGCTCGACGGCGGAAAGCTTCTTACTGCGGGCGGACGGGTTCTCGGAGTTACCGCTGTCGAGGCTACTCTCGGCGAGGCAATTGCATCGGCATACGAAAAGGTTAAAAAGGTTGAATTTTCAACAGCGTACTACCGCTCGGACATCGGCGCACGCGCAATGAAAGCAAAGTGAGGACAAAAGATGGTTTACCGTATATACGTAGAAAAAAAGCCGGGACTTGATAACGAGGCCCGCGCATTAAAAAATGAAATTTCGGCATTTCTCGGAATAAAGAGCGCCCAGCGTGTAAGAATTCTCAACCGCTACGACGCCGAGAACATAACCGAGGAGCTCTTTAACTATGCCGTTGGCACGGTATTCTCCGAGCCCCAGCTAGACGACGTTTACTCTGACGTTGAGAACGACGGAGCAAAGGTTTTTGCAGTTGAGTATCTTCCCGGTCAGTTTGACCAGCGCGCAGATTCCGCGGCGCAGTGCATACAGCTTATATCTCAGGGTGACAAGCCCGCCGTTGCAAGCGCGAGGGTATATATGCTCTACGGCAAAATATCGGCAGATGAGCTTGAAAAAATCAAAAAGCACGTAATCAACCCCGTTGAAGCAAGAGAGGCGTCTCTCGGAAAAAGAGATACCGTAAAAATCGACTACACGATTCCGAAGAGCGTAAAGACTCTCGACGGATTTATCGAGCTTGACGAAGAGGGACTTAAGACATTCCTTTCCGAAATGGGACTTGCTATGGACCTTGACGACGTCAAGTTCTGTCAGGCATATTTCAAGAGCGAGGGAAGAAATCCCACCATTACCGAAATCAGAATGATTGATACCTACTGGTCCGACCACTGCCGTCATACAACCTTCTTGACGACGGTTGACAGCGTTCATTTCGAGGACGAGCTGCTTGAGAAGACATACAGAGATTACCTTGCGGCAAGGGATTCTATCGGAAGAAAGAAGCCCCAGAATCTTATGGACATCGGCACTATCGCCGCAAAATGCTTAAAGAAGCTCGGCAAGCTCGACAAGCTTGACGAATCCGAGGAAATCAACGCCTGCACGGTTAAGATTGAGGTTGAGGTTGACGGAGTAAAAGAGCCTTGGCTCTTACTCTTCAAGAACGAGACCCACAACCATCCCACCGAAATCGAGCCCTTCGGCGGCGCGGCTACCTGTATCGGCGGCGCTATACGCGACCCGCTTTCGGGACGTGCTTACGTTTACGGTGCTATGCGTCTTACCGGTGCGGCTGACCCCTTGAAGCCTATCGAGGAAACGCTTGCCGGCAAACTCCCCCAGCGTAAAATAGTAACCACAGCGGCAGCAGGATATTCCTCTTACGGAAACCAGATCGGACTTGCTACCGGTATAGTTGACGAAATATATCACGACGGATATGCGGCAAAGCACATGGAGGTCGGCGCGGTTATCGCGGCAGCACCCGAGGCTAACGTTCGCCGCGAGGTTCCCGAGGACGGCGACCTTGTAGTTCTTCTTGGCGGAAGAACAGGACGCGACGGCTGCGGCGGTGCAACCGGTTCTTCCAAATCCCACACCCTCAAATCTCTTGAAAGCTGCGGCGCTGAGGTTCAGAAGGGTAACGCTCCCGAGGAAAGAAAGATTCAGCGTCTTTTCAGAAACCCCGAGGTTTCGAGAATGATTAAGCGCTGCAACGACTTCGGTGCGGGCGGTGTTTCGGTTGCAATAGGCGAGCTTGCAGACGGTCTTGATATAGACCTCAACGCAGTTCCCAAAAAGTATGACGGTCTTGACGGCACCGAGCTTGCGATAAGCGAGTCTCAGGAGCGTATGGCTTGCGTTATAGAGAAAGAGAACAAGGACAGATTTCTTGCTCTCGCAAACGAGGAAAACCTCGAGGCAACCGTTGTCGCAAGAGTTAAGGCTGAGCCGAGGCTCACTATGACCTGGAACGGCAAGACTATTGTCGACATCAGCCGCGAGTTCCTTAACTCGAACGGTGCTGAAAAGCATATAGATATAGAGGCGCCCAAAATTCTCGACTACAAAAAGAATCTTCCCGCTTGCTTTAAGTGCGGAATGACATCTGTTGCATCCGGACTTAATACCGCCTCGAAGCGCGGTCTTTCCGAGCGTTTTGACAGCACAATCGGTGCGGGCACTGTGCTTATGCCCTTCGGCGGTAAGTATCAGCGCACTCCCATTCAGGCAATGGTGCATAAGATTTCTGTCGAAAAGAAGCATACCGACCTCGCATCCTTTATGTCATGGGGCTATAACCCCGACCTTTCCGAGAAGAGCCCCTACCACGGTGCTTACCTCGCGGTTGTTGAGTCGGTTTCAAAGCTCATAGCTACCGGTGCTGAATTTAAGGACGTTTATCTCACCTTCCAGGAATACTTCGAGAAGCCTATGCGCGACCCGAAGAGATGGGGCAAGCCTCTCGCAGCACTTCTCGGCGCATTCAAGGCGCAGATGGAGCTTGGTATTGCCGCTATCGGCGGTAAGGACTCTATGAGCGGCTCGTTTGAGAAGCTCGACGTTCCCCCGACTCTCATCTCATTTGCGGTAACCACCGACAAGGTTGATACCGTAATCTCCCCCGAATTCAAGTCCGCAGGCTCTAAGGTCGTTAT
>JAZLCX010000034.1:0-7345 GCA_045614425.1 Eubacteriales bacterium | reverse complement strand
ATTCTCACGCGCCTCGTACTCAGCGATTGCTGCGGGAGCGGAGTGTGTTACGTCATACTTGGTGATCTCAAAAGGATTCTTGCCTGCGGCTACAAGGTTTGCGAGCTTCTCGCGTCTTATCGCGAGCTCGCTGGTGCTCTGAATCTGATTGTTCTCCATTTTGAATTCCTTTCATTTAATAGATGATTGTTTAAAGCAATACAAAAAGCTATAAAGGTAAATATTAGTTGTCCTTTGCTCTGGAAACGCTCTTGATCTGGAGGTGCTGAACTCTTGCGCCCTCTACTACTACCTCGTCACCTGCAGCCGCGCCGAGAAGCGCCATACCGATGGGGGAGGAATCCGAAATTTTTCCGTTTTTGGGGTCGGTTTCATAAGAGCCGACTATGTGATAGGTTACCTCAAGTCCGCGGGTCTTATTGAAAACCTGAACGAGAGAGCCGACACTGACTACCGACTCGTCAATCTGCGACTCGTCGATAACCTTTGCGTGAGAAATCATCTCGCGAAGCTCTGCGATTCTTGCGTGGATTTTGCCCTGCTCGGCCTTTGCCTCGTCGTACTCGCTGTTTTCCGAGAGGTCACCGAAGGAGCGGGCCGTAGAAATTTCCTTTTTGTTCTCCTCGACTCTTACGGTTTCAAGATAGTCAAGCTCGTCTTGAAGGGCCTTGAAGCCCTGGGGGGTGTAGGTTTTTGTTTCTGCCATTTCGGTTCTATCTCCTAAAAAATATTAATTAACAAGTTGGTAAATTTCGGTATATGCCGCATCAAGCTGCGGGTCGCCGGACTCGGTGTCCGATACCGCACGATCGGGTTCTATACCCTCGCCGTCGTAGTTGACTCCGGACGGGGGATTGTAATAAGCAACAGTCAGGGTGACGGTTGAGCCGTCGCCGAGAAGATAGGTGTTCTGCATAATACCCTTGCCGTATGTGGTAGCGCCTACGGTGATGACCTCGAAATATCCGTAAACCTCGTCGAAGTCGCGCATTGCCGCAACGAAAAGCTCGGCTGCCGATGCGGTATTCTCATTGCAGAGAACGACCGAGGGAAGAGAGAGCGAAGCGTCGGTCTTATCCTTATGAGGATTGCCGTAGCCGTTTGAAAACGAAACAAGGGTAGTGCCTTTCGGAGCTATATAAGAGAGAGTCTTAAGAACTGCCGACAAATAACCTCCGGGATTCGAGCGAAGGTCGTAAACTATACCCCGTGCGCCCATTTCGGTGAGGTAATCGATAGCCTCAATGAACATATCGGCTGTATTGGACTTGAAAGAACTAATCTTTACATATCCTATTTTATTTTCGTCAATTGAATAGCTGACGCTCTTGTCAACAACCTTGCGCCGTATGGCATCAAAGGAGAGCTCAGTGCCGTCTCTGAGTACAGTAACTGTTACACGGGTGTTATTTTCACCTCGGATTTTGTCAATTAACGCATTGTAGCCTATATCCGAAAGCAATAATCCGTCAACACCTATTATAAGGTCGCCAACGTTGATTCCCGCCTCGGCGGCAGCTCCGTCGGGGAAAACCTCGCTTACGGTAACCGTGCCTTCGACTCGGTTGTAGGTTACGACAACTCCGATACCGTAAAACTCACCGCTCAACGATTGGTCGTAGCTTTCGTATTCTTCGGGTGTGCGGTAGCGCGAATATCTGTCGCCTATGGCGTAAACGTAACAGGAAAGAAGAGCGTCGGTAACCGCCGTCTTGTCCCCCGTGTCGATTTTTTCGTGGAAATTTTCAAAATAAAGGCTTGCCGTAAGCTCTGCAAGAGTCTCGGCGTCGGGCAGGTCGCGTACAAAATAATCTCTGTAAACGTTCTCTACCGCCTTGAATTTTGACGTATTGAAGTCGGGAACGTTGTAGCTCCCGAGATTTCCCGCAACGTATTCCGACGGAACGGGCAGACTGCAGGAGACCGTGCCGAGCGTCAGAATCGTTATGATGAGAAAAAGGGCAATACCCCTTGTTTTCATAAAATATAAGTTCCTTTCCTTATATTCCGTCAAATGACCTCGGAGTTCCTAAGTACAATATTTACCCTGCCGCGTGCGGCAGGGTATAAAGCGCAGAAAATATGCTGAAATCAGAACTTTGTGGGTTTGCTTGAAAGATATTTCTTAACCATAAGCGCAACCTTAAAGGTTACCGCGTGGTCAAATTCACGAAGGTCAAGACCCGTGAGCTTTCTTATCTTCTCAAGACGGTAAACAAGTGTATTTCTGTGTACGAAGAGCTTTCTTGAGGTTTCGGAAACGTTCAGGTTGTTTTCAAAGAAGCTCTGCACCGTCATAAATGTTTCGCGGTCGAGCGACTCAAGAGAGCCTTTGTTGAATACCTCGCTTAAGAAAATATCGCAAAGGGTTGAGGGAAGCTGATAAATAAGTCTTCCGATACCGAGGTTTTCATAGCGCATAATGGGCTTTTCAACGTCGAAAATCTTGCCGACCTCAAGAGAGATGCGGGCTTCCTTATACGCACGGGCAAGGTCCTTGAGGTTTTCCGCAACCGTGGAGATACCGATAACGACCTTGGCGTTATATTCCTTTGCGACGGCCGAGATTATGCTGTTTGCGTAGGCTTCGATCTCCTCGGGGGATTCCCAAGTAGCTTCCTTAACTATTACTATATCCTGCTCGCTGATTCCTATAACGTAATCCTTGTTTTTGTCCGAAACGAGATTGTCTATTATCTCATAGGGTGCAACCGGAGACGGCCCTTGGAACTTAACGACAAGGATTGCAAGGGGCGAATCGTTTATATGAAGCTCGTTTGACTTTATGTATATGTCGCTCGGAAGAATGTTGTCAAGTATTATGTTTTTGATAAATGAAACCTTGTCATACTTCTCGTCGTAGAGATTCTTTATATTACTGAGAGTAATGGCAAGGATTTCCGACATCTTGCTTGCGTGAGTGTCTTCACCCTCAACAAAAGCGATTGCACCGCTCTTATCCGAAGGCTTTATAAAGCGATAGGTGTAACCGTCGCGAACCATGAAATCCGATGAGTAGGCGAGGTCCTCCTTTATTCTTTGTCTTGATTCTCCGATTCTCGCAAATTCACTGGCGGCGGAAATTATACCGTTATCGTCAATGACACCGATATTGCGACCGATGACATCTTTCATCTGATGGATGACGTTCTGAAATAAGCGGTTTGGCATACAAAAACTCCTGACGTAAAAATTGCGTTTTGGTGATACTGTACTATATTGTACTATATTTTTTGACAATTTTCAATACATTTTGTAAAAAAATTTACGAAATATACAAAAAAGCTCTGATGGCTTTGTATGTTTTGGCAATATAGTGCAAATTTAATCAAGCTCGAAAAAGAATGAGAGCGATGCCAAAACGTAGGCGGGAGCGGTTTCGCATCTTAAAATTCTCGGCCCGAGCGAGACCGAAACAAGCCCGGAATCTTTAGCATATTCAGCCTCTTCGGGAGAAAATCCGCCCTCCGAGCCGACCATAACCGATACGCTCCTTGCAGATGACCCCTCGCCAATCGCACGCTTGACGGATAGCGCGTTTTCGCCCTCGTAGCAGAAGAGCGGAAGCTCGGCCTCGGCCGCCCTTTGAACCGCCTCTTTGAAGCTTAAAGGCGAAGAAACCGTGGGAATTACCCCTCTGCCGCACTGCTTCGCTGCCTCCTCGGCGATTCGGGAGAGCCTTTCGGTCTGCTTTTCGGATTTCTCAGCCCCGGGGCGCTTTATACAGCGCGAGGAAATGAAGGGAACTATTCTTTTTGCACCGAGCTCCACCGCCTTTTGCACGACGGTTTCCATTTTATCTCCCTTGGGGTAAGCCATATATACGGTAACGTCAATCGGCAGCTCGGCTCGGCTTTGACGCGTCGAAAGTATTTCGCACTCGCAAAGCTCGTCGCGTATCTTTATAAGGCGAGAGGTATACTCGTTACCGTCGGAGTCTACCGCAACTATTTCATCGCCCTCTGCCATTCTGAGAGCTCTTGCGATATGTCTTGCGTCCTCGCCGGTTATATTTACAAATCCGTCCGAAAAATTCTCCGCGGCGACAAAAAATCTTGGCATTTTTCTACCTACCTAAGTTATTTTAGCGGCGCACCATAAGGGCAACCCAGTCGTGTTCCTTTTCCTCGCGAACAATCCTGAATCCGTGCTTTTCAACAGCCTCGCGCACCTCGTCGGCTCTCATTGAGATAATGCCCGAGAGAATGAGGGGGGCGGTGTCCTTTAAATAGTGCGAGATATCGGGAAGCATTCTGATAATTATGTCGGCAACGATATTCGCAACGCAAAGGTCGTATTTTCCGTCCGAGAGGTCGACGTCGCGAAGCAGGTCGGAAACACCGACAGTAATGTTTTCGCAGCCGTTGTCCTTCACGTTTTCGCGAGCAACCTTGACGGCGACGGGGTCGATATCGTAGGCGCGGCAGAATTTCGCGCCGAGCTTTGAGGCGGCAATGGAAAGAATTCCCGAGCCGGTTCCGACGTCAAGCACCCCCTCGCCGCCGTGAATTTCATCTGCGAGTATTTTCATAACGAGGCGCGTCGTCTCGTGCGTTCCCGTGCCGAATGCCATACCGGGATCCATTTTCACGATAACCTCGCCGTCCTTTGCTGAGTAGCTTTCCCAAGCGGGAACTACGGTCACTCTGCCTATATGTATCGGCTTATAGTACTGCTTCCAGCTTTCAGCCCAGTCCTCCTCGGAAACTCCGTCAATCGAAATTTCAGCCTCTATCGAAAGGGCGGAAAAGCGCTCGGAAATAAACGAGGTGTATTCGGAAAGATTCTTTTCCTCGGGCACAAAAAGCGACACGCGTACGGTTTCTCTGTCGGCGTTGAGTATGCTGTCGTCAACCAATTCGCCATACATTCCCGAGAGGGAAAAATCGCTGTAATCCTCTATCATAAGTCCGTTGTCGAGCATGCTCATGACCGCGCATATATCGTCGAGATATTTTATGTTTCCCGTAGCGGTGAGTTTAGTCCAATTTCCTGCCATTTTAATTCTCCGTTTTCTTTAATTGTTCTGTTTTTGTCAACTTTTATTTGCAAAATCAGGTCTTTTTCGCTGTTAAACTTAATTTCATCACGCAAATATCCGAGGAAGAATATGCGGATTTTTTTGCCGTAAAGGTCACCCGAGTAGCCGATGACGTGAGTTTCGGCATGAAGCGGCCGCTCGTCGAAGGTCGGACACGTGCCCACGTTTGTCAAGGCGTGATAAAGCACGCCCGAAATTTCGGCTGCCGTGCGGTAAACTCCTTTTTTAAGCGGTGTTACGCCCCCCTCGAAGCTTGAGTTTGCGGTCGGGAAGCCGAGATGGTGTCCCACTCCCGTGCCGTGCTCCGCATAGGCGGTTATGAAATAGGGAACGGAAAGAAGCTCGCGCGCTCTGTCAACCTCGCCCTCGGAGATAAGCTCCTTTATTTTTCCCGTTGATATTTTTTCTCCGTTAATACTATGCTCGTCCTCGGCAATAAATTCCGCGCCGACGCGCGAGAGCATATCCGAAAGGAGCGAGGCGTTGCCCGAAGCCCCCTTGCCGAATCTGAAATCCCTGCCCGCCACGGCAACGCGGCAGCTAAGGTCGCCGAGGAGGGAATTTTTCACAAAGTCCTCAGCCGAAATGTGCGAAACGTCGGAGAATTTCGCAACCACGGCGGCGGATACCCCCGCATCGTCAAGGAGAGCGAGCTTCTGCTCAGTGGTATAAAGGCTTTTGCCCTTGATATTGCTCTCGCTTTCAAAGGTGAATACGGCAAACCCAAGGCCTCTTTCTTCGGCAATTCGCCGCGCGCTCTCGAGAAGCCGTCTGTGTCCTATATGCAGACCGTCAAAAAGGCCGAGGGCGACAACCGAGTCGGAAAGTGTTTTTTGCCCGGGCAGGTATTTATATATTTTCATCGTCCTCTCCCTTCTTTTTTTGATAAGTAATACATAGATTATACAACGCGCGGGTAAAAATGTCAACAGCGGAAATTCTTGCGTGAATTCGGCAGTATTAAATCAAAAGCGCAAATCTTGACAAAACGGGGTACGTATGATAAAATTAAACGGTAAAAAATACACGCGTGACACAGTCACGGCGCGGGGAGCGGGGGATTCGGTATGAAAGCGGCTGTCATTATTCTTTTATCGGCTCTTTCGGCTTTGTTCCTTGCGTTTTTTCTCTTCCTTTTCTTGATTAAGCCGTCAAAAAGACGTCCGGGCGTTGAAAAATTCAAGGGGTTGAAATATGCGCACCGCGGTCTTTGGGGCGAGGGGGTTCCCGAAAATTCGCTCTCGGCACATCGGCGCGCCGCCGATTCGGGATATGCGATAGAGCTTGACGTCAGACTCTCGCGCGACGGGGTTGCGGTGGTCTTTCACGACGATACCCTTGATAGAATGACAAAGCTGACGGGGCGTGTCGACAGCCTTACGGCAGAGGAGCTTTCAAAAGCCCTGCTTCTTGATACCGACGAGGGAATCCCGACCTTTAAGGACGTGCTTTCGGCGGTAGGGGGACGGGTAGCTCTCCTTATTGAACTGAAGGGAAGAGATCTTTCGGTTGCCGACCGTGTAAAAGAGGCGCTTTCGGACTACTCGGGCGACTTCATAATAGAGAGCTTTAACCCGAGAATCCTTGCCCGTGTCAAAAAAATCATGCCGAGCGCAATACGCGGCATTCTCTCCAAGGGCTATATGGCAGACAGAAAAACGCGAACTCTTCCGCATTTTTTCTTAGAATGGATGCTCCTTAACTTCCTTTCGCGCCCCGACGTTATCGCCTATCGCCACACAGACGGAAATAATCTGCCGCTCCGCTTAATAAGACGCCTTTACGGCACTGATACGGTGGCGTGGACGGTAAGAAGCGAGAGCGAGGAGCAGGAGGCAAGGCAAAACGGCTTTGACGCAGTTGTGTTTGAAAAATATCTTCCAAAGGAAAAAAACTATGAAATTTGAGCTTGTTGCGACCTGTCTTTTCGGACTTGAACATCTGCTTGGCGAGGAAATAGACGCCCTTGGATACGAGCGCGTGTCAACTATTGACGGACGCGTCACCTTTCTCGGTGATTCCGAGGCGGTTGCTTTATCGAATATATTTCTTCGGTATGCCGAGAGAGTTTATATAAAGCTCGGCTCGTTCAGAGCGACAAGCTTCGAGGAGCTCTTCGAGGGCACACGCGCGCTTCCTTGGTCGGAATTTATCGGCAGAAACGATGCTTTCCCCGTAAAGGGACATTCCATAAAATCTCAGCTCTTCTCCATACCCGACTGCCAGGCAATAATCAAAAAGGCAATCGTAAGAAGTATGTCTGAGGTATACGGCATCAGCTATTTCCCCGAAGAGGGAGTAAAG
>JAZLCX010000033.1:0-43034 GCA_045614425.1 Eubacteriales bacterium | reverse complement strand
ATATTGATAGCGACAGAGATATGCAAACCGTTATAGGCTCGGTTGCGAGGATGCTTGACGTCAAGGACTATCTTACTGAAAACAAACCCCCGATTCAAAGCTACAAGAACGCTCTTCAGGAGTGGTGCGCTGACAAAAAGCACAGAAGAGAGCCGCCCGTGTATAAAACTCTGTCCGAATCCGGCCCCGACCACAAGAAGACCTACGAGCGCGCCTGCTACATCGGTGACAAAATTTACGGCATAGGCTGCGGAAAAAATCAAAAGCTTGCCGACGGTATGGCTGCGGAGACAGCCCTCAAGGCTCTCATTGCCGAAGAGAACAACTAATTTTTTACTTGTGCAGATGAATAGGGGCGCTGTGTGTACACAGCGCCCCCGTTTTTTAATTATACCTGAAGAAGAGATTTATCAGGCTTTTCCGCCTGCTTCGTTTCCTTTTGCCATACGGCCGGGACGAGAATGCCGAAGCACTCACACCCGTGTCAAGTTTATTTTCGGCGTATCTCCATAATTTATCTCCTTTTCCGACTCTTTATGTCTATCCCAAACGGGAAAAGTTATTTCGCGGGTACTATAAGTCCGTAGTTTCCGTCCTTGCGCTTATAAACTACGCACACGTCCTCGGTTTCGGCATCGGTGAAGGCGAAGAATGCGTGTCCGAGAAGGTTCATCTGAAGTATCGCTTCCTCCGCTGTCATCGGCTTGAACGGAAAGCTCTTGACTCTTATCTCAAATTCGGTTTCCTCCTCGTACTCGTCATCGTCATCATCGTCAACCGATACGAACGCACCGCGCTTTACCGTCTTCTCAAGTCTTGTTTTGTTCTTTCTTATCTGCCTCTCAAGTCCTTCTACAGCTCGGTCAAGGGCTGTAATAAAGGTTTCGCTCTCCTCCTCCGAGCGAAACGTCGCCCCGCCGTAATTTACGGTAATTTCGATAATCTTTACTCCCTTTCGAGCCTTACAGGTTACAAACGCTTCGGTTTCTTCGCCGAAAAATTTGTCGAATTTGCGAAGCTTTTTTTCGACGAGCGACTTCAGACTCTCTCGTACTGTCATCTGTTTTCCGTAAATCGTGATTTTCATTAGGGTATATCCTTTCCTCTGTTTCAGCCGGATTTTTCCGTCTGCACCTATATTATAGCACGGTTTTTGTGAAATGTAAACAGTTTTCTTGAAATTTCTGATATTTTTTTGTTAAATATGTACACACTGTAAATATTGACCGCTTTTACTTCATTTTTATTGACACAGCGGTTAAAGTATGATAGAATAATATATGTAGTGTGTTTTCAACAGTTAATTTTAAGCGTTATCTCGGCCTTGCGCCGAGTTTTTTATATTAACTTGCAAAATATAATATTATTGAGACTGCGCGAAAACTAATATCAAAATAGAATTTATGCGTTCGTGCATCAAATTTGTGCTGCTCTCTTTGGCTGCGGAATGGAGATTAAAATGAAAAACCTTGAAGAAAAAAGAATAGAAAGAAAAGAGATATACAAGGGACGTGTGCTGAACGTTGTTTCGGACACGGTATTGCTGCCTAACGGAAAGACCTCCACGCGCGAATTTTGTCAGCACTTGGGGGCTGTTTGCGTTCTCCCCCTTCTGCCTGACGGAAGAGTTATAATGGAGCGGCAGTTCAGATACGCCCACGGAAGAGTGTTTTTTGAAATACCGGCGGGAAAGCTGAATTACAAGGGTGAGGACCCTCTTGAAGCGGCAAAAAGAGAGCTTCGTGAAGAAACGGGTGCGGTAGCCGAAAAATACACCTATCTCGGCGAGATGATACCCTCGCCCGCGATACTCGGTGAAAAAATACAGATGTACCTCGCCGAAGAGCTTTCCTTCACCGAAACCGAGCTTGACGAGGACGAATTCCTTGAAATCGAGGCAGTCGGGCTTGATGAACTTTACGAAATGGTAATGCGCGGTGAAATTGCCGACGCAAAAACCCAGATTACAGTGCTCAAGGTTTGGGAAATAAAGAAAAATAACTCCGCAAAATGCAAACTTTAATTGTCATTTTCGCTTAATTTTCGTTTATTTTATATCCGTACTTAATTGACAAACCGTTTATTTTCTGCTATTATATATCTAGATATTTAATTTACGCAAAAGGAGGGACTATATGAGCCTTGGTACGCACCTTGCAGTTGGAGTGCTTAATCTTTCGCCGCTGATTTACGCCTTTATCGCAGTACTTGCGCTATTTGGCGCGATAGTGGGACTCTGGCGCGGATTTCTTCGTCAGACAGTCAGATTCACCACGGTAATCCTCTCCCTTCTTTTAAGCTATACCTTGGTTTTGGCGGCATACGGATACATCGACGCCGTTTTATGCACAAGAGGCGCTTCAACTCTCGGCGCTCTTCTTGTAAGACTCGGAATTTTCACACGGGTTTCCGACCTCTTATCATTATTCGGCACGGATGTCACGGCGCTTCTGCTCGAGTTTCCCTCTACCTTCTTCGTAATACCCTGTATTTTCGTTGTAACGTTTATCTTTTTCTCTTCTCTTCTCATTATTGCGCACAAAATAGTTTGCGCGATTTGCGGATTCCGTTCACACAGAAACACTTTGGTTATGCGTGTTCTCGGAGCATTCCTCGGTGTAATACAGGCTCTCTTCGTGTCGGCGGTTATTCTTACGCCGATTGTCGGTGTATCCTCACTGGCAAGAGATGCAGTACGTGCAGTTAACGAAAAAGCCCCCGGAGAAAGCATTACAGTCCGCGTAAACAACGCCTATGACACTTATTTGAAAAGCGTTACCGAAAACTCGGCAATAACGTCGCTTGAGAAATTCGGCATCGATGCGATATACCGCGGAATTTCAAATCCCGGCATAGACGGAAAAGAGCTTCCTACAAAAAATATAATTGATGACGGCGCTTCTCTTCTTGTAAATCTCGCCCGTATAAAAGGCGCTGATTTTGATTTACTGACCGAAGACGACAAGGCGGCAATAAATGAAATAATCGCTGTACTTGAAAACAATCCTTATTACCGTAATTTAGCTGCCGCAACGGTTAAATCCGTCGCCGATTCCTATGAGGACGGAAAAATCGATCTTCCAATCGGAGAGCCGCTCTTCCCCTTCGCTGAGGCGGCAATATCGATTTTCACGACCTCAAACGAGGCGAATATATGTAACGATATAAAAACTATGAGAGACGTTCTCTTCATTCTCTCCGACGAGGGTGTTTTAGAATCCTTCGATAAGGGTTCGGACGCTATGCTTTCAGCACTTACGAGCCGCGATGACGACGGAAGCACTGCCGTATCTAAAGTCATTTCGGTAATAGATGCAAACGAGCGTACAGCACCTTTAAAATCCATACTTGCAAAAATTTCCGTGACCGTGATGGCTGACAAGTCGGGTATAAGCGAGGACGCCGCCGACACCTACGAAAACATAAAAAATGCTATAAATTCCGACGTTCTTTCAATAGAAAAATCCGACTACGAGACCGAGGAAGAATACGTAGAGGAGATTTCATCGGCTCTTGATACAGTCTTAAAGAACAACGATATTTCTCTTGACGAAGAAATAGTGGACGGCATGGCGAAATATGTTGCGGATAATTTCAGCGATATCAGCGAAATCGGTGACCGCGAAGCTTCGAATATCATTTTCTCTTACTACGATGCATACCTCGAGTATATGGAATCGGGAATGATACCCGACGGAATAATTCCGTAACCCGTGTTATATTTTTTATATAAAAAGTGGCGAGAACATTTTTGTTCTCACCACTTTTTTGTTTCGTTAAGTTGTTTGCTGAGTAAGTCCTATCGCCGAAACTATCTTCTCAATAGTGGGCATAAGCTCCTGCTTTGAGAGGGTACGCTCGTTTGATACGAAGGAGAAACGGAGAGTGAGCGATGTCGCTCCGTCAGCCGTGTATATATCCTTTACCTTAACGTCGGAAAGTATATCGCCCGCAGCGCACTTGGCGTCACACACGAGCTTGTCGAAGACTATACCGGAAATGTCGGCGTTAAAGGTTATATCGATATCTATCGCCGGGAACTTAGAGGGCTCGCGGTATGCAGTAACCTCAGCCTTTACAGAAGCGAATTTCTCGGTGAGAATCTCGAAGAATGCAACCGCGCATTTCTTGTCTATATTGCGGTTAACTACGGGATGAGGTACGGAAATGTATCCTATAACAGTGTCGCCAACCGAAATCTTAAAGCTGTTTACGGGGTGCTCGAAATCATACTCGCGCTCAGCATCAATGAAGGTTGCCTTCTTATGAAGAATATCTGCGACAAGCTCGCTTACGATGTCGCGTGCGCGCATGAAGAGAGATTCTTCGCTCTCGGTCTTTGAGAAGAGAACACAGCCAAGCTTGTTTTCCTCCTTGCAGGTTCCGTCCTCTCTGAGTCCGTCGACGGTGTGTCCGATTTCAAACATGCCGAAGGTGTCAAGATAGCCCTTATTCTCCTTTACAAAGGAAAGAAGAGTGGGTATCATTGATTTTCTGAGATATTTGTGGTCGGGTGTCTGCGCGTTTATAATCTTCACGTTCTCGGGAGTTTCAATTCCAAGCTCGCGGTTCTTCTGCGAGTCAGACCAGATATAAGAATGTACCTCGTGCAGACGGTAGCTCTTTACAAGGATGTCCTTGATTCTGTCCTCATCGGATTTGAGAATTTCCTCGCGAACCGGCAGAAGCGGGCTGTTTGAGGTGAAAATCTCAAAGTTGTCGTAGCCGTAAATTCTTGTTATCTCCTCGATGATATCCGCCTTTATCGTTACGTCCTTCGTAGCGCGCCACGAGGGAACGGTAACCTTGAAGCTGTCGCCGTCGCGAACAACACCGAAGCCAAGACCCGTGAGAGTTTTTACAATGGTTTCAACGGGAATGTCAATACCGGTGTAACGGTCAACGTACTTCTTGTCAAAGTCGAGTACTATCGTGGGATAGTGCTTTACGTAGGCGTCTGTGAAGGAAGAGATTACCCTCGCCCCGCCATCACAGTCGAATAAGAGCTTTAAAAGACGCTCGGTGGCTATTTGGCAGAGCTGTGGGTCAAGCATCTTTTCATATCTCATTGAAGCATCGGTGCGAAGACCGAGGCGAGTGGTCGTTTTTCTGACGGATACTCCGTCGAAGGTAGCCGATTCAAGAAGAAGCGAATCGGTGTCATCCTCAATTTTAGAGGCGTCGCCGCCCATTACTCCGGCGATTGCTACGGGAACATCACCCGAGGTTATCATGAGCATATTTTCGTCAATATCGCGCTCTACACCGTCGAGGGTGGTAAATTTAAGGCCCGAATTAAAGGTCTGCACCTCTATCTTATCAACCTTCTTCAAGTCGAAGGCGTGCATCGGCTGACCTACCTCCATCATTACGTAGTTGGTAAGGTCGGCAAGGAAGTTGATAGCGCGCGAGCCGCAGTAGTAAAGGCGGATGCGCATATTTACGGGGCTTACCTTGCGGGTTATATTTTCTACCTTTATTGCCGAGTAGCGATAAGCGAGGTCGGTAGCCTTTACATTTATTTCTACGGAAGGAAGATTGGCATACTCAGAGAGGTCGACCGAAGGAACAGGCTTAAGCTCTCTTCCTGTTATCGTCGCAAACTCACGGGCAATTCCGTAGTGACTCCAGAGGTCGGGACGGTTAGTGAGGGACTTGTTGTCAACCTCAAAAATTATATCGTCAATGCCGTATACCGATTTGATGTCCGTGCCGAGCGGAATATCGTCAGAAATCTCCCAGATTCCCGAGTTATCGTCGCTGATTCCGAGCTCTGCCTCCGAGCAGCACATACCGTATGAGGTGTAGCCGGCAATCGTTGCGGGGGCAATGGGGTGTCCCGATACCGAGCCACCCGAGGTAGCAAGCGCAACCTTCATTCCCTCTCTTACGTTGGGAGCGCCGCAGACGATATCAACGACCTCATCACCCTTGTCCACCTTAAGAAGATGGAGCTTTTTAGAGGTGGGGTGATTCTCAACGGAGAGAATTTTGGCAACGACAACGCCGAAGGTGTCCTCGCCTTTTACGATTATATCCTCAACCTCGGCGGTTGAGAGTGTGAAATTGTGTATAAGCGCCTTTTTATCAAGTCCGGAGAGGTCAACGAAATCTCCGATCCAATTCATAGATAAGAACATTTTCCTGCCTCCTTATATAGACTTAAACTGCGAAAGAGCCTTGAGGTTTCCGCTGTTGAAATCGCGGATATCCTTTACTCCGTATCTCATCATCGCAAGACGGGTGAGACCGAGACCGAACGCAAAGCCCGAATACTTCTCGGTGTCGATTCCGCCCTCACGAAGTACGTTGGGGTGTATCATTCCGCAGGGACAAAGCTCAAGCCAGCCCGAGTTTTTACAAGAGGGGCATCCGTCGCCGCCGCAAATCTCGCAGTTTATATCAAGCTCGAATCCCGGCTCGACAAACGGGAAAAATCCGGGGCGAAGTCTTACCTTAACGTCGCGCTTGAAGACCTCGGAAAGCATGGTCTTCATAAAGTAGATAAGGTTAGATATGGATATGTTTTCGTCAATCATCATACCTTCCATCTGGAAGAAGGTGTTCTCGTGACACGCATCGGTGGATTCGTTTCTGAAGCAGCGTCCGGGGAATATCGCACGAAGGGGTGCTCCGTACTTCTTCATTATGGCATTCTGCGCCGCCGAGGTATGCGTCTTAAGAAGCTGACCGTTATCGAGGTAATAGGTATCCTGCATATCGCGTGCGGGGTGATGCTTCGGAATATTAAGCGCCTCAAAGCACTTGTAGTCGTCAACTATTTCAAAATAATTCTCAACCGTAAAGCCCATGCTTTCAAAAACTGCCTCAACCTCACGGGTTGCGAGTGTTATGGGGTGATACGAGCCGAGCTCACGCTCAAAGGCAAGGGTGGGGTTATACTTTTTAGCTCCCCTTATTTCAGCCTCGATAGCCGCTGTGCGAAGAGTCTCCTCAGCCTTGCTGATTGCCTCTTCAACCTCAGTCTTAAACGTGTTGATAAGCTGTCCTGCCGCCTTTTTATCCTGTGCGTCGCGAAGCCCCTTCATAAGCTCCGCTACTGCGCCCTTTTTGCCGAGAAAATTAACTCTTAACGACTCAAGAGTAGCTGCATCGGATGCAAGAGCAAGTTCGCTTTCAAAACGTGCTTTAAGCTGTAAAATCATTTCTTCCATCGTTTGAAGGTCCTTTCCGTGCCGCCGGCAAGCCTGCCGCGGCAAAAGTCAAATAATAACTTATTTATTATAAACTAAATATAGTGTTTTGTCAATGTTTTCAGTCAAAAAATCTCATCTCTGTATATTTTATAATTAAGTGCGAAAGATACTTTTTCGCATTTTTTCTTTTTCAGCTGCGTTCCCGACGAAAGCGGAGAAAATAAAAAAAGAAAACCACTCTCGGAAGAGTGGTCTTTGAGAAGTCTCGCTTTTAAGCCAACACGTCTTCTCTGTCTACGCGAACATACCGTAGCTAGCCCTAGAGCCAATGGCAAAAATATTATAGCATAGGAGTTTTTAAATGTCAAGTGTAAATTATAGTTTAAATCACAAAGCGTATATTCTGTAATTAAATGCGAAAGATACTTTTCCGCATTTTTTCTTTTCAGCTGCGTTCTCGGCGAAAGCGGAGAAAATAAAAAAATGCTCCGAAGAGCATTTAAAAAAAGACGGTCGTCTATCGCCTTTTGTGAGTTCGCAGGTAAACCTCAACTCAGTCGGTTCCCGACGCTTACAGTCGTCTTAACAATTATAACATAGGAGAAAGAAAATGTCAAGTGTAAAATACAGCTTAAATCACAAAGCGTATATTCTGTAATTAAATGCGAAAGATACTTTTTCGCATTTTTTTCTTTTTCAGCTGCGTTCTCGGCGAAAGCGGAGAAAATAAAAAAACCACTCCCGAAGGAGTGGTGTGTGAGAAGTCTCGCCTAAAAGCCATAGCTTCTTCTCCGGCTACGCGAACATACCGTAGCTAACTCGTTAAGAGTCAAGTGGCGATATTATTATAACAAAGGAGAATACCTATGTCAAGAGTAAAATACAGCTTAAATCACAAAGCGTACAAAAGTCCGGCGCACAAAACGTACGCCGGACTTTCATTATTAATTTATTCGGCAATCTGAATATGCAGTACTTTATTGCAGCAATCTGAATATGTAGTACACAGAATTAAGTACGAGGACAATCGTTACAAATCCGTGAAGCAAGAGGCGGTGCTTTACTCTCTTTCTCAAAAGCATAAGCAGCGTTGCCATAACAAGAGGGATTGCCATAGCATTGTATTCAAGATACGCCGAAAAATCAAGACGAAGCAAAGAGAGCATAGCTCGCGTTACTCCGCAAGCAGGACAAGGTACATCGAAAATAAAATATATCGGGCAGGTAAAATTAAAAAAGAAGAATGCTACGAAAAATACTCCGATAACGCTTATCGGTACGGTATACCTTGTTAAAAATTTTCTCACGCCAATCAAAGCATAGTCATTACGGTGTTAAAATTGATTTCCTTAGCTTTTTTGGAAGCGCTGAACCAATCTATGATTGTAAGTATTCCGCAAAGACCGCCGGTAAGAAGCTTCAACACTCCCATGGCAACATCTCCAAGTAAAAATCTGTCAACTCCCCATCCTCCTATGAGCAGTGAAACCAAAAGAATGGTTGTCGGGTCCTTTAACTCAATGCTTGAAAGAAGTGCAAACTTACTCTCGTCGATCTTTGAAAGCTTCTCCTTCAAATACATCATTTTTTCCGCCGGGAAATACTTTTGATTTGACATAATGTACAAATCTACCTTTTGCTGATCCATTGTCAGTCTCTCCTTAAAAAACGAATTTGACATTCACTAAATGTCATGTCTGACGCTATTATATCATATAATTTAGAAAATGACAAGCACTAAATGTCAAATTTGGAGGATTTTTTGTGTTTATTAACAAAACTAAAGCCGGAAAAAACAACGCTTGCGGTATAAATATTGCAAAATTTAGAAAAGAAATGAAAATATCGCAAAGGGAGCTTGCTGACAGACTCCAGCTTTCCGGTCTCGATGTCGACAAAAACGCCGTGCAAAGAATGGAATCCGGTCAGCGATTTATCACCGATATTGAATTAATCTACCTCTCGAAGGTTCTTAAAAAATCGATATGTGAGCTTTATTGTTCCGATCTTTTAATCTAAAAACCCGACCATTGCAATGGTCGGTTTTTTAATGGTTTTTCTTTATGTACTCTATCACGGATTCGGGTAAAAGCTCGGATAAATCTCCGCCCGAATGAATAAGCCTGCGCGCCTCGGTGGAGCTTATCATTTTATATTTATCGTCGGCAAGCCAAAGCTCTGTTTGATATCCGCCCGATTTAAAATTGTAGTCCGCCTGAATTTTCTCATATTCAAGGTCAGCATCGTTGCGGTATCCCTTGACTATCTTCCCGATTCCCTCGCTTCGCATATAATCGATTACGTATCCGTCCGAGTACCCCACCTTCACGTTCGGAAGTCCCGCAGTGGCGAGTGCCAGCATTTCCACCTTCTCCTTCGGTGAGAAGAGATACTCTTTCTTCGGGTTTACAAATGCCACGGCATATACCTCGTCATAGACGGCGGCGGCTCTCTTTATGATTTCAAGGTGACCGAGGGTCACGGGGTCATAGCTTCCCGGTAAAATAACCTTCATACTTCACTTCCTCTGTAAAGGAGAATATTTACTGCGGTCTTCTTTCCGTACGATGTGGATTTCATCACCTCAAAGCCCGAAAGCTCCTCGGGGTTTATAATCTCGGTTCCCGATTCGAGAACCACTATCGCTCCCGGGGCGAGAAGCTCCGCCGACACAAGACGTACAAGAGCATCCTTACAGCACTCCATAGCGTAAGGGGGGTCGATAAAAACGAGGTCGTATTTATCTCTTCCCGACGCCTTTCTTATGTAATTGCGCCAGTCGCTTACTGCGTAGCGCGAGTCATCGAAAAATCCGGTTGTACGCGCATTCTTTTTGACTATATCAACAGCCTCCCTAGCCGAGTCTACAAAGGTTGCAGATGCAGCTCCTCGTGAGAGCGCCTCAAGGCCGAGCTGTCCCGAGCCGGCGAACAAATCAAGAACTCGCCGTCCCTCTATATCAAACTGTATTGAGGAAAAGACGGCCTCTTTTATTCTTTCCGAGGTGGGACGGGTTGCCTCACCCTCAAGAGTTTCTATTTTCTTTCCCTTTGCTTTTCCGGTAATGATTCTCAAAGTATTATCTCCTTCGGTAGTGCTCGTATATATTTTCCGCATCGGATGAGGATATGCCTTTTATTGCGGAAAGCTCTTTAACGCTCGCCTCCCTGATTTTTCCGAGGGGCATTTCGGCAAGCAGTAGCTTTGCCTTTTTCGGACCTATTCCCTTTATTCTTTCAAGTGAGGAGCGCGTCAGCGTTTTGCGCTTGGCTCCGCTCGAATTTTTGAGGGCAAATCTATGCGCTTCTTCTTGAATATTGTAGATAAAAGCGTACACGCCCTGCTCCTTCGCTATTGAAATCTCTCTTTTGCCGTCAGTTATAGCACGGGTTTTATGGTAGTCGTCCTTTACCATTCCGAAAAGCGGTATGTCTATTCCATGCTCTTCCATAACCGAACGGACGACACCTACGTGCGCGTCTCCGCCGTCAATTAAAATGAGGTCAGGCATCTCGCCAAGAGAGAGAGTTCCGTCACCTATATGCGAAAGCCTTCTTCCGAGAGCTTCCCGCATTGATGCGTAGTCATCCGCACCCCGTGTCGTTTTTATTGAAAAGCTTCTGTAATCGCTCTTCTTCATTTTGCCCCCGGAATATACTACCATAGAGGCGGATATATTTTCATCTCCGATGTTAGAAACGTCGTAGGCCTCAATCCTCTTCGGAATTTCGGAAAGTCCGAGAAGAGCCGAGAGGCGTGTGAGATTTTTGTCCTCGCGCTCCCATTCAAGACGGCGTTGCTTTGCCGCCTCACGCGCGTTCTCAAACGCCATATCGCAAAGCGCTCTTCCCTCTCCGCGCTCCGGTGTTCTTACCGTAACCTTGTATTTCGTGTTCAGAGAGAGATACTCCGAAAGAAGCTCGGTCTGTTCGGCGGAAAGAGGAAAATCCAGCATTACCTCGCGCGGCAGGCTGCCTGACGTATCATAATAATCTGCTATCAGCGATATTACGTCATCGGGACTTGTCAGGTCGTTTGCCGAAAGTATAAATTCGTTTTTATTGACAAGTGCTCCCGACCTTATCGAAAGCATTGCGAGAACTCCGTCTGTCTCCGAGGTATACATTGCGAAAACGTCGCGGTTCACCTTGGCGTCCGCCACGACCTTTTGTTTTTCGGAAAGCCGCTCGAGTGCAAATATACTGTCTCTTATGACAGCTGCCCTCTCGTAGTTTTCCGCCTCGGCTGCCGCCCTCATCTCATCGGTCAGCATATTTTTGGTTTCCTTTACGTTTCCGTCAAGCACCCATTCCGCGCATTTGACAAGAGCGCGGTATTCGTCAGAGGAAACCTTGCCCGTGCAGGGGGCAATGCACCGACCCATGTCACGGTAAATGCAGGGACGCTCACGTCCTATATCCTTTGGAAAGCTGCGCTTACACGTTGCAAGAGTGAATATTCTCATAACGGCGTCAAGTGCTGTGTGGGCGCTCTCGGAGCTGCGGTAAGGACCGAAATATTTCGCCTTGTCGCTCTGTCTTTCCCTTGTTACAAAGAGCTTCGGATACTCGCCGCCCGTTACCTTTATATACGGGTATGACTTTGCATCCTTAAGCTTTATATTGTATTTTGGCGAGTGCTTTTTTATAAGTACGTTTTCAAGCGTCAGCGCTTCTATTTCGGTGTTGCAGACGATATAGTCAAAGTCGTCGATAAGGCTTACGAGCTTTGCCGTTTTGTAAGTGTGGCTTTGCCCGGTGAAATAGGAAGTCACGCGGTTTTTGAGCTTTTTCGATTTTCCAACGTACAGTACGTCGCCCGATGAATTTTTCATCACGTAAACTCCGGGCACGAGCGGCAGCGACGCCGCCTTCTTACGAAGCCGTTCAATAACCGTCATAAGCACTCCTTTCACCGACAGAAGACGCGTCGGCCGTAATAAACAAGAAAGCTGCCGCAAGTCGCGAAACTTGAGACAGCTCTCCTAATAACAAAATTATATCATTTTTCTTCGAATCCGCTGTCAACGAGAGCGATGAGTCCCTCTACTGCGCTCGCCTCGTCACTGCCGTCAGCTATGAGCGTTATGGTAGTGCCAGCCACGATACCGAGTGAGAGAACGCCGAGAAGGCTCTTTGCATTAACTCTGCAATCCTCCTTCTCAACCCATATAGAGCTCTTAAAGGAATTCGCCTTCTGTATAAAGAATGTCGCAGGTCTTGCATGCAATCCTACGCTGTTTTTTACTGTTACGCTGCGAGAAATCATTAGAATATATCTCCTTGGACCATTATCATTACAAGTATAACAAATCGTTCGGTAAAAATCAATACCTTTTTTAAAAAATTTAAACTTTGACTTTAATTATTTATACCGACGTCAAGCTCTGAGGATTTTGAGCTTCTCGAATCTCCATAGTAGGCGAGTCGGTTGTCGTATTCCCGCTTTGCCGCCCGCAGAGCCGACGCACATATTCCGAAAATCGCAAAGAAGAGGTAAAGGACTGACTCGTCGGCAAAGATGTTTTCAAACGCACCGAGCGTAAGAAGCACTACGAGAGAGAGCAGAGTAAATTCGCCCGCAATACGCATCGGAGAGGTTCTTACATATTTCCTGTAATATGAGAAGTGACGAAGCCTCACAAGTATGAGAATCAGAAAAAGCGTAAGCACGAAAACGCCAAGCTCCACTGCTATGCCAAGCAACGTGTTAGACACCCCGAGTGCATCCGCACCCGCCGCAATATAACTGCTCTCCCCTATGCCGACTCCGAAAAAGCTGTTATCCGAGAAAATCCGAAGCGCCTCTCTCAGTCCCGGCAGCTTAGCTGAAATCGAGGATACTCCGAGATAGTCGGTAACTGACGAAAGCACCGAGCCCGGAATCAAAAATACAAGATGCGCCAAAACGACGATAAAAGCTATTATTCCCACCGGAATTCTTCTCGACCTTATTATATGGTATGCAATAAATCCCGCGAGGGCTGCAATCCATCCAAACGGCGGCATAACCAAAATACAAACCAGAGTTTCAAGGAAGAAAATCATAAGATAGACTATCCTTCCCGCCCTCTTTGACTTTTGAAGAGCGAAGCCGAGTGTAAGCGTTGCCGAAACCAGCATAAAGGCAAGAAGCGCTGTGGGACTTACGAAGAATGCCGATGTTCCCGGCGTTGAATAGACCGGAGGAGTAAAAGGAGTTTTTGAGAGCTCAACTGTGAATTCTATGATTGAAATCACAGACACGGGTACTGCCGAAGCTATTACCGCGCTCATGGCACAGTCGGCAAGACGGCGGTTTATTATCATATTTGCCGCAGGAAAATATGCAAAAAGAAGCGCAATAAAAACAAGAGAGTGACGGTATGCGTCATCGCCAAGTCCGAAAAGCCCGCCAAAGAATGCAAGTACCATAATCAGAAAAATAGTGACGCTGTAAAGGTCAAGGTTGAAAACACGTTTTCCTACGACCACCTTTAGAGCATACGAAATAAAGGTAAGCGCCGAAAGCAGACAGAGAATCAAAAGCGAACTCTCGATAATCTGAAGGTAAGGCAAAACAAGGAGCGTCAGTATCATCGGAAACTCCGGCGAGGTAAATGAAACCGTGACAAGCACTGCAACTGCTATAATTATAATGACCCATTCGAGAGGGATGAAAAAACCCACTGTTGCAGGTATGAAACCGAGGAATATGGCAACCAAGGGAGAGATTGATGCGCATGATACGTTTCTTCTCATTCGCTTGATAGCAAAGAATTCAAAAAACAGCTTATCCGTAAGCGAAAAATTCTGCACGGCTATGGACATCGGCGAATCGAACAGTATGAGAGGCGCTGAAAGCAATGCAAGCGCCATGCTGATTACAAGCGCCGAAAGCGGTACCTCGGGCTCTGCCGTAAAGTAGTATTCACCGAGGTTAAGAAGCAGGCTTAAAATTCCGAAGGAGAGAAAAAAGCATCCGTACGAGCGCACAGAGGTGTAGGCAAGGCTTCTTGTGATAAAGCTAAAGAATCTCGCAACGCCGCCTCGAAGCAGCCTCAATGTACCGACAGTACCGATACTGCTTATTTCGACGGAGGAAAACAGCTTTTCATTTGTTTTTGAAAATTCCCCTTTCACCTTTTTCTCCTTTCTCACTTTCTCTTTTTGGAAGGCTTGGGCTTTAACGCTTCTTCAAACTCCGGGTGAAGTGAAAGAAGATCGGGACGGCGCTCCCGTGTCACCTTTACAGCCTCCTCAAGGCGCCATCTTTCGATTTTTTTATGGTCTCCCGAAAGAAGAATCTCGGGCACTTCTCTGTCCATAAAAACTCGCGGCTTTGTATATTGCGGATATTCAAGTATACCCGACGCAACCGATTCGTTCTCGTAGCATTCGCTCGACGCGAGAACTCCCTCTTTAAGTCGGGATACCGCATCAACCACTATGCAGGCAGGAATTTCACCGCCTGTTACGACGTAGTCGCCTATGGAAATTTCCTCGTCAACTATCTCGTCGATTATGCGCTGGTCGACTCCCTCGTAATGACCGCAAAGCAAAATTACGTTATCGTATTCCGAGAGCTCCTTTGCAATCGAGTGTGAAAACATCCTTCCTTTCGGTGACATATAAACGACTCGTGTTTTCGCATCCTCGGGTATGCTTTCCTTAATGTGTAAAAAGCAGTCGTAAATAGGCTGGCAGGTCATTACCATTCCCATGCCGCCGCCAAAGGGTGTATCGTCGGTTTTTCTGTGCTTATCAATGGAAAAGTCGCGAATGTTATGCGCATTCACGCTTATTATTCCCGCATTTTTGGCTCTTCCGATTATGCTCTCGTTGAGAACACCCATAACCATTTCGGGAAAGAGCGTCATTATATCAAAAGTCATCTCAGGTAAAGAAACCGGGAATGGTGCGTATGAAAACGCCGCGCTCGGTATCTATCTCCTTTACAAATTCGGGTATTCCGGGGAAAATTACCTCTCCCTTTTCGGTTTTGATCGTATAGAGCTTTCCCTGTACTCCGTCATTTACCTCGACGAGCTCACCGAGGGTGTCACCCGTGTCAACGTCTATCACGGGCAGCCCTATCATATCGGCAATCAAGACAGCGCCCGGCTTTAAGGGAATATCGCTTCTGTGAAGATAAAGTATTCGGTTTTTTTCCGCTTGTGCAGCCTCCCTCGTATCTATGCCGTCAAGCGTCATAAGCACGAATTTTCCGCCAACCGATGCCGAGAGCACCTTTATCTCCTTATACGTGCCGCCTTTATCGGCAACGAAAACGCGCTTTTGCGAGGCAAGGACACGGGGCGTGTCGCACCACGGGTCAATTTTCATAGCACCGCGTACTCCGTGTGCCGAGCACACCTTTCCGCATTCAATATACTCTTTTTTCATATTACGTATTTTACCACACTTATTCTTAAAAGTCAATTATCGCGCGCATTTAATCACACGCGTTTCTTTTTGAAATACTCGGTGAGAAGTGTACGGGTTTCATCCTCAAGCACTCCGCCTATTACCTCGGGGGTATGATTCAACGGAATTTTTGAAAGGTCAAGCGCCGAGCCGAACGCTCCGAAGCGTATGTCGCGCGTTCCGTAAACCACTCGCGGTATTCTTGCATTTACAATCGCGCCGGCGCACATGGCACAGGGCTCCATAGTAACGTAAAGGGTTGCTCCGATAAGACGCCAACCTCCTAATTTGCGGCAGGCTGCCTCTATCGCCAGAAGCTCGGCGTGATGAGTCGCGCATTTTGAAGTCTCGCGAAGATTGTGAGCCTCGGCTATAATTTCTCCGTCTCGGACTATTACAGCGCCCACGGGTACTTCGTCCATTTTTTCAGCCTCGCGGGCAAGTCTTATCGCCTCGCGCATATAGAATTCGTCAGTATTCATAAATCCTCCGTCAAAGCGAAAGTGTCGCGATAAGAAGAGTCATCGCGAAAAACAGAACTAGTCCGTATGAAATCTCGAGTCTTTTCCCGTCGCGAAAAAGCTCGTAAATTCTTTCTTTTCGTCCGCGCAAAAGAATGAAAAGCAATGCCGCCGATACGACAGCCGAAGCGATAAGCACGGAAATATAAATAACGGCAAATGACCCCACACCGGACAGCCTCAGCCATATTACCGATGCCGCGTTGTTGAAAAAATGAATTATTACCGACGGCCATATACTGTCCGCGGCTATATCGATTGCGGCGAAGATAACGCCTGCTAAAAACGCATACGGTATCTGATAAAGGTTGCAGTGGGAGAGCGCAAAGAATGCTGCCGAAAATATTATCGCGCCCTTTTTTGTGTATGGCTTCAAAAACGCTATCGGAAGGTATCTGAAGAGCGCCTCCTCAAGTACTGCCACAAGAAAGGCGTTTTTGAAAATTACGAGTATTATATTTCCCGACACGTCGGTGACTCGGTTTTCCGAAAACAGTGAAAGTATGAGAGAGGTAAGGAATGACGCACCGAAAATCAAAGCCAAAATAAGAGGCAAGGAAAGAAGCGTAAAGCCGAAGCTCCTACGTGACAGGCTGAAGCTCGGGGGGGTAAAATGTGCGCTGTTATCCTTTTTCAAAGGGTACGCCATGGCGACCGGAAGAATAAAGGCAAGGTAGTAGAAGAGCTCTTTCAAGATGCCGGTGAAAATTCCCGAAATCGCAATCAGCGATATGAAAATCATATCAAGAAAGGTAACGTAGCTAAGCGCTCTTTTCAATTTCCCAACCTCCCGAAAAAATCAGTTTAATACCGAAAACCGCAGCTTTCCTTTTATAATATCAGCTTCTTCAAGCCTTACACGCACCTCTTCGCCAAGCCTATATATTCTGTCGCGAGAGCGAAGCGTTATATTTTTTTCGTCAAAGAAGAACATTCCGAAAAGCTCGCTGATAGGAACGAGCCCCTCGCAGGTATTTTCAAGCTCTACAAAAAATCCGAAGGAAGTAATCGAGCTGATTCTGCCGTCAAATTCGCATCCCAAGAACTTTTCCATATAGAGAACTTTATAAAGATTTTCTATACGCCGCTCTGCCGTAAGCGCCCGTATCTCCGCTTCGGTTGCGGCTGCCGCGGCGCGCTTCGCATATCCCGAATAAAGCTCGGGGCGGCGTTCTTCAAGAAGCACCTTGTGGATAATTCTGTGGGTTGCAAGGTCGGAAAGACGTCTTATAGGCGAGGTAAAGTGGCAATAGGAGTCTATTGCAAGTCCGAAATGTCTTTCTTTAACCTCAGAATAACGCGCCTTTGCCATCGAACGAAGCATTACGTACGACACGGGGGCGGCTATTCCCCGCTCCCTCGCTTCATCAAGAAGGCGCTCAAGGTCGCCGGGCTCAGCCGATTCCCTCGACACCTTCGACGTATCAAAGCCGAGGTTGTTCATAAAGGTCAGAAGCTCCGAGAGCTTCTCCTCACCCGGCCGCTCGTGAATACGGTAAACACAGGGTATTTTCCTCTCATACAAGAGAGTTGCAACCGCCTCGTTGGCGCACAGCATAAACTGCTCAATAAGCCTTTCGGCATCCCCGCGCTCACGCTTAATTATATCACACGGGTATCCATCAGAGTCCAAAATTATCTCCGCCTCGGAGCTGTCAAGCTCGAGAGCGCCCCGTGCCTTACTCTTCTCTCTTAAAATGAAATACAGCTCACGCATTTTAAGAAGAGTCGGGGTTACTTCTTTATACTTTTTCGTTATTTCGTCGGTTGCGCGGCCTTCAAAAATCGCGTTAACCTCGCTATATACGCCACGGACGCGACTTCTTATGATTGAAGGCTCGATTTTACAGTCGCGGATAGCTCCGTCCTTTGTGAGCGTTATAATTGCGCTGAGAGTGTATTTATCCTCACCGGCATTCAGAGAGCAAGCGCCGTTTGAAAGTGACGGCGGAAGCATAGGCACTACCTTATCCGTAAAATATACACTCGTGCCGCGAGCCATTACCGCGCGATCAAGATGCGTGCGCTCCTTCACGTAGTGTGAAACGTCGGCTATATGAACTCCGAGCTGCCAGCCGCCCTTTATCTTTTTCAGCGAAACAGCGTCATCAAGGTCCTTTGCCCCCTCACCGTCGATAGTCAGTATAATTTCACCGTCACGCCTTACGCGGCCCTCGTCGGAAAGCGGCAGAGAGGCAAAAAAATCAGCCTCTAAAAGCTCCTCGCGGGTGAAATCTACGGGAATTTCACAGTCTGCAAGAATTGCCTCGTAATTTGCAGACTTCGAATATGCATCGCCGAAATTACGAACCACATTCGATTCAAGGGGATAGCCGCTTCTTCGGTCTAAGAGCACCTCTACCTTATCACCGGGTACAGCCCCGGCGGCGTCGGCTATTATGGGACGCAAATTGATTTTACTGTCGTCGGGCACGAGAATAAGCCTTTCCCGTGCGTAGCGTCTTGAACGCAATGCAAAGCGCTCGAGCTCAACCGTTCCGATTACGGTTTTTCTGCCGTATTCGACTATTTTCTTAACACGTCCCTCGGTTTTTTCCTCACCGAAGCGAGTAGTATATCTGTGATAGATTATTTCTACAAGGTCTCCGTCAATAGCTCCCGCAGTCTTGTCCTCGGGGATGAAAATATCACGGTCACAGCTACCGTCCTCCAAAGCGACAAATCCAAAGCCGCTCTTTGATGAAGAAAATATGCCCCGCGAAACCGTCTCGTCAGAGCGCATTTTGGCGCTTACCTGACCGCGCCGACCTCTGTCACTTTTCGAGGTGATTTTAAGGGCATCAACACCGACACCCGTTTCCATAACGGCGCGCATTAGCTCCGCTTCGGCTCTTGCCTTCGATTTTCTCTTATGCCTATTTCTTTGAGAAACAGTCGAAAGGGTCTTTTTCGTTATTTTCTTTTTCATTGTACGTACCATTCTCAATAAAAATCTTAGGGGAGAATTCTCCCCGTTAAACTAGTTTTAGCAGTTATCCTTTTCTTATAAATAAAGGGCGTCTCTACGTGTGCCGTTGGCGCACGTAGGTACGCCCCTACGCTACTATTCTTTTACTTATTAATCGAAAATGGGGTAATCAATGAGGTCCTTCCAGCCTTCAGGGTCGCCGATATTGCTGGTGTAGTCGGGCTGAATTACGTAAACTACTATTACGATGAGCACAAACACCGCCGCAACAATAAGCGTCCACTTGTTAAGAAGACGGCCTGACTGACGGGACTTGTCTCTTCCGTAGTAGGTATCCGAGCCTCCTGCAATAGTTCCCGAAAGTCCCTCGTCGCTGGTTTTCTGAATCGTAACCGATACTACAAGGAATACAGCGGCAACGAGAAGCAATGAAAGAAGTATATATTCAAACATTAGTTTTCCTCCAAAATTCAGCGCACAATAGCGCATCGTAAATTATAGAAATATTTTAGCATATATTTTTCGAAAATGCAATACCTTTTTCCAATTTATTTTTTATATTATATATTTGCTCATACGGAGATGAAAAACTCGGTTTTTCCGTCGCTTACCGAAAAGTCGTCTGCGATTTTTTTGAACATTGCAACTGACGGAAGGTTTTCATTCATTACTGCAGCGGTAAGCTTTATAAGTCCAAGTTTTTTTGCTGCCGTAACGGCTGCAAGAAGAGCATCTGTACCCAAGCCCTTACCTTGAAACTTAGGGAGTAAGCGAATTGAAAACTCTGCACCCCCCTGCCTGTCAAACGCGTATATTACCGCTTCACCGATAAATTCACCCTGACAACGCACCGCCATTGTGACCGACGTGCCGAAGGAAAACTCACGCACCGCGTTCTCGTAAAAGTAAGAATCGGCAGGATTTTCCACGTCAGACGTATAATCGTATCCCCAGTACCGATTAACCATTTTATCCTTGCAAAGCTCGGCATAGAGCCTGATATCATCACCGGAAAGTGCGTTTAACTCTACACGCCCATGACTTACAGAGGGAATTTCATCTGCAAGCTCGCATTCGCTCTTTATCCTTACACGGTAGCTTTCAGCCGTCTCGTCCTCGGCGTCAAGCTCTATATGGCGAAATCCCGAAAAGGCAGAGATACACTCGCTCGGAACGTCACAGAAGGTAAGCGGGATTTCCTCGCGCATAGCGTATTCGGATATAGCACGAATCGCAGCGCCCACGTCACACGGCTCTTCTATTTCGTACGGGAAGATAAAAAGATATCTGCCCATATCAAAAACCCGTATTAAAGCGCACCCCGAAAAGCAGGTAACGGCGTAGCCCGTGTCAAATGAGTCGAGGTCAAGACCGGATAAAATTTCATTGAGAACTTCCTTGCCACCGTCGCAAAGCTCCTTTGAAAAGGACTCAAAAAGAGCATCTTTATTTTCTTTCGTTATCTCACAGAAGCTTAGCATAGAGTTCTCCCTTCTCTTTTTATACAGTATATCACGAAGCGCTCCTTTTTTCAAGAAGAAAAAAAGAACTGCCCGATTTTTCGGGCAGTTCTATAGTTTTAATTAGTAGTTCTCTTTTCTTACTTCAAAGTAGCTCTGAGGATGAGCGCATACGGGGCATACAGCGGGTGCCTTAAGTCCCATTACGAGATGTCCGCAGTTGCGGCACTCCCACATAGTCATTTCACCCTTCTCAAATACCTGCTGCATCTCTACGTTGGAAAGAAGCTTTCTGTATCTTTCCTCGTGAGCCTTCTCAACTGCTGCAACAGCTCTGAACTGGAATGCAAGAGCCTTAAAGCCCTCCTCCTCTGCTTCCTTTGCAAAGGTATCGTACATATCGGTCCACTCGTAGTTTTCGCCCTCTGCTGCTGCAAGAAGGTTTGCTGCGGTATCGCCAAGTCCGCCGAGAGCCTTGAACCAGAGCTTTGCGTGCTCCTTTTCGTTATCTGCAGTCTGCTGGAAAATAGCAGCTATCTGCTCGTAGCCCTCCTTCTTTGCAACCGATGCAAAGTAGGTGTACTTGTTTCTTGCCTGAGATTCGCCTGCAAACGCAGTCATAAGATTCTGTTCTGTTTTAGTTCCCTTAAGTTCCATTTTAGATTTTCTCCTCGTTATATATTAAATTTTGTTTTGTCCAAATTATTTGTCTCGGAGTGCCATTTTATTCACAAGCCCTTACACTCGGCACAGCGTCCTCTTACCTTTAATTCATACGAATCAGCCATAGAACCGATACACTCGCATAACAAAGCCTCAATACCCGGCAAGTCAATATCCGATAGCCTGCCGCATTTGGTGCAAATCAAATGGCCGTGTGGAATAAATGAATTGTCATACCTATCGGGGCCGCCGTCACCGCTTATTTTGCGGATTATCTGCTCCTGTTCAAGTGAATGCAGGTTGTTATACACAGTTGCGCGAGATATAGAAGGAAGTATTTTCTTCGAAAGCTCGAAAATCTCCTCGGCTGTGTGATGACACTTATCCGAGCGCAACACGTCAAGTATCACAGCTCTTTGTTTTGTCATCTTTATCTCCGTTTCCTGCAAGTTTTCTCTCTTGCTATTTCATTATACAACACTTTTTCCGGTTTGTCAATAGTTTTTTTAGAATTATTTCAGTTTTTTTAGAATTATTCTAGTTTTCGCTTTTTCTTCCTTATATATAAGAATTTATTTCAAGAGATAAAAATTCAGAACAAAAAAAGAGGAAAATCATCGGCAAGCCTCAATTTTCCTCATTTTATTAAATTAAAGAGCTTTTATACGTCGAGCGCTGCCAAATCCTCGGGCATTTCTCTTCTTACGGCAACATAATCCTCGCCGCCTCTCAGCATTACAACGGGAGGTCTTGGAATTCGGTTATAGTTTGATGCCATTGAGTAGTTGTACGCCCCTGTGGTAAGGCAAGCTATGAAATCGCCGCGCGAAATATTAACGGGAACAGAAACGTTCTCCTGAATTATGTCTCCGCTCTCGCAGCAACGTCCGACAACCGACGCGAGCTCCTCTTCGCCCTCGGGCTCTTTAACGGTAAGCAGCGTGTAAGGTGAGCCGTAAAGCGCAAACCTCGGATTGTCGGTCATACCGCCGTCAACCGATACGTAGGTCTTGTATCCGGGAATTCTTTTTACTGTTCCAACTGTGTAAACCGTCATACCTGCGTCTGCAACGATGCTTCTGCCCGGCTCAAATCCGATTTTGGGAAGAGCTATACCAAGCTCTGCTGTGCGGCTTAAAATAAACGCACCGACCTCTGAAATATTTTTTGCAATATCTATTTCGGGGTGCTCGTCGATATATCGAACACCGAATCCGCCGCCGATATCGAGCTCCTCGGCAAGAAAACCGAGCTTCTTATAGATATCCGCGACAAACGTGAGCATTACGTCGGCGGTACGGAGATATACGTCGGAATCAAAGACCTGCGAGCCTACGTGACAGTGAAATCCGCGAAGCGATATATGAGAAAGCGAAAGAGCTGTTCGGGTTATTTCCTCTGCCTGACCCGTTTCAATGGCAGAGCCAAACTTCGAATCCACCTTGCCGGTTGCGACAGCCGCGTAGGTATGGGGATCTATGCCGGGAGTAATTCTGAGGAGAACATTTTCGACCTTGCCGTGAGACCTTGCTATACGGTCAATGGCGTAAAGCTCCTCGGCGTTATCTACAACGAAGCAGCCGACGCCGGTGGTAATTGCATAATCTATATCGGCATCGGTTTTATTGTTCGAATGAAAATATGCGCGCTCAAGGGGAAAGCCCGCCGATTTTGCCGTATATATCTCACCAGAGGAAACGACGTCTATGCCCATTCCCTCTTCCTTCATTATTTCATATATACGTCGGAAGGAAGCCGCCTTTGAGGCATAGAGAACCTTGGCGCTCGCACCGAGTGCCGCGGATACGGCGTTAAGATAGGTTCTGCAACGCTCACGTATGCGCTCCTCGTCATAGAGATAGAGGGGCGTGCCGTATTTTTTAGCCATCGCCGCAGCTGAAACGCCCGCAAGACAAAGCTCGCCGCTTTCATTGCGCGATATATTTTCACATATAAATTTTTCTTTAGTCAGCATCATATCAATACCTTAAAGCATTTTTGCCCGAAGCTCGTCAGCCGAGTATTCCGAAAGGTCGGCAGGAGCGATATCGAAGACGGTTTTAGCGCCTGACACACCTCTTTTTGCGAGTCTTGCCACAGCCCTTGCGTAAGCGACAAGAACGCTCGCGGTAAACTCGGGGTTTGAATCAAGCCTGAGACTGAACTCAACGGTGTGAGTGTTTTCGCCGTCGAAGCCTGTTCTGCCGTTTCTTATAACCGAGCCGCCGTGAGGCATACCGCCGTGCTTTTCGCGAAGCTCGTCAAGAGTTACAAATGTAACGGTGGTGTCGTAATCGGCAAAGTAGTTGGGCATATTTTTTATCGTTTCTGCGATTTTTTCCGTGTCAGCTCCGTCCTTTGCCACAACGTAGCATTCGCGAAGGTGCTTCTGTCTTGCACAGAGCGTCGGGCACTCACCCGAACGCACAGAAGAAAGAGCCTCGGATACGGGAACGGTATACTGACGTGCATCAAGCACTCCGTCGATTCTTCTTATTGCATCGGAGTGCCCCTGGCTTATTCCCCTTCCCCAGAAGGTATAGTCAGAGCCGCTTGGCAAAACGCTCGAAGCGTACACCCGTGCAACAGAAAAGAGACCGGGATCCCAACCCGCAGATATGAGTGCCGTATGTCCCGACTCTGCCGCAGCCTTGTCAACGGCAGAAAAATGCTCAGGAATTTTTGCGTGTGTATCGAAGCTGTCGACCACGTTAAAATGCCCAGCAAGTGCCGGCGTCATCTCGGGAAGGTCGGTAGCGCTTCCGCCGCAAAGGATAAGAACGTCGATTTTATCTTTAAATTCAAGTATTCTCTCAGCCGAGTATACCGGAGTGCCGAGGACGGTTTTAACGCTCTCGGGCGGACGTCTTGTGAATATTGCAACAAGCTCGGCGTCGGTGTGATATTTGGTCGCACATTCAACTCCGCGGCCGAGATTTCCGTAGCCGTATATAGCTATTTTCATTATTTTTTCTCCAGTTTGATTTTACTTTACCGACATTGCGGCATCTGTCTTTGCCTTTCCGCCGACAATACTCTTCATATCATAAAGACCGATTTCGCATCCCGTGAGGAAAGCCGCCGCAGCAAGTGCGCCCTCTGCAAAGAGAGCTCTGCTATGAGCCTCGTGCTTCAGGGTAATGGTCTGATTCTGCGTTCCGATTATTACCTCGTGCTCGCCCACTATGTTACCCATTCTTATAGCATGGATTCCTATTTCCTCGGGTGTTCTCTTGCCCTGTCCCGATCTGCCGGGATTTGCATATGCCTCGGGGCGTACCTCGGTAATTGCGTTTGCTATCATAAGAGCCGTGCCGCTCGGAGCGTCTATTTTTCTGTCGTGATGCTTTTCAATAATTTCGATTTCTGCATCGGGCATTGCAAGTGCCGCAGTCTTTGCAAGCTCAACAAGAAGAGCCACGCCGAGCGACATATTTGCCGAGAAAAATACGGGAATTCTTCTCGCTGCCTCATGAATCTTCTCTATCTCCTCCGCGGTGTGACCGGTTGTGGCAACGACCGTTGGGAGATTATTCTTCACCGCAAAGTCAAGAAGCTCGGACACGCAGCTGTGATGCGAAAAATCCACAATACAGTCAACGTCGCTTATCGAGATTATTTCCTTAAAGCTTTTTACAGAAACCGGTGCTTCGTCACCGTTTGAGGATGGGTCAACTCCAACGGCAAGCGATGCGCCTCTGTATCCCGCCGCAGCGAGCTTTGCGACCTCCTTGCCCATAAAACCGCATATTCCGTTAATAAGTATATTCATATAAGTCACCCTTGCCCCGTGTTAAATAAGGTTCTGTTCCTTCATGAGCTTAAGGAGCTTTTCCTCATTTGCCTTCTCCATGGGAGTAAGAGGAAGTCTGAGATAATTTTCGCAATATCCCATAGCTGCAACCGCCGCCTTTACGGGAATGGGGTTAACCTCACAGAAGAGGGCGTCAACGAGAGGAAGAAGGTCAAGCTGAAGCTTTCTTGAACCTATAACGTCACCCTCAAAAAACTTCTTGCACATGTCTGAGGTTGCCTTCGGCATTATGTTCGAGAGAACCGAAATAACACCGACACCGCCAAGCGAGAGAACCGGTACTATCTGGTCGTCGTTGCCCGAGTAAACGTCCATCTTGCCCTCTACCAAGCGGCAGATTTCGGCAATCTGCGATATATTTCCCGATGCTTCCTTGATACCTACGATATTGGGATGCTCGGCAAGCTCGGCAACGCTTGCGGGAGAAAGATTGCAGCCGGTACGTCCGGGAACGTTGTAAAGAATACAGGGCTTTGTCGATATGTCGGCAACCGCCTTAAAGGATTCTATCATACCGCGCTGGGTAGCTTTATTGTAATAGGGGGTAACGAGGAGCATAGCGTCAGCTCCGACCTCACATGCATACTTTGTAAGATCGATGGCGTATGCGGTATCGTTTGAGCCTGTTCCCGCTATAACGGGAACTCTGCCTGCAACCTTTTCAACGCAGAATTTTATAGCTTCCTTATGCTCGGCATCGGTAAGGGTCGAGCCCTCGCCCGTAGTTCCGACTGCAACTATCGCATCGATGCCCTCGGAAATCTGCCATTCGATAAGACGGCCGAACTCCTCGTAGTTGATTCCGTCCTTGGTAAGCGGCGTTACGATAGCAGTAGCAGCGCCCTTAAATACCGTTTTTTTCATAATATATACCTCACGTAAAAATTTTATTACAAAAACAAAAGAGACAGCCACACGAAAAGCCATCTCAAAAAAAGCATACGCACACGTACAGTTTATTTTTGATAGCACTCCGCATTACACGACAACAGGGCGGATATTCTCCGAACTGCCAGCCAAGCACCCGCCACGGTACTCACTTCGGCACCCACGCCTTTCCCGTACGGCTTTGGCAGCCAAACAAGGTACGGTAATCTTCGTGCAGTGCGCCTCTATCTTTATCCTTATGGACATTTCATTTTAACACATATAAAATAGGTTTGTCAATAGATATAGAAAAAATATATTAATAATTGAAATCGTTTTGGGAAGCAAAAAGACGGAGTTTCATCAATCTCCGTCTTTTTCTGTTAAAATTAAAGGTTCTTCAAGGTTTCCATTACGTAATCGCCGAACTCCTCGCAGGTAGCACCTCCGGGACGGCCGGTTATCGTGAGCTTCTTTTCCTCAAAGGAGCAGATATCAAGCGCTCTTTCAAGCTTGTCGGCTCTGTCCTGATAGCCTATGTGCGAAAGCAGCATTACTGCGGCGCGGAGCATAGAGCAGGGGTCAGCGTATATTGCTCTGCCTTCTCTTACCATTCTCGGTGCGGAGCCGTGAATTGCCTCGAACATAGCGTATTTTTTACCGATGTTTGCACATCCGGCTGTACCTACACCGCCCTGGAACTCAGCCGCCTCGTCGGAGATTATGTCACCGTAGAGGTTGGGAAGAAGGAGCACCTTGAAGTCGCGGCGGCGCTTTTTGTCAACGAGCTTTGCCGTCATGATATCGGCATACCACTCGTCAGTCGTAATTTCGGGATAAAGATCGGCAACCTTGTGGCAATCCTCAAGGAAGTTACCGTCGGTCGTCTTTATTACGTTAGCCTTGGTTACGAGAGATACTCTGTCAAGGCCGTTCTTTCTCGCATAGTCGTAAGCAAGTCTTGCAATTCTGTCCGAGCCCTGCTTTGTGGTTATGGTAAAGTCAACAGCGAGGTCCTCGGTAACGTTAAATCCCGACGAGCCTACGGCATAGCCGCCCTCGGTGTTCTCACGGAAAATAGTCCAGTTAATGCCCTCCTCGGGAACCTTTACGGGACGGATATTTGCAAAGAGGTCAAGAGCCTTACGCATTGCAACGTTTGCGGACTCGATGTTCGGCATACCGTCGCCCTTCTGAGGAGTCGTTGTCGGGCCCTTAAGAATAATGTCACACGCCTTAAGCTGTGCCATTACGTCGTCGGGGATAGCTTTGCCGTGTGCTATTCTGTTTTCGATGGTAAGACCGTCAATCGTTGTGAATGAAACCTTACCGCTTTCAACGAGGTCGGAAAGTATAAATTCGAGAACCCGTCTTGCTTCCTTTGTGATAGTGGGGCCGATACCGTCGCCGCCGCAGACACCTATCTTAATGGTTTCGATTGCGGAGTAATCGGTAAAGTCGCCCTGAGATTTCATGTTTTCGACACGGACAAGCTGGTCCTCAAGAATTTTTCTGAATTTTGCGCATGCCGCGTCAAGATTTTTTTCGTAACAACTCATTTTATTTCCCTCATTACTTGTTATTTTGTTTTGTGTAATTAAGTGTTCCGCCTGCAAGCAGAATTTCGCGCTGACGCGCCGTAAAGTTAAGATTAAGCTCTACCCGTGCACCGTTTTTCTCGTTTACAAGGTATGCCTTATCCTCGCCTGCAATTGCCGCGCGGAAGCCCTCGATACGAAGATCGTCCCCCTCGGAGAGTAAGTCGTAATCAGCTTCATTTTTAAGAGTCATCGGAACAATACCGAAGTTTATAAGGTTTGCGATATGAATTCTCGCAAAGCTCTTTGCAATAACAGCCTTGATTCCGAGATAAAGCGGAACAAGTGCCGCGTGCTCACGCGACGAGCCCTGACCGTAGTTCTGTCCGCCGAGGATAATTCCGCCGCCGAGTGACTTTGCGCGCTCGGGGAAATCCTTGTCGCATACGGTAAAGCAGAACTCCGAGAGCTTCGGTACGTTTGAACGGTAAGGCAAAACCTTAGTTCCGGCAGGCATTATATGGTCGGTCGTGATGTTATCGCCAACCTTAAGTATAAGCTTTGCCGAGAGGTCCTCTGCGGGAGCTTTGCCCTGAGGAATGGGCTTAATGTTAGGTCCGCGCTCGACCTCGATTTTTCCAGCCTCCTCGGGTGATGCGGGCATCTCGATGAGATTGTCGTTTATAGTGAATACTTCGGGAATCGTGATTTCGGGTGCTTTTCCAAGCTCGGTCGGGTCGGTGAAAACACCTGCTATTGCCGATGCGGCAGCCGTTTCCGGTGACACGAGGTACACCTCTGCGTCTGCAGTGCCGCTTCTGGCAAGGAAGTTACGGTTAAAGGTACGAAGGCTCACACCGGCAGATTTCGGGGAGAAGCCCATACCGATACAGGGACCGCATGCGCACTCGAGAATTCTCGCGCCTGCTGCTATGAGGTCGGCAAGAGCGCCGCACTCTGCAAGCATTGTATAAACCTGCTTCGAGCCGGGAGAGATTGAAAGGCTTACGTCGGGGTGAACGGTTTTGCCCTTGAGCATTGCCGCTACCGTAAGCATATCAAGCATAGAGGAGTTTGTGCACGAGCCTATGCAAACCTGGTTGATCTTCATGCCCGAAAGACTTGACACGGGCTTCACGTTATCGGGGCTGTGGGGGCAAGCTGCAAGGGGTGCGAGTGCCGAGAGGTCAATAGTGTATTCGGCATCGTATTTTGCATCCTCATCGGGAAGAAGGGGGGTGTATACCTCTTCTCTGCCCTCTGCCTTTAAGAACGCACGGGTTACCTCATCCGAGGGGAATATTGAGCTTGTAGCACCAAGCTCGGCACCCATGTTGGTAATGGTTGCACGCTGAGGTACTGAAAGAGATTTTATTCCCTCGCCGCCGTACTCTACTATCGCACCGACGCCGCCCTTTACTCCGAGAAGACGGAGAACCTCAAGAATTACGTCCTTTGCACCTACGTAGTCGGGAAGACGTCCGACAAGGTTTATATGAATTATTTTAGGCATTGTGATATAGTACGTGCCGCCGCCCATAGCAACAGCTACGTCAAGTCCGCCGGCACCCATGCCGAGCATGCCTATACCGCCTGCAGTGGGGGTGTGGCTGTCCGAGCCGATAAGAGTTTTGCCGGGAATTCCGAAGCGCTCGAGGTGAACCTGGTGACAGATTCCGTTACCGGGACGGGAGAAGCGTATTCCGTGCTTCTTTGCAACCGTCTGAATGTATCTGTGGTCATCGGCATTTTCAAATCCGGCCTGAAGAGTGTTGTGGTCTATGTATGCTACCGAAAGCTCGGTTTTAACTCTCTCGCAACCCATGGCCTCAAGCTGAAGATACGCCATAGTACCCGTCGCATCCTGCGTCAAGGTCTGGTCAATGCGAAGTCCGATTTCGCTTCCAACCTTCATTTCACCGCTGACGAGGTGATTTTTTATTATTTTTTGTGCTATTGTGTAACCCATTTTATTTTCTCCGTTTTCATTCTATTGCAACGAGCGTATTTTCAAGTGCCCGTCTTACGTGAAGTGAGGTTAAAAGATCCGCCTTGTCGGCGTCGCCGCCCCTTATCGCTTCGAGTATTTCTCTATGCTCTCCCACCGTCTTTTCGAGTCTTCCGGGTACGGAAAGAGATCTTTTTCTGTATGACTTTATCTTTCTGTGAAGCTCGGAAAGAGTTCTCCACAAAAAGCGCGAGCCCGATGCCTTATATATTATGCTGTGGAACTCGGTATCAAGCTCCTTCATGTGCTCGGTATCGTTCTTCGTGATATAAAACTCAGCAAGCTCAACAGTTTCGGTAAGCTTTGCAAGCTCCCCCTCGGTTATGCGCTTTGCCGCAAGTGCCGAAGCGAGTCCCTCAAGCCTTTCCCTTATCTTATATATATCGATAAGGTCCTCGGCATTAATGCCGATTACCGTCGCACCCTTATTGGGTACTATCTCCGCAAGACCCTCCTCGGAGAGCTTGTGAAGCGCGCCTCTTACAGGGGTTCTGCTGACGCCGAGCCTATTCGAAATTGCGATTTCGCCAAGAGCGGTTCCGCGTGCAAGCTCGCCGGAAAGAATCTCCTCCTCAAGCTGCGCATACACCATTTCCTCAAGGGAAGTTGATTTTGTGTCAACTATCATAAGAGCCTCCCCGTGTCGCCGGTTTCTTTAGCCACTGCGCTTATTATGGCAATAAGCTCGTCGTCACTCATAAGCGTAGTTCTTCCGTCGGCATACTCGAGGTCTATTGCTTCCTTAACCTTAATTACAAGCGCATCCTTCTTGGTAAACATTGCATCACCCGAAAGTGAGTAGTGCTTGTTTATCCAATATGCGACACCCGCAAGTCCTGACGTATTGGATATAGCAACCTCGGCGGGACGGTTAAGTATCTTTTCAGTATTGAATATATTGTATATTTCCTGATCCTTCATCAGTCCGTCGGCATGAACGCCTGCACGGGTTACGTTAAAATTATCGCCGACGAAGGGAGTCATCGGGGGTATTGCATACCCAAGCTCACGCTTGAAGTACTCAGCGATTTCGGTTATAACCGTGGGATCCATACCGTCAAAGCTTCCCGTGATGGAGGCGTACTCCATAACCATTGCCTCAAGCGGCACGTTACCCGTTCTCTCGCCTATACCGAGCAAGGAGCAGTTTACGCCCGATGCGCCGTAGAGCCAAGCCGACACGGCATTGTTTACGCCCTTGTAGAAGTCGTTGTGACCGTGCCACTCAAGCATATCCGAGGGAACGTTTGCGTAGTGGTGAAGTCCGTAAACGATACCGGGAACGCTTCTCGGCAAAGCAACGCCGGGATAGGATACGCCATATCCCATAGTGTCGCACATACGGATTTTTACGGGGATGCGTGCTTCGTTTGAAAGCTCGTTAAGCTCGTTTACAAAGGGAACGACAAAGCCGTAGAAATCGGCGCGGGTTATGTCCTCAAGGTGACAGCGGGGGCGGATGCCTGCGCTGAAGGCGTTCTTAACTACTCCGAGGTAGTGGTCAAGTGCCTGCTTTCTTGAAAGACCGAGCTTTTTGAATATGTGGTAATCCGAGCAGGAGACCAAAATTCCCGTTTCCTTTATTCCAAGGTCGCTGACGAGATTGAAGTCTTCCTTCTTTGCTCTTATCCAGGTTGTGATTTCGGGGAACTCGTATCCGAGGTCCATACATTTCAAAAGTGCTTCCTTATCCTTCTTCGTATATACGAAAAACTCAGACTGACGAACTATTCCCTTCGGTCCGCCGAGGCGGTGAAGCATTTTAAAAAGGTCAACTATCTGATTTACGGTGTAGGGCGAGCGGGACTGCTGTCCGTCGCGGAAGGACGTATCGGTTATCCAAATATTCTTCGGCATATCGATAGGCACGTGGCGGTGGTTGAATGCAACCTTAGGTATCTCGTCGTAGGGATAAATATCGCGGTAGAGATTAGGCTCGTCTACGTCCTGAAGCGAATACTTATACTGAGACTGCTCTATAAGGTTGGAATGGGGGTTTCTGAAAATCATTTTTCAATACTCCTTTTCCTAAATGTATTCTTGTATACAATTGTGATTTTATTATATACTGTACTCTTCCTTTTGTCAATGATATATAAATAAAAAGATTGTACTTTTTACTAAACAATATATAGTAAGGTAAAAAGAAAAGGGACGGAGAAACCCGTCCCTAAAGTCCTTTAATGAAAATTCACTCCGACAGTGCCGCCTTGTAGCCCGCGCCTGTCACGGCAGAAATCAATACCTCGGTATCTATTTCGGATTCCGACGTCACCACGGCACGTCCCTCCTTGTGGCTTACATCGGCAGAAACTACTCCGTCAATTCCGAGGAGAATCTCCTTGACTCTCGCCTCGCAGTGCGGACACATCATTCCCTCAACTTTCAAAGTTTTTACCATTTTTGCACCTTCCTTTACGGTATAATTGTTTGTTTTATCACATTTTGTAAAGATTTTCTTCAAATTCAGCCTAAGCGCATTCATAACTACGGAGAAGCTTGACAGACTCATTGCAAGCGCACCGAACATAGGGTCAAGGTCAAGTCCGAAGGCGCTTACAAACACTCCTGCCGCAAGCGGAATTCCGATGACATTATAAACAAAAGCAAAGAAAAGATTCTCGCGAATTATCTTAAGCGTCGCTCGGCTTAGTTTTATTGCCGACACGACGTCGGAAAGCGAGGAGCGCACGAGAACTACGTCAGCCGAGTCTATTGCAATTTCGGTTCCTCTGCCGATTGCAATTCCAACGTCCGCAGCAACAATTGCGGGGGCATCGTTTATTCCGTCGCCCACCATCGCGACTCCGCCGAGCGAAGAAAGCCGTCTTATTTCTTTTTCCTTGCCGTCCGGCATTACCTCGGATATCACCTCGGAAACGCCGACCTCGTCGGCGACAGCCCTTGCGGTGCGCGCGTTGTCACCGGTAATTATAACGGTATTTATGCCGAGCCGTCTCAAATCCGAAACAGCAGCCTTACTGTCCTCTCTGACAGCATCTCTTACCGCTATTATTCCGATAAGCTCGCCACCCTTTGCAAAAAATACAGGAGTTCTGCCAAGGTCGGATATTCTTTCGTAATGCTCTTCTGCCGCGGCGGATATCTCTATTCTTTCCTTAATAAATCTAAGGCTTCCGCCATAAGCAGATTCTCCGTCGATTACGGCAGAAACACCGCCGCCCGCTATCGAAGAAAACGAGGAGTAGTTGGGAATATTTATTTTCTTTTCTTCTATATAGCGCATTATCGCCTTTCCCAAGGGGTGCTCGCTTCCCTCCTCTAGTGCCGCCGCTACCTGAAGCAGCTCATTCAAGGCAAAAGAAAGGGGAATAACCTCGACTACTTCAGCCACGCCCGTGGTGACCGTTCCGGTCTTATCGAGGGCTACGTTCTTCATTTTTCCAAGCGCCTCAAGAGCAGAAGCACTCTTGAAGAGCACTCCGCCCGAAGCACCTATGCCGGAGGCAACCATTATCGCGACCGGAGTTGCAAGTCCCATTGCACAAGGACAGCTTATAACAAGCACCGAAACCGCTCGGCGGAGCGCAAAACTTAAACTATTGTTTACAAAAAACCATATTATAGCCGTTATCGCGGCAATAATTAAGACTGTTGGAACGAAAAAAGCTGCAACACGGTCAGCGAGCTTTGATATCGGTGCTTTGCTTGCCGCGGCATCCGAAACGAGCTGCACGACCCTTGCCATCGCCGTGTCCTCGCCAACCCTCGTGGCCTCACACTTAAGGAATCCCGAGGTATTGACGGTGGCGGCGTACACCCCGGACCCGTGTGACTTTTCAGCCGGAATGCTCTCACCTGTAAGTGCTGATTCATCTATTGCACTCTCGCCTTCGATAACAATTCCGTCAACCGCAACGCTCTCGCCCGGGCGGACCAAAAATACGTCACCCCTCTCTACCTCGGCGGTGGGAATTAAAATCTCACGGCCATCGCGGATAACAGTTGCAACCTTAGGCGTCAGCTCCACAAGCGCTTTGATTTTGGTTGTGGTTTTTTCCTTTGCGTACGCCTCAAGGAGCTTACCGAGGGTTATCAGCGTAAGTATCATTGCCGCAGCCTCAAAGTAAAGGCTGTGTAAATAATGCTCAGCGTGTCCCTCTTCAACCAGCATTCTAAACGTCAGGTAAACGCTCCAAATAAACGACACGCCTGCCCCGAGTGATACGAGTGTATCCATATTTGCGCTTCCGTGAATCGCACTTTTCACTCCGCTTGTGAAAAAACGAAAATTAATAACTATACATACAAGCGATAAAATAAGCTCGGTAAATGCTATTGCTGTAGGATTTGAGGATAAAAATTTCGGCAACGGAAAGTCCCACATCAAATATCCCATCGAAATATAGGAAAGCGGAAGGAGCGTTATAACCGAGAATATGAGTCTTTGTATAAGTTTTCGCCGTGCCCTTTTCGACTCTTCTTCCGCATCATAAGTCGGCGATGATGCACCGCCTTTTATAAGTGCTGCTCCGTAACCCGCCGCTTTTACGGCAGAGATGATTTTCTCCTCGTCTCCGCCCTCGACGCTCATAGTGGCAGAGAGCAGATTCACCGCGCAATACCTGACACCCTCAACACCCGAAACTGCTTTTTCCACTCTTGCCGAGCAAGCGGCGCAGCTCATACCGCTGACATAATATTTTTTCATTTTATTTTCTCTTTTTTACTGACAAAATTCTTTCCTTGTACATTTATTATATATCTCAGGTGAGTATATGTCAAGTCAAGAAAAAAATACCTCAGAGCCGGGTTTTGCTGTAACGCCTACCGCACTTTGAGGTATTTTCGTATGTTTACTTCTTGAAGAACTGCTCGCCGCAGCCGTATTTTTCATAAACGTAGTCGATATCCTTGTCACCTCTGCCCGAGAGCGAAACGAGAATTGAGCCCGACTTGTTTTCCTTTGCATAGCGCATAGCAAATGCGACGGCATGAGAGCTTTCTATTGCGGGAATTATTCCCTCGTATCTTGAAAGATAGAAGAACGCCTCCATAGCCTCCTCGTCACCGACAGTCTCGTAATTGACTCTACCCCTGTCACGAAGATAAGCATGCTCGGGGCCGACGCCGGGATAATCAAGGCCGCTTGCAATCGAATAAACGGGAAGCGGTTCTCCGCTCTCGTCCTGAAGAAGATAGCTGTCAAAGCCGTGAAGTCTTCCCTTCGTGCCGAACTTCATGGTTGCGGCGTGGTCACCGACCGCACATCCGCGTCCGAGCGGCTCTATGCCGTATATCTCGACGGGATCCTGCAAAAACGGAGTGAACATACCGATGGAATTAGAGCCTCCGCCGACACACGCACAGACCGCATCGGGATGCATTCCCGTCATCTCCATGAACTGATCGCGCGCCTCGTATCCAATAACCGCCTGAAAGTCTCTTACCATCTTAGGAAAGGGGTGCGGGCCAAGTGCCGAGCCGATACAGTAAATAGCTGTATCGTATTCCTTAAGGTATGCGTCAAAAGCGGCGTCAACCGCCTCCTTCAGCGTTTTGAGGCCATGCGTAACAGGAATTACGTTTGCGCCGAGCATCTTCATTCTTATTACGTTGGGATGCTGCTTCGCAATATCGACCTCGCCCATATAAATATCACATTCAAGTCCGAAGTATGCCGCCGCGGTAGCAAGCGCAACACCGTGCTGTCCGGCTCCCGTCTCGGCGATGAGCTTCTTTTTGCCCATATATTTTGCGAGAAGTCCCTCACCCATGCAATGATTAAGCTTGTGAGCACCGGTATGATTCAAATCCTCGCGCTTAAGGTATATCTGACAGTTGCCGAAAAGCTTTGAAAGACGCTCGCAGTGGTATACGGGAGTAGGTCTTCCCTGAAACTCCTTACGTATTCTGCGAAGCTCGTTTATAAACTGTGCCGAGTGGCATATAGCCTCGTATGCGTCGTCAGCCTCACGAAAGGCGGGTACAAGCTCGGGCGGAAGATATGCTCCGCCGTACTCACCGAAGTATCCGTCCTTTGAGGGAAATTCCTTCATATAGTTTTCAAATTCTTTATACTTATTCATTATTCAGTCCTCATTTCATCTTATTTTGACACTTTTTGTTTACATTTTACCAAAGTCGCCATCGCAGATTTTTCATTTTTTCTCTCCATTCTATCGTCAAAGCAGCACCCGTGCAACTTTTTGTCTTAAATAAACAAAAAATCCCCGAACGCAAATACGTGCGTTCGGGGCGAATAATAACTATCGCGGTGCCACCCGATTTCGAAGCTTACGCTTCCTTATGTACCTATTATACACTGACGCGGTAACGGTCGTCCTCCGTCGAAGCCTACACAGCAAAAATGCCTTCGGTCCGCCCTCGAAAGTCCATTCACAAAACACACGGACACCGCATTCCCACCGTCAGCGGCTCTCTTGTGACCGTCATAGTCAAGCTACTACTCTTTCTCAAAGGTTATGTAAGGATTATACTACTATATTTTTATTTTGTCAAGTGTTTTTTTACCGCTTCCAATATTTTCTGTCAAGCGAGCGGTACATTATGGCCTCCGCTATATGCTCGGCGCGTATTTCAGGGGACTCGTCGAGGTCGGCAATGGTCCTCGCAACGCGAAGCACTCTGTCGTGTCCGCGGGCAGAAAGTCCGAGACTGTCAAATGCCTGACGCATAAGCTCGGACGCCTCCTCGTTCGGTATGCAATACTTATGGAGAAGGTCAACCGTCATATTTGCGTTAAGTGTGCCGCGCTTGTCACCGCCGCTTTCAAGTCGCTTGTCGGCAAAGGCTCTTGCGCGGTTCACGCGCTCTCTTATTTTTGCTGAGGATTCACCGGGCTCGGTTTTTCCGGATATTTCATCGTACGAAACCGAGGGAAGCTCTATTTCTATATCTATTCTGTCAAGAAGCGGACCGCTCACGCGCTCAAGATATTTCTTGGTTGCGGTAGGGGTACAGGTACACTGCTTATTGGGATCGCCGAAATAACCGCACTTGCAGGGATTCATTGCGCAAACGAGCATAAACGACGATGGGAATTTTACGGTCGCTACCGCGCGGGTAACGGTTACAACTCCGTCCTCAAGCGGCTGACGGAGCGATTCGCTGACCGATTTCGGAAATTCGGGAAGCTCGTCGAGGAAAAGAACTCCGTTATGCGCCATTGATATCTCGCCCGGCTTTGGCGACGTGCCGCCGCCCACTATACCTATTCGGCTGACCGTATGATGAGGCGAGCGGAAGGGACGCTCGGTTATGAGATTTCCTTTAAGTGTTCCGGCAACAGAGTGTATCTTCGTGGTTTCAACAGCCTCGTCAAAGGACATATCCGGCAGTATTGACGGAAGTCTTTTCGCGAGCATTGATTTTCCTGCACCGGGCGGGCCTATCATAAGCACGTTGTGTCCGCCGGCTGCGGCTACCTCAAGCGCTCTCTTTGCCTTATACTGTCCTCTTACCTCGGAAAAATCCATTCCGGCAACAAAGCTCTCGCGCTTAAAGCCCGTGCGGTCATATATCTCGGGGGTTATCTCCTTGACCCCCTTTATGTGATCAACGAGCTCTCTTAAATTTTTGACGCCGTAAACGGTTATTCCGTCAACGACTGCCGCCTCGGGAGCATTTTCATAGGGAACGAATATTTCTTTTCTGCCCATATCCCGCGCAGAAACCGTCATGGGAAGAACTCCTCCGACAGCGCGCACCTCACCCGAAAGAGACAGCTCACCGATAAGGCATTTATCCGAAAAGTCGTAGGCGTGCGGTATTATTCCGTCGCATTGAAGTATTGCCGCCATTATGGCAAGATCAAATGCCGAGCCCTCCTTCTTGATATCTGCGGGAGCAAGGTTCACCATTATATCAAGTGCGGGAAACTTTAATCCCGTGTTCTCACAGGCAGACTGAACTCGGTTTTTGGCTTCCTTTACGGAGGCGTCGGGCAATCCGACAAGGTCAAAGCGCGGGATTCTGTCCCAAGCGCTGCATTCCACGACCACCTCAAAGCCTTCTACTCCAACTATACCCGATGAATAAATTCTCGAAAGCATCCTTTTTCTCCTAAGGTCATTTATAAGTCAATTATACACTATATATCCCGATAAATCAAGTGCTTTATTGACTTTCCGCTTCAATTGTGCTATTATTTAACTGTGGAGGTTATTGACTATGAAAACACTTAAAAACGTAAACCTTTGGGGCGTTGTTACCGATATATCCGTCGAGAACGGCAAAATTATCGAAATAGGAAAAACAGACCGTCCCGGTGTCGATTTTTCAGGCAATAAAATATATCCCGGTCTCATAGATATACACGTCCACGGATGCATAGGATACGATACTATGGAGAGCGGACTTCCCGAGATGTCCGATTGGCTTCTTTCCAAGGGAACTACAACCTGGTATCCCACCACTATGTCAATGAGCGAGGGGGACGTGTCACGCGCGACTAGTGCCGATATTGATTTCGGACACGGTGCGATTATTCCCGGCTTTCACCTGGAGGGCCCGTTTATAAGCAAAAAATACAAGGGCGCTATGAATGAAAAATACATAATACCGCCCTCTCTTGATTTTTTGAAATCCATGAAAAACGTCAAGCGCATAACGGTAGCACCGGAAGTACCGTCGGCAATTGATTTTATTAAGAGATGCGATATTCAGGTTTCCCTCGGTCACACGGATACCGACTACGAAACGGCATGCGCGGCATTTTCCGCCGGCGCAACGAGCATAACGCACACCTTTAACGCTATGAAGGGAATACATCACAGAGAGCCCGGCCTTATAGCTGCCGGAGCAGATACGGAGAAGGCTTTTGCCGAGCTTATATGCGACGGAATTCACGTGCACCCATCGGCAGTTCGACTTTTAGTCAAGCTCTTCGGCACAGAGCGTGTTATACTCATAAGCGACTCGATGCGTGCCACGGGACTTGGCGACGGTGAGTACAGCTTTGGCGGACAGCGGGTGACGGTCGAAAACTCGGTCGCGATGACCGACACCAAAAATCTTGCAGGCTCGGTCTCTACCCTCTTCGACTGTGTGAAGAATGCCGTAAAATTCGGAATCCCCGAGCATGACGCAGTTAAAATGGCAAGCGAAAATCCCGCACGTCTTATGGGACTGAATAAGGGCAAAATAGAGGTCGGCTACGATGCGGATTTCATAATAGTCGACAAAGACTTCAATCTCGTAAAGGCAATTGCCCGAGGCGAATTTTAACAGACAGGACTACGGAAAAATGAACGATGTTTTTTCAAGAAGCGAGCTGCTTTTAGGCGCTGACGGGTTAGAAAAATTGGCTATGGCCCGAGTGGCTGTCTTCGGAATCGGAGGTGTCGGCGGTCACGCTGCCGAAGCTCTGGCACGCACCGGTGTCGGAAAAATCGACCTTATCGACCCCGATACCGTGTCAAAATCAAATATAAACCGTCAGGCTGTTGCGCTCCTCAGCACCGTCGGAAAATACAAGGTCGACGTTATGCGTGAGAGGATTTCAGACATAAATCCCGCGTGTGAGGTACGGGTATACAAGGAATTTTATTCGGCTGAATCCGCTGATGGGTTCCCGCTTTCAGAGTACGATTATATAATTGATGCAATCGATACCGTTTCATCAAAGCTTGAGCTTATATGTCGGGCAAAGGCGGGGGGTGTCAAAATAATATCCGCGATGGGTGCCGGAAACAAGCTCGACCCCACGGCATTTGAGGTCGCGGACATCTACAAAACCTCGGTTTGTCCGCTTGCACGAATTATGCGGAGCGAGCTTAGACGCCGAGGAATAAAATCGCTCAAGGTCGTTTTCTCGAAGGAAGAGCCGATACCTGCCGTGGCAAATGACGAAACCACGAAAAGACACGCTCCCGGAAGCCTTGCATTTGTTCCGTCGGCAGTCGGTCTTATAATGGCGGGCGAGGTCATAAAGGATATAGCACTTAGGCGCGCGTAAATATATTCGTTATTTTATTCAAAACCGTTGACAAACAATATGCAAAGTAGTATAATTGTAGCCGCAAGACAAAAATGCCTTGGATTTTTCCAGGGCATTCGTTATTTCAAAAAGACGTGAGGATTTTATCATGTACGCACTTTTAGCGATCTCGACCTCTATTCTAGCAGGTCTCATGCTTTCACGACTGGCGAAGATTTTTAATCTTCCCGCGGTAACAGCTTATCTCGTTGCAGGAATACTTATCGGCCCTTATGTTCTCGGCGCGTTCGGTGTCCGCGGACTTGGATTTATAAGCCTTGCCGACGTTGAGAGCTACTCGCTTCTCGCCGACGTCGCCCTCGGCTTTATAGCCTTCTCAATCGGAAACGAATTCCGACTTCCTCAGCTTAAAAAAATAGGAAAGCAGGCGACTGTGATAGGAATCTTCCAAGCGATTGTAACGACCGTCGTCGTAGATGCCTTCCTTATTGCTCTTCACTTTATAATTCCGAACTATCTCTCACTTGAGGCTGCAATACTGCTCGGTGCAATAGCAACCGCAACCGCCCCCGCCGCAACACTGATGGTCGTAAGGCAATACAAGGCAAAGGGAGAGCTTACCAACATTCTCCTTCCCGTCGTTGCACTTGACGACGCCGTCGGTCTTGTGGTATTTGCCGTTTCCTTCGGCGTTGCAAGAGCGCTTTCAATCGGCTCAGTCAATCTTCTTTCGGTTATTGTCGAGCCTATCCTTGAGGTTGTGCTCTCGCTTCTTCTCGGTCTTGTTATGGGACTTCTCTTCACCTTCTGTGAGCAGTTCTTCCATTCCCGTTCAAAGAGACTTGCAATGTCGGTCACCTTTGTTCTCATGACCGTTGCACTCTCGATGCTCAAATTTGAAATCGGCGGCATTCACGTAGCCTTCTCTTCACTTCTCGTTTGTATGATGCTCGGTGCGGTTTTCTGCAATATATGCGACTTCTCCGAAGAGCTTATGGACCGAGTTGACAGGTGGACCGCTCCGCTTTTCGTCCTCTTCTTCGTAATAAGCGGCGCAGAGCTTGACCTCTCGGTATTCAAGAGCTTTGCGGTAGTTATCATCGGTATCGTGTATATTGTTTCGCGCTCAATCGGAAAATGCAGCGGTGCATACATCAGCGCAAAGTCGGTGAAATGCAGCAGCAACATTGTTAAATACCTTGGCATTACGCTGCTTCCGCAGGCGGGCGTAGCTCTCGGTATGGCACTTAAGGCGGAAGAGCTCGGTCCTACGGGACATATCGTGGCAAGCATTACTCTCTTTGCGGTTCTTATTTACGAGATTGTAGGTCCTACGCTCACCAAAATCGCCCTCACAAAAGCAGGTGACATCATCCCCGAGGGAAGAAAGAGCGCCCGTCAGCGCTGACTTGTAAAAAAACCGTATAAAAAATATTTTTTGCCTTAATAGTTTACTTTGAGTTTATTTTAATGATGTATATTATTACACGTATTAGATTAACTTGGAGGTTGCTATGGCAAAAAACGGATACAAGGATATAAGAAAACCTTGGTTCAGAGTTATCAAAAAAATAATGCGGTGGTTCATCAAGCCCACCGAGTTCGTATATCTCGGCGAAAAAATAAGCGAGCCCACAATCGTTCTTTCAAACCACGTCGGAACGTCGGCTCCGCTCGCTTGGGAGCTTTACGGAAATCTGCCCTTCAGATTCTGGGGCGCATACGAAATGAACGCCGGTCTTATAACTCTTTACAAGTATCAGACGCGGATTTACTATCATGAGAAAAAGCACTGGAATCTTCACCTTGCGCGCCTTTTCTGCTTAATTGCATCTCCTCTTACATATATGTTCTACAAGGGAATAAATCTTATTCCGACATTCCACGACATAAGATTTAAGAAGACAGTTTCCGAGAGTATAGAGGCTCTCGACAGCGGAAAAAGTGTTGTTATATTCCCCGAAATATCGGATAAGGGCTACCTCGACGTGCTTGAGGGATTCCACCAGGGCTTCACCGTCCTCGGCAGCATTCTCCTCAAAAAAGGAAAGGATATGCCGATTACCGTTGCGTATTACAGAAAGAACGAGAAGAGATATATTATCGACCGCCCTGTAATGCTCTCGGAAATTTTCGTTGACGGAGTCTCCCGCGAGGAAATCGCAAAGCAGCTTTGCGACCGTTGCAACCAGCTCGGACAGATGGAAATAGACGGCAAAGAAGAATCCACCGAAAAAGTTCCGGTGCACGTATAACCCAATATGGAAAAATAAAGAGGTCGGTTCTGTTACGAGCCGACCTCTCTTTTTATATGCACGAGAGAAACTTTAGGTCCTTGTACCGAACCTTGTCACCAACGCGTACGCTCGCGGGCAAAAGGTCAAGAGAGATAAAAATCTCTTTTCCCTCCACTGCATCCGTTCTCAAAAGATAGGCATATTCTCCCTCTATCTTGACAACAATATATTCAACGCTTTCCATAAATACATCCCTTTAATTTTCAAAATTAGCATTTACTTAATATTATGCGTATAATGAAGTAAGTAAACCCCAAAAATAAAACTTTTTCAGGAAATGTAAAAACCCCCTTGACAAATCATTACCTCTCTGCTATAATATTATAGCATTCATAAGACGGCGCCATAGCCAAGTGGTAAGGCACGGGTCTGCAAAACCCTTATCCCCCAGTTCAAATCTGGGTGGCGCCTCCAAAGAAAAAAGCACTCCATTCGGGGTGCTTTTTTCTTTCCTTTGGATGCGTTACTCGCGCTTTGAACTAGGTTCTCGCCGCGCAAAGCGCAAGAGAACCAGTTCACATATCCCGCTCGAAGTTCTGAAAGCTTGCTTTCAAGGCGCAGAGCGAGGATATCTTCGCCATAGGCGAATACCTGGGTGGCAAGCACTCCTTTCGGGATGCTTTTTTCTTTGGACCGTCATCCGATTTTAATTCGGTGCGTGCAAGCGCACCAGTTCACATACCCCACTCGAAGTTCGGGGGGCTTGCTCTCCAGACGCAGAGTGTGGGTATCTTCGCCATGGGCGAATACCTGGGTGGCGCCTCCAAAAAATTCCGTACACGCGAGTGTGCGGATTTTTTTACTTTTTCCGCATTTACTTGTAAATGCTGTTCACATCTTCACTTTTCACTAATTACGCGCGCACGGATTTTTTTGGAAGTAATAAGTAATAGTGAATAGTGAAGAGGTAAGGTAGCTTTTCGCTTGGGCGAAAAGCAGTTTTATTATAAAGGTTGAAAAGTAAGAGGTTTTGTGGTATAATTAACCCAAGAACACGAAAGGCGGGGAAGTTATGAAGAAGGTCTACGTTAAAATACCCGGTATGATTGCTATGCTTATGACCATTCTTACGTTTAGTCTTTGGACACCTATTTTCTTAGGACAAGCAGACCGAGGCTTAGGCCTTGCGTTGTGGCTGCTCGGCTCTTTGCCAGCAATCTGCAGCTTGTTTTTCTATTTCGTTGATGCTGTTCTTTCCGTGATAAAGGTATTCAAGAAGATCCACCCCGTTTTCAATAGCATAGTGGTGGTGGCGATAGTTGGCATTATTCCTATGACGTGGCTTTTGCTACGTGGCGTTGTGGGCAATGCATTATGCCTTCTGTTTTTGTATGGTTTGGCGCTTGTTGTGCTTGAGATCGTTTCTATCATCAAACATATAAAATTATCTCGAATTGATAAAATTTCAAAGTTAGAACAACATATTGAGCCCCAATAAAATATGGCATCTTTT
>JAZLCX010000032.1:0-30047 GCA_045614425.1 Eubacteriales bacterium | reverse complement strand
GCAAAAATAGGTTAATTAAAATCAAATACCGCGGCTTTGTCTTTTATTACGAGGCGTCCCACGAAGCGCTTTCCGTTTTTAGAGATGAATCCCGACATTTTCGCGGTCCTGCCCTCTGCGAGAAGTCTTCTTACCTCGCTTATCGGAATACTCTTTTTGCATATATTGATTCCGACGCGGAATTCGCAGCCCTCGTTATATCCCATACAGCCGTAGCTTGTTTTTCCGCGGACTACGTTTTTACCGCAGACGGGACATTTGCCGACTATCTCGCCGAATTTTCCCGTATCTGTATTAGTCGGTACGGGAGCAGAGCCACCGCGCTTAAATATTTCGGCAATTTCGCGCTCAGCGAGGCTTACGCTGTCCATAACGGTAATCTCACCGCGAAAAACCTTCTTAAGCGCCTTGCCAAGCTCACTTGTTTTGTATTTATCCATTCCGATTGAAAGCGCCTCAAGCGACTCAACAAGATGCTCACCGCCCTCAAGAATGGTATATACGTCCTTTTTGAGTCCGATGTAACCGCTCTTTTTGGCGTTATCGATAATTCCCGTACGGGTTGCCTCCGTGCCAAGCTCAAGTCCCTCGAAAATAGCTCTGTAATCCTCGGCGTCGTCAACCTCACCGCTTTCAAGAAGCTCCTTTGCCCTCGCCTTATCGTCCTTGAACGGATTTTTAAGGTAGTTATTAAGGGTTTCTATCGTGTAGTGCTTAGGGGGTGTAGTTTGCTTTTCGGCAGGAGCGAATTTGATATTCACAAGGTCGCCCTCTTTAAGCTTCGGAAGAATTTTATCCTTTTGCGTATAATCGTCGTATTTTGTAAATCCAGGCTCAAGTATTACAGTCCCCTTAAGAGAAAACTGCTCACAGTCACCGACCTTGATTTTAATTTCGCTCTTTTCGGCAATACATTCCTCTGCGCAGAAAACGGCAACGAAACGGCGGAAAACGGTAGAATAGACCTGCTTTTCCTTCTCCGAAAGCTTATCTGCCGCGGGGATTTTATAAGTAGGCGTCAGTGCCGAGTGCGACTCAATTTTAGAATCATCGAAAATATACTTAGAATCCTTAAACCGAACGGGGTAACCGAGCTTCGAAACATTCGAAATTATAGCACGCATCTTATCCTTTTCTGCCGTTGCGAGATATTCCGAGTTGGTTCTCGGGTAGGTAAGATATCCCTCCTCGTAAAGCTTCTGGATAATGTTAAGGCTCTCGGTCATATTCATTTTATATTTTTTACCGAGGGTGTTCTGAAGAGTTGAAAGCGAATACAGCTTTCCGGGGTGAATGGTTTCGCGCTTGCTCTCGGTCGAGGTAACGACAGCTCCCGCCTCATTGTATCTGAGAGCCTCTGCTTTTGCCGCGTCAAGCTCGTCTTTTGTAAACTTTTGTTTACTGATTAACTCTACACGCTCACCGTTTGTAAGCTCGTTTGAGCGTATAACGTAGTAAATCTCCGGCTTAAAATTCTTTATTTCCATATCGCGCTCGTATATTGCGCGGACGATGGGCACAATGACTCTGCCGACTCGAAGCAGCTTTCCGGTTCTTATAGTGGCATAGCGTGTCAGATTAACGCCGTAAAGCCAGTCGATATAGGTACGTGCAAATCCCTCTGACGCGAGGTTGTCGTACTCATGCTCGTCCTTCATATTCTGAAGTGCGGCTCTTACGGTTTCGGGAGTCTGGTCGGGCAGCCAAAGTCTTTTTTGCGGCTTATTTCCCTTCAGGGCGTGACTGACGCAAAGGCGGACTATAATCTCACCCTCTCTGTCGGCGTCTCCCGCGTTTATTATGGTATCGACGTCATCGCGGTTGCAAAGCGCCGTCAGAATCTTAAACTGCTTATCTACACCGCGGTCAGCCTTTTTGTCGTCACCGTGGCGAAGCTCAAACTCGAATTTTTTCGGGAAGCACGGGAGGGTGTCAAGAGTCCAGCCCGAGCCGCGCTCGGCTCCCGTATAGCTCTCGACGTCAACGAGTGAGAAGAGGTGTCCGAACGCCCAGCTTACGATGTAGCCCTCACCTATGAAATATCCGTCCTTTTTATCCATCTTACCTATTGCCGCCGAAATATTTCGCGCAAGACTCGGCTTTTCCGCAATTATAAGCTTCACAAGGCCGTCCCCCTCTCTTTTTTGAAAGTACCCTATTATTCTATCACACATTCGTCGGGAATTCCATACTTTTTGAAAATTTCCGAACTTTTGTGAAAAATAGATAAATTTATTCTCCACCGCTTTTATTTTACCCTTTTTTATGTTATACTTATTGTAATGATAATCTTTGGAGTAAGAAATGGCAAAATTATACTTTAAATTCGGTGCTATGGGCTCATCAAAAACCGCCCAGGCGCTTATAACTAAATTCAACTACGAGGAACGCGGTATGAGGGTCTGGTTAATCAAGCCCGCAACCGACACTCGCGACGGCGTTGATATTTTGACATCGCGAATCGGACTTACCGCAAAATGCGACGTAATAACGAGGGGTGAAAGCATAATTTCACTGCTTGACGGACGCTCCGGCAAGACCGACGTTATTATTGCCGATGAATGTCAGTTCTTCTCAGAGGGGGAGATAGACGAGCTTCGCGAGATAGTGAACGAGCGCGACATTCCCGTGCTTTGCTTCGGTCTTAAAACCGACTTTTTAACCCGCCTTTTCCCCGGCTCGAAAAGACTTCTTGAAATTGCCGACTCAATCTCGGAGATTAAAACCATTTGCGAATGCGGCAGAAAGGCTACCGTAAACGCAAGAACCGATACAAAGGGAAAAATCGTTACCGCAGGAAGACAGGTCGTCCTCGGCGGAAACGACAAATATATTGCAATGTGTCACAAATGCTTCGTAAGAAGAATCAGGGAGGAAAAAGAAAATGGAAATTCGTGATATTCTCGCAAGATGCGACCACACCCTGCTTACCCAGGGCGCAACGTGGGAGGAAATAAAGGCTCTTATCGACGATGCCGTAAAATACGGCACGGCTTCGGTTTGTATTCCGCCGAGCTTCGTCAGACGCGCGGCAAATTACGCCGACGGCAAAATGAGAATCTGCACCGTTATAGGATTTCCGAACGGATATTCGACAACGAAGACAAAGCTCTTTGAAACCGAGGATGCGGTGCGCTCGGGCGCTGACGAGATCGATATGGTAGCAAACATCGGAGAAATCAAGGCCGGTCACTTTGATGCCGTACGCGACGAGATAAAAATTATAAAGACTGCTTGCCGCGGCAGAGTACTCAAGGTAATCATCGAAACCTGTCTTCTCACCGAGGATGAAAAGATTGCTATGTGCAAGGCTGTTTCCGAGGCGGGCGCCGATTATATAAAGACCTCGACCGGATTTGCCGGCGGCGGCGCTACCTTCGACGACATAAAGCTTTTCAAGGAGCACGCCAGCCCCGAGGTGAAAATCAAGGCGGCGGGCGGTATATCCTCGCTTGAAGATGCCGAGGAATTTATAAGACTCGGCGCAGACAGACTCGGCACGAGCCGTGTCGTAAAAATCGTTAAGGGAATGCCCGAAATATCGGGCTACTGAGAGGTGGCTATATGAAAAATTATCCTACACCGCATATAAACGCAACACCCGCGGATTTTGCAAAAACCGTGCTTATGCCGGGCGACCCGTTGCGCTCTGAATTTATTGCGAAGAATTTTCTTGAGGGAGCAAAGCTTGTAAATAACGTGCGCGGAATCGCCGGCTACACCGGCAAATATAAGGGCGAGGCGGTTTCGGTTATGGCAAGCGGCATGGGAATGCCGTCAATAGCCATTTACTCATACGAGCTTTACAATTTTTTCGGCGTTGAAAATATTATGCGCATAGGCTCGTGCGGCGCACTTTCCGAAAATCTCCTTGTACGTGACATAGTTTTCGGTATGGGCGCTTCCACAAACTCAAATTTTGCGGTACAGTATTCGCTTGACGGCAGCTTTGCACCCATTGCCGACTATAAGATGATGAAAACGGCAATTGAAGAGGCTGAGAAAATCGGCGCAAGCTACGCTGTCGGCAATCTTCTCTCCTCGGACATCTTTTATAACGCCAACCCCGATGCACAGATGAGATGGAAGGAGCTCGGAATTCTCGCTGTTGAGATGGAAGCTGCCGCCCTCTATATGACGGCCGCAAAAGCAGGCAAGCGAGCTCTTGCAATATGCACGGTTTCCGACCACATAATAACGGGCGAATCACTTGATGCCGAAGCTCGTCAGTCCTCCTTTACCGAAATGATGGAGATCGCCTTGAATACGGCGGTAAGACTTTGATATGAAAAGAGTTTTTCTTATAGTGCTGGATTCACTCGGAATCGGCGAAGCTCCCGATGCGGCCGATTTCAAGGACGCGGGTGCGAATACGCTTAAAAGCATAAACAAAAGCGGCGCACTCAATATACCGAACCTCATAAAGATGGGCCTTTCATCGATTGACGGGGTGGATTTTATCGAAAAATGCGACACCCCCACGGCAGCTTATGCCCGTCTTCGTGAATTAAGCCGCGGAAAAGATACGACCATCGGACACTGGGAAATTGCCGGTATAGTATCGAACGCGCCTATGCCAACCTATCCCGATGGCTTTCCCGATGAGATAATAGAAGAATTTAAGAGAAGGACCGGGAGGGGTGTCATTTGTAACAGAACCTACTCGGGTACAGAGGTAATTCGAGACTACGGTGACGAGCATATAAAAAGCGGCGACCTTATAGTTTATACCTCGGCTGACAGTGTTTTTCAGATTGCCGCGTGCGAGGAAATAATACCTCCCGAGGAGCTTTACAAATACTGCCTTACCGCGCGTGAAATACTCGTCGGCAAGCACGCCGTCGGCAGAGTTATCGCACGTCCGTTTACTATGAAAAACGGTTTCCCCGAAAGAACGGCAAACCGCCGCGACTTCTCGCTGACGCCGCCAAAGAAAACAATGCTTGACGCGATAAGCGAAAAGGGACTTGACGTAATATCCGTCGGTAAAATCAGCGACATTTTCGCTGCACGGGGTATTACCGAAAAGATTCCGACGCACTCAAACCGCGAGGGCATGGATTTGACTCTCGAGCTTGCAGGGCGTGATTTTTCGGGACTTGCATTTATAAATCTTGTCGACTTCGACTCAAAATACGGACACAGACAGGACGCTGTCGGCTACGCCTCCGCCCTTTCGGATTTTGACGCGTGGCTGCCCGACATGTGTGCGGAGCTTGGCAAAGAGGACGCGCTTATAATCCCCGCCGACCACGGCTGCGACCCCTCCGACACGTCGACCGACCACACGAGAGAATACGTTCCGCTTCTCGTTTTCGGAGAGAGAATCAGCCCGAAAAACCTCGGCACACTCGACTCTTATGCAACGGTCTCGCGTCTTGTTACGGATATGCTTTCGGTGGACTTCACCCCCGATGCGTGTGAAAATATAAGCGAGGACATTTTATTATGAAACCGATTATAAGTGACAGCGAGCTTTACGAAATTGCGAATCAGGCGCGCAAACGCGCCTATGCCCCCTACTCAAATATTACCGTAGGTGCGGCGCTTCTCACTTCCTCGGGAAAGGTTTATACCGGGGTAAATATTGAAAATGCCGCGCACGCCCCCGGTGTTTGCGCTGAGAGATGCGCAATTTTCACGGCGGTAGCAAACGGTGAAAGAGACTTTGTTAAAATAGCCGTAGCAGGCGGAAAAGAGGGTGACGCGCCGCGTGAGGTGTTTGCACCCTGCGGTGTATGCAGACAGGTTATGGCGGAATTTTGCGGTGCTGATTTTAAGGTGATTTTCGGCAAGGGATACGAGAAGAGCTTTGGGGAGCTTCTTCCCTTCTCTTTTGATAAGGACAGTATAAAATGAATATGTATGACATAATTACGAAAAAAAAGCGCGGCGAGGAGCTATCCGACGGCGAAATACGGAATTTCGTTTTCGGCTATACCGAGGGTACTGTTCCCGACTATCAGGTGTCGGCTCTTCTTATGGCAATCTGCCTTCGGGGAATGACCGACCGAGAGACTGTCGCCCTCACCGAAGCTATATCAAATTCGGGCGAGGTGCTTGACCTTTCGGAATTCGGAAATCTTACCGCCGACAAGCACTCAACCGGCGGTGTCGGGGATAAAACCACACTTATCGTCGCCCCCATTGCCGCCGCCCTTGGCTGTAAGGTAGCAAAAATGAGCGGAAGAGGTCTTGGCCATACCGGCGGAACAATCGACAAGCTTGAATCCGTAAGCGGATACAAGATAAACCTTTCGCCCGATGAGTTCACCCGTCAGGTTAAGGAAATCGGCATTGCGGTTGTAGGACAGACGAAGAATCTCGCTCCCGCAGACAAAAAGCTTTATGCTTTGCGCGACGTTACGGGAACGGTCGATTCGATACCTCTTATAACCTCGTCCATAATGGGCAAAAAGCTGGCGTCCGGCTCAAAATCCATAGTTCTCGACGTAAAATGCGGCTCGGGTGCTTTCGTAAAGACTCTTTCGGATGCCGAGGCGCTCGGACGCAGTATGGTAAATATAGGCGAGCTTTCAAAAAGGCGTGTATCGGCGGTTATAACCGATATGGACACACCTCTCGGATTTGCGATAGGAAATATCCTTGAAGTCAAGGAAGCCATTGAAACGCTGCTTGGAAACGGGCCGCGCGACCTTACCGAAATATGTATAACGCTTGCCGCCTCTATGGCGCACCTTGCCCTTGATATTTCGCTTGATGAGGCAAAGCGTCAGGCAAGGCATTTACTTGACACGGGTATGGCATACGAAAAATTCAAGGCGTGGATAGAAGCACAGGGCGGCGACGTTCGTCTTATTGAAAATCCCGAGCTTTTCCCGACTGCCGAGATTGAATACACACTTACCGCAAAGAACGACGGTTACATTGCGAAAATGGACGCCGAGAAGATAGGACTTTCGGCTATGAAGCTTGGAGCAGGCAGAGAAACGAAGGATGCCGAAATTGATTATACAGCAGGCATAAGACTCATGAAAAAGACCGGCGACTACGTGAAATGCGGTGACACCCTCGCCTATTTTTATACAAATAACGAGTCCGCCATCTCCGATGCCGAAGAGCTTTTCTTCTCTTCCATCACCTACTCGGATACAAAGCCCGAAATGGCGCCGCTTATCTATAAGATAATTACAGACGGGGCGTGACGGAACAGGCTTAAAATAAAAAATCTGACAGGAAAAATGCTTCCTGTCAGATTTTTTTATTTTATCCTATTATATTTCCGTCGAGCACCGCTCTCGTTTCAACGAAAGAGTCAATTTCAATAGTCTTCTCGCAATTTTCGATTATGTTGTGGTGTATCGACCAAGGAAGCGCCTTCGGTGAGTATATGTAGAATTCGTCGCCGCTTTGCATTTTTCGCGGTTCCTTAAGTGTAAAGGAAAGCGCGTAAGGCTCAAATTCGGCTATCTCACTCACCGTGCCGTCAGAGAGCCATTTTACCACCCATCCCTTATAGCACTGTGAATCGGGACGCAAAAGCATAGGCTTCGTGGGGAATCCCATAAGTCCTTCGCCGCGGTAAAATACCGTGTCGCTCTCTACGTCACCCACCTTTCCGACAACCTTATCCGAGGCTATCGCAACCTTACAGCCTGCTATGGTGTTGTCGTGAATTACTATGCCGTTTGCGTCGTCGCTGAGAACTATTCCCGACACGTTTTCATCTATATCGCCGCGAACGAAAATATGGTTGTCGGCAATCGTTGCATAGTTGGAGGTTATCTTTATTCCGTATCTTTCAATACTCGGAGAGTCTATTGCGGTGAGGTCGATGGAGTTGCCCTTGATTATTATTCTTTCCGGGGGCGTGTCAACCGACTGGCACTCACCGACAGCACAAATTGCGGGAGAATTAAAGTTAACGAATACGTTGTTTGCAACTGTTATCTGTGTCGCAATAGAGCCGATTTTTATCATTGCGAACTTAGGATTAGTTACTCTGCCCTCGAAATAGTTATCGGTTATTACGTGCTGTCCCGATCCAAAGGCGTAGAGCCAATCAAAGCGATGACGGGTGTTTCCTATCGCAACCGAGCCTGTATTACACATATAGCAGCCGTGAATCTTTATCATTCTTGATGCGCCTTCCCAAGCCGCATTTCCGATATCCTTCAAGCGACAGTAGAGTATCGACGTTCCCTCAGCCTTGTCGTTATTGTTGAAGGCATTACGGGCGCAGTCCTCAACGGAACAGCGAATATAGGTGATCTCAGTCGAGTAAGCATCGGGGGGATTTGCATTTTCGCGCTTGTCGCTCGACGAATAGAAGCATTCGGCTGACATTTTACGGGCGTGGCAGTTTTCCACGAGAACGCGCTTGGTGCTTTCAAAGCAAGTAGCGTTGCTCTTGTGAAAATAAAAGCCGAATACACCGCTTCCGCCGCGCGGAAAAAGATTTGCTCCCATATCCCTGTCCTTATATCCAAGGCTGCCAACCATAAAGAGATTGCGAAGCGTTACAGACTCTCCTTTCCATGTATGGAAACAGGAGCCCTCCAGACTTTCCACGCCGAGCGCGCCGAGTGAGTTATCAAGAACGGTATTAACACCGCTCTCGCCCTCAAAGGTGAAGTCGGTTGGATTTATAATCTGCAGAGTTTTCGTAAGTCTGTATCTTCCGTTAGGTAAGAACACGTTTTTATTTTCGGCCATTGCCGCGTCGATAGCGCGCTGAATTGCCGCCGAGTCGGAGTGCATTATTTCGGAGTCGCAGGTCTTGTTTGCGGCAGCTGAGAGGGTGATTTCGTTGCCCTCTATTTTCTCTACCGTAGCAAAGAGTCTTGACGAGCATACGAAGACTGCAGTAGCTCCCCACTCTCTTTCCTTGAAGTCGTTTATTTTCACCTCAACGCCGTCACCGAGAGACGTCCACTCTCCTATTTTAAGAGGAAGGTTCTCATGCCACTCTCTGCCGTAATTCTTCGTCCATCTGAAAACGTCCGGCTCTTCGGGGTATACGTCAAACATATAAGTAACCCACTCACCCTGGCTTCCGTCGTAGCCGCGAATCTCGGCGCGGTCAAGCATAGGCTGGTTATGCTTCCATGGGCGTCTGTTACGTGCCTTCATATCCTTGCGCTCAAAGAGCACCGATTTTTCAAGGTGAACGTTACAGCTCGGAAGATAAACCTCATCTCCAACCTTAAAGTCGCCTATATCGTCAAGCGTAAAAACGTTTGAGCCGGCTGTTGCGTGTGCTACGGTTTTATATTCCGAGCCTGATGCTCCAAAATCCCGTGCGTTCAAAAATCCTTCTCTCATTATAGATATCTCCTTTAGTTTATTATATTTCCGTCAAGAATTGCCCTATTTTCTACAAAGCTGTCTATTAGAATTGCGTTTTCACAGTTTTCAATTATATTGTGGTGTATCGACCACGGCAGTGCGTTCGGGCCGTATATGTAAAATTTATCCCCGGGAGTCATTTTTCTCGGCTCTTTAAGAGTAAAGTGAAGCTCTATCGGGTCGAAGTCAAGAATTTCGCTTTCGGTATTATCGGAGAGCCAAAGGAGCTTCCAGCCCCTGTATCTGTGCGAAGCGACACGAAGAAGCATCGGCTTCAATGCCTGAGTTATACTCTTTTCCTCTCTGTAGAAGGTCACACCGTCCACGACGTCGCCTACCACACCGAGAACCTTCTCGGATACTATCGCAGCCTTACAGCCCGCGATGGTGTTATCGTGAACCGAGAGGCGTACTACGTCGTCGGAAAGCATTATTCCCGAAACGCGCCCATCCATATCGCCGCGTACGAAAATGTGGTTATCCGCGACTGTGGCGAAGCTTGAGGTGATTTTTATGCCGTATCTTTCGCGGCTTTCCTCGCCGACGGCGGTAAGGTCTATGGAATTTCCGCTGATTATGACGTTCTCGGGGGGCGTGTCACCTGACAGGCCCTCTCCAAATACCGCTATTGCCGAAGAGTTGAAGTTTACGAATATATTGTTACTTATCGTTGCCTGGCTTGCCGCCGAGCCGACCTTAATCAAGGGGAATTTGCCGTCCGTCGTGCAGCCCTCAAAATAGTTATCGGTTATCACGTGCTGACCCGTGCCGAGTTTATTGAGCCAATCTACGCGGCGGCGCGCATTTCCGAGGGCAATCGGTCCTGCATTTTTTATATAACAGCCGTGAATTTTATTAAAGCGTGACGCTCCCTCGAATGCCGCGTTTCCAACGTCCTTAACCCGACAGTAAAGCATCGATACGTTCTCGCTCTTATCACACGAGTTGAATGCATTTCGGCAGGAATCCTCAACCGAGCAGCGAAGATAGGTGAGCTCGGTCGTATATGCGCCCGGCGGGTCTGCCGCTTCCCTGCTCACGCCGGCTGAGAAGAAGCACTCCGCGCTCATCTTGCGGGCATGACAGTTTTCAATAAGCATACGTCTTGTGCTTAAGACGCAGGTGGCATTAGTTTTATGAAAATAGAAGCCGTACACAGAGCTTCCGCCTCGGCAGAAGAGGTTTGCTCCCAAATCTCTGTCCTTATACCCGAGGTTTCCGAGCATAAAGAGATTGCGAAGAGTTACCTCGTTACCGCCTTTTACGTAGAAGCAAGAGCCGCCGAAATCATCGATATCAAGTCCGCCAAGGCTGAAATCAATGACGGTATTAGCGGCGCTTTCGCCCTCAAAGGTGAAGCTTTCCGCGTTAATAATCGAAAGCTTATTTGTGAGTCTGTACTTACCGTTTGGAAGAAAAAGGTTCTTTTTCTCGGTAAGCGCTGCATCAATAGCGCGCTGAATTGCCGCAGAATCCGAGTGCATCATTAAGGTCTTGCAGCTTTTATTTGCCGATTTAGAGAGAGTTACGGTGTTGCCCTCAATATTTTCAATAGTCGCATGAAGCCTTGAGGAACAGACGAACACCGCGGTAGCGCCCCACTCGCGCTCCTTAAAGTCGTTGATTTTTACCTCAACGCCGTTACCGAGGGGCGTCCATTCACCCGTTTTAAGCGGCACGTCCTCGTGCCAAGTGCGTCCGTAGTTTTTAGACCATCTGAAAGTGTCGGGAGATTCAGGATATATATCAAAGAAGTAGGTTACCCAATCACCCTCGCTGCCATCGTAGCCGCGAAGCTCGACGCGGTCAAGAAGCGGCTGGGTGTAGTGCCACGGACGTCTGTTGCGCACTTTCATATCCTTGCGCTCAAAAAGCTGTGTTGACGCAAAGTGAACGTTACAGCCCGAAAGATAAACCTCGTCTCCCACCTTAAAGTCGCCTATATCGTCAAGAATAAAAAACTTTGAACCGGCTGTTGCGTGTGCTACGGTTTTATACTCTGAGCCTGATGCTCCAAAATCCCGCGCATCCAAAAAGCCTTCTCGCATAAAAACTCCTTATCCTATTGTGTTTGCGTCAAGAATTGCCCTATTTTCTACAAAGCTGTCTATTAGAATTGCGTTTTCACAGTTTTCAATTATATTGTGGTGTATCGACCACGGCGCAGCATTTGGTCCATAGATGTAAAATTTATCGCCCGGTGTCATTTTTCTCGGCTCTTTAAGAGTAAAGTGAAGCTCTATCGGGTCGAAATCAAGTATTTCGCTTTCGGTATTATCGGAGAGCCAAAGGAGCTTCCAGCCCCTGTATCTGTGTGAAGCGACACGAAGAAGCATTGGCTTTGTCGCAACCGAACGCTTTATCTCTTCGCGATAGAATACTCTGTCGTCAACAACGTCGCCAACTACTCCCTGCACCTTCTCGGAGGTAATGGCAGCCTTACAGCCCGCTATGGTGTTATCGTGAAGTACGATGCGCACCGTGTCATCGGAAAGCTTTATTCCGGTTACTTGCCCGTCCATATCTCCGCGTACGAAAATATGATTATCCGCGGCGGTAACGAAGCTTGAGGTGATTTTTATTCCGTATCTTTCACGGCTTTCTTCACCGACAGCAGTAAGGTCGATGGAGTTGCCCGTGATTATAACATTCTCGGGGGGCGTGTCACATGACTGTCCCTCTCCGATAACCGCAATCGCGGGAGAATTAAAGTTGATAAAACTGTTATTGCTTACTATTATCTGAGTTGCAACAGAACCTGCCTTAATCATAGGCTCATCGCCTCTCGTCGTTCTGCCCTCAAAATAATTGTTCGTAATAATATGCTGTCCCGAACCGAGCTTGTTAAGGAAGTCCCAGCGGTGACGGGTATTGCCGAGCTCAATTCCGCCGCTGTTGGTAGCGTAGCAGCCGTGAACCTTGGTAAATCGCGACGAGCCCTCAAGCATTGCATTTCCGACGTCCTTTACGCGACAGTAAAGGAGTGATATATTTTCGCTTTTGTCACACGGGTTAAATGCATTACGGGCGCAGTCCTCAACCGAGCAGCGAAGATAGGTAAGCTCCACAGTATAAGCATCGGGGGGATTTGCCGCCTCTCTGCGCTCACCGCGTGAAAAGAAGCATTCGGCGCTCATTTTACGTGCGTGGCAGTTTTCCATAAGCACTCTTTTGGTGCTTATGACGGTAGAAGCATTACTCTTTTGGAAGTAGAAGCCGTAAACCCCGTTTCCGCCGCGGCAGAAGAGGTTTGCGCCCATATCCCTGTCCTTGTATCCGAGGCTTCCCGTCATAAAGATATTGCGGAGTGTGACCTCGCTTCCGCCCTTTATAAAGAAGCAATAGCCCTCAAAGCTTTCAGGACCAAATGCTCCGACACTGAAATCGACAATCGTATTGACACCGCTCTCGCCCTCAAAGGTAAGGCTTTCGGCATCGAAAATTTCAAGAGTTTTCGTAAGTCTGTATCTGCCGTTAGGTAAGAAGACGTTCTTTTTTTCAGCTATTGCCGCGTCAATCGTGCGCTGGATTGCCGCTGAGTCAGAGTGCATTACTTCACACTCGCAGGTTTTATTTGCAGAGGCAGACAGGGTGAGTTTGTTGCCCTCCGCCTTCTCGACTGTGGCATTAAGCCTTGAAGAGCAGACAAATACTGCGGTAGCGCCCCACTCACGCTCCTTAAAGTCGTTGATTTTTACCTCAACGCCGTTACCGAGGGGCGTCCATTCACCCGTTTTAAGCGGCACGTCCTCGTGCCAAGTGCGTCCGTAGTTATTCGACCATCTGAACGTATCGGGCGCTTCGGGATATATGTCGAAAAAGTAGCACACCCAGTCGCCCTCGCTTCCGTCGTAGCCGCGAAGCTCAACACGGTCAAGAAGCTCCTGACAGTGATGCCAAGGACGGCGATTAAGCACCTTCATATCCTTGCGCTCAAAAAGAACCGTAGCCTCAAAGTGAATATTCGATCCCGTAATATATACCTCGTCGCCGACCTTGAAGTCGCCTACGTCGTCAAGCACGAAAATGTTTGAGCCCGCGGTTGCGTGCGCTGTCGTTTTGTGCTCAGAACCGGATGCTCCAAAATCACGCGCATTGAGAAAGCCTTCTTTCATTTCAAAATCTCCGTTTTTTCGTTAATTTTAATCATTATAACATACGAGGTATATTATGTCAAGGAATAAAGCAAAATATATTTATATATTTTCGCCTTAAAAATAGGCGCGGATACCCGCCGAAACCGACGAATATCCGCGCCTTGATTTCCTTATTATACCACGCCCTGTGCAAGCATTGCATCAGCAACCTTGATAAAGCCTGCTATATTAGCTCCTGCAACGAGGTTGCCCTCCATACCGAAGGTCTTTGCCGCGTCAACCGAGCTTCTGTAAATGTTCTTCATTATACCCTTAAGCTTTTCGTCAACCTCTTCAGCGCTCCAGGAGTAACGCATGGAGTTCTGAGACATTTCAAGTCCGGAAACCGAAACGCCGCCTGCGTTAACCGCCTTAGAGGGAGCAACTACGACGCCGTTTTGCATAAGGTATGCAAGCGCCTCGTTGGTGGTGGGCATATTAGATACCTCAACGTAATATTTTACGCCGTTCGCAACAATCTTCTCAGCCTCAGCCATTCCGACCTCGTTCTGAGTAGCGCAAGGCATAATTACGTCAACCTTAACGCCCCAAGGCTTCTCGCCCTTGAAGAAGGGAACACCGAACTTATCGGCATAGTCCTCAACTCTGTTACGGCAGGATGCACGCATCTCAACCATAAAGTCAATCTTCTCCTTAGTGTTGATGCCGTCCTTATCGTAGATATATCCGTCGGGGCCGGAGATGGTAACAACCTTACCGCCAAGCTCGGTAACCTTAATAACAGTTCCCCAAGCAACGTTTCCAAAGCCCGAGATTGCAAAGGTCTTACCCTTGATATCTTCGCCGAGGTCCTTAAGCATTTCAACGGTGTAATAAACAGCGCCAAAGCCGGTAGCCTCAGGTCTTATAAGCGAGCCGCCGTAGGAAAGTCCCTTACCGGTAAGAACGCCGGTGAACTCGTCGCGGAGTCTCTTGTACTGTCCGAAAAGATAGCCGATTTCACGTGCGCCAACACCGATATCGCCTGCGGGAACGTCGGTATCGGGGCCTATGTACTTCGAAAGCTCGGTCATGAAGCTCTGGCAGAAGCGCATAACCTCAGCATCGGATTTGCCCTTGGGGTCGAAGTCCGAGCCGCCCTTACCGCCGCCCATAGGAAGACCGGTAAGAGAGTTCTTGAAGGTCTGCTCGAAGCCGAGGAACTTTATAATGCTCTCGTTTACGCTGGGATGGAAGCGAAGTCCGCCCTTGTAAGGACCGATTGCACTGTTAAACTGAATACGGTAGCCGCGGTTTACAACTACATTGCCGTTATCGTCAACCCACGGAACTCTGAACTTGATGATGCGCTCGGGCTCAACAAGTCTTTCAATAACGCCTGCCTTGATGTACTCGGGGCGCTGAAGAAGCACGGGCTCTATGGATTCAAGAACCTCGCGCACGGTCTGGTGAAACTCAACCTCACCGGGATTTCTCGCCTCAACACGAGCCATGAGGTCATTAAGATACTCTGTCTTAAACATTGTTTTTTCCTCCAAAACATTCATTAAATAATATACGTAAATTCTAGCACACATATATATAAAAATCAATAGATTTTTGCAGGTTTTGAAAAATTTCTTGCAAAATACACTTAAAGTTGCCGTGCTTTTGCCCGAAATTGAAACATTTTCTATAAAACCGTTTCTTTTTTGTCAAAGCGCGCAAAAAGGAAAGCGGTCTTTCGGAATGAAAAAAGCGAGTGTTTTAAAATTGAATTTGCAGGCGGCGGCATCGGTCACGTATATCGCTGCCAACGTTATATCGCGTGGAATCGGTTTTGTTTTCACACCTGTTTTTACGGCGCTTCTTATGCCCGAGGAATACGGCATTTACTCGCTGTACGCGGGTGTGCTCGGAATTTTTACAGTCCTCATCACACTTGAAATATCGGGGAGCGTGGCTTATCGTGGAATCAGAAAATTCGAGTACGTCGGAATTGACAATTTCATTTTACACGCGCTAGCCCTTGAGAGTCTCGCGGCATTTTTCTTCTTCGCTGTATATATGATATTCAGAAGGCGAATTAACGGCATTTTGGGACTCGGCACGCCATTTTTCGTCATACTCTTTGCAGAGATATTTTTAACGGCTGCGGAGGGCCTCTATTTTGCAAAAAAAAGATACCTCGGCGAATACAAGGCGGTTTTTTGGCTGAACGTTTCGGGCGGAATACTGACTCCCACCCTTGCGCTTATATTTATACGGCTTGGTATGGGGGGCGTGTCGCGTATTCTCGCGCCGCTCGTCACGTCGTCGGTTATCACGCTGCCCATAATCTTCGGCATAATCAAGCGCGGCAGCCGTCTTTTTTCACCGAAGGTGTGGCGATATATTCTCCGCCTTGCGATACCCATTTTACCGCACTATCTCTCGCTTTCGGCAATTGCCCAGGCTGACAAGGTTATAATCTCGCGTATTTCGGGCAGCGGGGATTTGGCGAAATACTCGGTTGCGTACTCGGTTGGACTTCTCGTTTCGCTGATAAGCAGCGGACTTTCTCTCGCAATTACCCCCTGGGGACTTCGGAAGCTCGGCTCTGGAAAGGATAAGCTTGTCTCCGATGCCGTCTTTGCCGCGGCAAAGGCTGTTTCTCTTTCGACTCTCCTTTTTCTGACGGTCTTGCCCGAGGTGTTCAACCTCGCTGTCGCTGCCGACTACAGAGAGGCTCTGCCCGTCGCATACGTCGTTGCGGCATCGGTGATTTTTTCCTTTCTTTCCTCAACCCTCACCCTCTTTATGCTGCATAGCGAAAAAATAGGGCTGATAACGCTTACGTCGTCGTTATCCGCCCTAGGGTGTGTAATTATTACAGTTTTTTCGGTGAACAAGCTCGGTTATATCGGCGCTGCTTATTCCACTGTTATTTCTTATTTTATGCTATTTCTTTTATGCCTTTGGGCGTCAAAACGCGCCACGGGTCGCACTGCAATCAGTATTAAGGGATTCTTTGGTCTTATGGCTGTAACGCTTCCCATCGGTGCTCTCATATTCTTGCTGAGGGGCTCGCTTTACGCAAGGCTTATACTCCTTGTTGCAATAGTCCTCGCCGCCTTACCGGAAGTGTCACGGGCAAAAAAGCTTATTACCTGATATAAGACCTTTCGGCAAAAGCCGATTATCTGTTTTCCTTAAGAGCTGCGCGCTTTTGCGCCTGCAATCTCTTTCTCGACGGTGTGTCAAGCACTACCTTACGGAGTCTTATGCTCTTGGGGGTTACCTCGATAAGCTCGTCGTCGCATATAAACTCAATAGCTTCCTCAAGTGAAAGCTGTACGGGGGTTATAAGCGTCAGCTTCTCATCAGCTCCCGTCGAGCGAATTGCGGTCAGGTGCTTTTCGCGGCAGACGTTGACCTCGATATCGTCGGGCTTCGGATTTTCACCTACTATCATACCCTCGTAAACCGGTGTTGCAGGGCCTATAAAGAGCGGTCCTCTGTCCTGCGCTCCGTAAAGTCCGTAGGTGGTTGATACGCCGTTCTCAGATGCGATAAGAGATGAGGTAAAGCGCGTCTTTATCTCACCGCGGAAGGGCTCGTAGCCTGCAAAGAGAGTTGATATAATTCCCTCTCCGCGCGTGTCGGTAAGAAGCTCGCTTCTGTATCCGAAAAGACATCTTGTGGGTATTGTATAGAAGAGCTTCTGACGGTTTCCGTTAAGCTGCATATCAAGAAGCGTTCCCTTTCTCGCTCCGAGCTTCTCCATTACCGCGCCGAGATACTCCTCGGGCACGTCGATGATAACGTTCTCGATAGGCTCGCATTTTACGCCGTCTATTTCCTTATAAAGAACTCTCGGGTTTGAGCAGCAAAGCTCGTATCCCTCACGGCGCATATTTTCTATAAGAATCGAGAGGTGCATTTCGCCTCTTCCCGCAACACGGAAGCTGTCGGTGGTTTCACCGTCGGTTACACGCAGAGATACGTCGCGCAAAAGCTCTCTGTAAAGGCGCGCACGAAGGTGGCGGGAGGTTACGTATTTGCCCTCTTTTCCGGCAAAGGGTGAGTCGTTGACCGAGAAGGTCATTTCCATAGTAGGCTCACCGACCTTGACAAACTCAAGCGGCTCGGGGCAGGACGGAGCGCATACCGTGTCGCCTATCGATATATCCTCACAGCCCGAGAAGGCAACGATATCGCCGACAGACGCCGTCTCGACCTGTGTTCTCTTAAGACCGTCAAACTGATAGAGCGAAACTATTTTCGAGGGTCTGGTCTTTCCGCCCTTATCGTGATAGTTGCAGATAGAAACTCCCTGTCCCGCCTTCAGTGTTCCGCGCTCTATGCGGCCTATACCTATTCTTCCGACAAACTCGTTATAATCTATTGAGGAAACAAGAATCTGAAGAGGCTCGTCCTCCTCGCCCTCGGGCATAGGCATATAGTCTATTATGGTATCAAGAAGCGGCTTGAGGTCGGTGCCCGGCGTATGCGGGTCAAAGGATGCCGTTCCCGCTCTGCCCGAGCAGAAGAGCATCGGTGAATCAAGCTGCTCGTTGGTGGCGTTCAGCTCAAGAAGAAGCTCAAGCACCTCGTCGCCTATCTCGTCAAGACGGGCATCGGGACGGTCGATTTTGTTTACGACCACTATTACACGGTGGTTCATGGCAAGTGCCTTTTCAAGCACAAATCTCGTCTGGGGCATGGGGCCCTCCGCTGCGTCTACGAGAAGTATTACTCCGTTTACCATCTTGAGTATACGCTCAACCTCGCCGCCGAAATCCGCGTGTCCCGGGGTGTCGATTACGTTTATCTTCACGTCCTTATAGTATATCGCGGTATTCTTTGCAAGTATCGTAATTCCGCGCTCTCTTTCAAGGTCGTTTGAGTCCATTACACGCTCGGTGGTTTCCTGGTTTTCTCTGTAAATTCCGCCCTGGCGGAGCATTTCGTCAACGAGAGTGGTTTTTCCGTGGTCAACGTGTGCTATTATTGCGATGTTTCTTAAATCTGTACGTTTCATATATTCACCTGATGTTTTATTTTATAAATGGGCGCGGAACGGCTCTTGCCGAATCCGCATTTATTGATACGCTTACGCGTCGAGCTTCGGGTTTTCCTGCGCGAACTTTTTCATAAACGCGACAAGCTTTTCAACACCCTCAATGGGCATCGCGTTGTAAATCGAAGCACACATTCCTCCGACAGAGCTGTGACCGGAAAGATTTTCAAGTCCGGCTGAGCGCGCCTCTATTGCAAACATTTTGTCGAGCGCCGCGTCGCCGGTTACGAATACCACGTTCATCATGGAACGGCACTTTTTATCAACCGGAGCGGTATAGTAGGTCTGAGAGTCGAGGTAATCGTATATAAGACTTGCCTTGCGCTCGTTGCGGCGCTTCATTTCTTCAAGGCCGCCAACGGATTTTATCCACTCAAACACAAGCTTTGCCACGTAAACGCTGAAGGCGGGCGCGGGCGAAAGGTCGGATGTCATATCGGCAACCGCCTTATAGTCAAGAAGCCCGGGTGCTGTGCGGCACGCACCTGCCGTGAGGTCGTCACGCAGTATTACTACCGTAAGGCCGGGAACACCGATTCCGCACTCCGCGTTCGCAAAAATCAGCGCGAACTTCGAAACGTCAACCGGCTCGGAAAGCATGAATGACGACATATCCGAAATGAGAGGTATATTGCCCGTATCGGGAATATAGTGGAATTTTGTTCCGTAAACAGTGTTGTTGTAGCATATATAAACGTAATCCGCATCCGGACGGAAGTGCTTCCGCTCGGTCTCCGGAACGGTGGAAAACGCGGGGCTTGCGCCGGCACTCGATGCCGCAATCGCAATATCGCCGTGCTTTTTCGCTTCGAGAGATGCGTTCTTGGAAAGCCTGCCCGAGATTATATAGTCGGCGCACTTATGGTCGGAAAGGGCGTTCAGGGGGACAGCCGAATACTGAACGTCGGAGCCTCCCGCCATAAAGAGAACCTCGTAACCCTGCGGAATATCCATAAGCTCGCGTAAAAGCTCTTCGGTGCTTGATACGAGCTCGGCGTATTCCTTCTGGTTTTTGCCGATTTCAATTACCGACTTTCCCGTACCGTTATAGTTCGTAAGACCTTCGCTTATTTTACCGATAATTTCCTCCGGCAGCATTGACGGGCCTGAGGAAAAGTTATATACCTTCTGCATAAATGTCTCCATTCTCAAGAAATTAAAGTCCGCATCCGTAAAAGGCTTACAAATCAGTCGATCCTTATATTCGAGCGCCACTCTTCAAAAAGGGGCTCGTAGATCTCACGCTTTTCGGCTGAGCACATCATAGTTACGTGATACAGCATATCTTCGTTTCTGAGTATATAGTCAAAGTAAAAATCGTTTTCGTCCTCGTACAGATAGCGCATGGTTATTTTTGCGCCCGCCTCGTCATATTCCTCGGTGATATTTTTATAACCGTTGACGTTTGCAAACCACGTAGCGTATTCCTTTACGGTAGAGTCCTTATTCATATAAAGCTCGGCAAGAAGCTGGTCGCTTGTGTAAAAGTATATGAAAAACTCAGCCTCGCCGTCGCCGTAGCAAACGTCTGCATAGTTTACGTTCATCTTTTCCATTGTCCGCGGAAGATAATAGACAAGGCCGCTTTCGGTATACTTCTTTACGTCGCCGTCATCTCTGCAGCCGAAGGCAGACAGAAGCGTCGCTAAAACGATAAGCGACACGGCAAAAATTCTAACTGATTTTTTCATCCTTAAACCTCACCCTTTGACATATCAAATCTGACCGACTCGGCGTAGCGGATAAAGTCCTCGCGCCCCTCGGTCTCATTTTTTGAAAGCGTGGCAAAGAGAACCACGAAATACGCATACTTTGAGCGGTAGAAAACCTCGAAGTAGTAATGCTCCTCTGCGCCTATGCCCGAGTAATACTCGGTATAGGTAATATTGCCCGACATGACCGTAGCCACCCTCATACAGCGGGTAAGCCATAATTCACCGAATTCAAGCGGCGTCAGAGTTTCGGGTATACCGTCAAGCATGCCTGCAACGTAGGATATTCTGACTATGGCAACCATATATTTTCCGTTCGAATAGGTGACGTCAAAATCCTTGTTTTCAACCTCGTCAAAATCACTGTCAAGCCCGATAATCAGCTCGCAGTGAGAATATATTTCATCCTTGCCGCAGGAAGACGAAAAGAGCGAAATCAAAACGGCAAGAAACAAAGCCAAAAGCTTCTTAAACAACCGAAACAACCTCCCTGAGAATTTGAGACGGGTCATCTGCTATTACGTCAGCGCCCGCAAGAACAAGCTCTTCTCGGGGGCGGAAGCCCCAAAGAACGCCTATACCGAGACGCGCACCGAGGTTCTTCGCCGTCTCTATATCGGTTGCCGTGTCGCCGATCCAAGCGACCTCATCCGCTGTAACTCCAAGGCGGGAGATAAGCGAAAGTGCCGAAGCCGGACTCGGCTTGAGGGGTACTCCGTCGACAGCTCCGATAACCTCGTCGAACACGTCGGGAAAGAATTCGGCGACAACGCTTTTCGTTGCGGTGTCGGGTTTGTTTGAGAGCACGGCGATTTTTATTCCCCTTTTGCGAAGCTCCGAGAGAAGCTCGCATATACCGGGAAACACCCGTGTCAAGTATACGGGCGCTTCATCGTACGCGGCCTTATATTCGGGTAATATTTTATTCTTTAATTCCTCCGAATAAAGTCCCTTTGAACGAAGGGCGCGTTCTATGAGTGTGCCTGCGCCGTTGCCGGCAAAATAGTTACACTCCCCCTCGCCAACGGGCATAATGCCGTAGCGCCTGAAGATTTCGTTAACGTAATAGGTAATAGTTCCGATGGTGTCAAGCACAGTTCCGTCAAGGTCAAAAATACAACATTTAATCATAGTAACACCATATTATCTGCCCGAGTAAGCTCCCCAGTCGTCAGAATACTTCTTTCTTCTTTTCGGCTTAAGAGCGCGGTTGCCGCTTTCGCGCGCGTAGCTTTTGAGGATGCTTTCGATTTCATCGTTCACGCGCTCGCGCTCACGTTCAAGCCGCTTAATCATATCCTCTTTTTCAAAAGAGCTTATGCCGTCGTAATCAGGCGTTCCGTCATTTTTCCGAAATAAACCCATTTTTTTCTCCATCAATTATCAGTTTCAAGTGCATCATCTCAAAGATGAAAACCAGTCGACAAGATACTTTAAGTAAGCCGTTATTTTGTCTCCGTACAGAATCCAACCGCCTGCTCCCACGGCTAAAAGAAGCGCAAAAACGATAAGGAAAAATCTCCATTCGCGCTCGTCACGATAGCGTTCCTCCTGCCTTTTCAGCTTCTTCAAAACGTATTTAAGCTCTTTGTCGGTTTGCTTTACGGTTCTCTTTGAGCGTTTTATATTCGCAATAAGCTCCTTCTCCGCTCTTCCCGTGAGCTTCATGCGTCTCAGCTTATATCGGCACTCGTCAGCGGTAGCCACCGCCGCGGTTTTTTTGTTAAGCAGCTCGTATGCGCGCTCCTTCATATCAAGAGGCGCTTTGTATCTGTCTATTTTCCGCGCGATGTTGCGCTGCTTTTTGTACATAGCCTTGGCACTTCTGCGGCGTACGACAGCCGCCTTGCGCCTTATTTTCGCATTTCTGAGCTTCTTGTCCGAGCCGCCGTAAAGAGCTATCAGACGCTCGTTTATACTTTCCCTCTCCGCGAGAAGTACGTCAAGTCGGAGGCGAAGCGATTCAAGTCTTTCTCTCCTCGCCTTCTTTCTCACCTTTTCATCCTCGGGTGCAAGCGCCGGAAGAAGATAATACCTTGAATTTGCCTCACGGGCGCGCTTTGCTTCCTTGGCTGCTTTTCTCTTTATTTTGGTTATCTCATGGCTGACGTCTCTTTTTTCACGCAGCGACCTTTTTCTGTCGGTTCCGTAGGAACTCATAAGCATATCGCGCTTCGTTTCAAGAGCCGCTATTCGATACTCGGTGCGAAGTCCTATAAGGATACTGTCGCGCTCTGTTGCGCGCCTTATCGCGCTCATGCGCTCCGCGCGGCGCCTCTTCGCTATCCGCTCTTCAGCAGGTGTAAGCTCGGTTTTGCTTCCGCCCTCTAAGTATCTGTCATACTCGCGGCGTACGTATTCGGCTTCCTCGTCGAGCCTCTGAAGTCTGTCACTGTCGGCATCCATCGCGCCCGTGGCGTACTCGTCATCTACACCGTAGTAACAGAGCTTTTGTATGGGGGCGCAAACTCTCTCGCTGAGCACGTCGTTAACCATATCCTCGCCGATTCGCTCAACGGGACGTCCCGTATTATTCTCATATTCGTCGCAGAGGTTGTTGTAATCGGTTATATGCTCCTCGAGAATTTTTCTGTGCCTTTGAATTTTAGTTCTCGCTCTTACGTGAACGCAAGCGCCGAGCGCCTCGGCAGACAGCTCGCAAAGCTCTTTTTTCTTCGCGACCTTCTCGACTATAATGGAAATATTTTCCTCGGGCGAGGCCGCTTTCTGCCGTGACTCGAGCCTCATTATCTCTTTGGTAAGCACAGCTTCGCGCTTGTAGAAGAAACTAAGTCTTTTCGGAAGCTGGGCTCTTTCGAATTCTTCTATCTCTACGTGGCTTCCGCTTAATTTTTCCTCACGAAGCGCGGCAAAATCGCGATTCGCTTCCTCAATCTCCGATTGATATCCCTTCTCGGATTCCGAACCGAGCGAGGCGTATCTCTCATCATACTCGGCGTCCGATTCGTAGCTATCTTCTTCTTCAAAAGAGTCGTATTCGTTAAAACCGTATTCCGCGTCCTCATCAGGATAGTCACGGTATGATTCACCTACCGAGCTAATCTCCGCGCGGTAGGGTTCTTCCTTCCAAGCATGCCACTCACGTCCGTCAGTAAACGGCTCGTGGCTGACTGCGGGAGCAAACTGGTAATTTTGCTCTTCGTGCCACATCTCACGCGCTGGAAAAACGTACGGATGGGCGTATGCGCCAGAGTCCGCGCCGTATGGGTTTATGCGTATTATCCCGTCCTCTTCATTCACAGCGGAGCGGCGCTCTCGGAGGTCGGTGTGCGCACCAAAGCTTATGATTATCTTTTCATCGGTCGAGTCCCCGGCTTTTGCGGAAGCTTCTGCCAAAGCAGCGGTATCATCCGAATCAAGCGGAGGCTCTGAGCCGCAATTTTTCTCTTTTTCCTCGGTTATCTCATCGCAAACGGCATCCGTGTCGGTTTCGGGGGCTTGTACCTCATCGGGCGAGGCCTCGCTTGCAAAAGAGATTTCCTCCTCGGCAGCATCCTCGGTTCTTGAGTCAATACGCCCTTTTATGAATCCGAAAAGTTCCTCGCTCCTTCTGAAGCGAGAACCGTCTTCTTCACTGCGCGCGCGGAGATAGTTTTCGACCTCTTCGGCGCGGCGAAGCTCACGCTCCTTTTCAGCCCGAGCATCCTCCTCGCGCTGTCTTTTGCGCTCAAGCTCGGCTTTTCTGATGCTTTCTTCGGCAAGGCGCCGCTTATACTCGCCGACGCTTTCCTCTTCCTCGGTCAGCTTTTGCGCAGCGCGCCGCGCGCGTTCGGTATTCTCATCCATTTTGGCGGCTGCCGCCGATACTCTCTTTTCTGCGTCGGCTTGATTTTTCACCGTCGGGACTGCACCCGACGGCTCGGTTCCGTTTGTTTCGACGGAATCCGCAGCCGACCCGTTAACAAGAGCCGCATCAACGACTTTTTCTTTATTAAGTTCCTCTGCCATTGCCACAGCTCCTTTCCTTTAGCTTTCGCTTTCTTTCATATCGTACTGTTTGCTTAAAAATTCAAGTATATCTCGTCTTAAAACTATCCCAATAAAGCATCCGCGGTCATCAACTACGGGAACGAAGTTATGCTCCTTTGCCCGCTCGATAAGGTCCTTTAAGGTAGCGTTGTGATAAAGGGGCAGCGAGTAATTCCTGTCGAGAATACTCATCACCCTGTCGCGCTCCGCGGCGCGCGAATTAAATTTGCCGTTATCCAGGAAGTATTTGAATATATCGTCATTTCGGAGCGTACCGATATACATTCCCTCATCGTCAAGCACCGGTATCGCCGCGTAATGATGATAACGCATCTTTTCAAGCGCCTGGCGCACGGTACTCTGAGAGCTTATATACTCTACTGCGCTCTTCGGGATAATAAAACGCATAACGTTCATATCGCCAAATCTCCCTTTCAAATATTTTAGATGCCGTGAAGTGACGTACCTATTACCGTTGCGAACTCCGCAAGAGAGGGTATGATGAAATTCATACCGTATATCGGCTTCAAGCTGTTAAAGAAATCAAACTTGCCGTGACAAAATGCAAGGCGGGTAAGATTTCCCGTCAGTACTATGTTGTCAACACCGACGCTTCTTGCCGCGAATATCGAGGTAACACCTACGGTTTCGTATACCATATTCATAATACCTGCGGCAAGGTCGTCCTTTGTCGCAAGGTCGGATATATTTCCGAAGTTTGATGCCGTAAGGTCGGCTGCAAGAGGGGTTGCCGATTGCGACTCGGTTATGTCCTTGATTCTGAGGTCTACGTTTGCAAGATTTCCAAGCGCCGCGTATTCCTCGATATGTTCGACGTTCTCCGCCAGAAGAAGAAGCTTTGAAAGTCCCATAAGAGTACCTCCGCCAACGCCGGTACCGCCTAGATAATTCATCACGCCGCCCTCACGTGCGTGCACGATTGCAGTGCCCGTGCCCATGCTCACGACGAGCGCGTTTTTAAGGCCCGAGAGGTAAAGACCGCCAAGACCGATTGCATTGAATTCGGGAACTCGCACGAGGTCAAGACCGTAGAGGTCGCGCTTTACAAAGGACGAGCCGACACCCGTCATCATAATTTTATCGATTTCCTTTATGGAAATTCGGTTTTCGTCAGTAAACTTTCCAAATGCGCCGTAGGTTGCGGTGACGGGGTCGTTTGCGCGGACAAACTGCGGCGGGATAAGCTCCCTTTTGCCCCCATCCTCGCGAAAGCCGACTATCTTCGTCGTGCTGCCGCCTACGTCTATTCCTATTATTATGCTCATTTTCCTTTTTTCTCCTCAAATCTTGACATCAGGTTTTCAAAAGAAAGACCGTATCTGTCCGCAATATCTCTTGCGTAGGATTTTCCGTCGGGCTTCATTCTGTGAATTTTGAACGAACGCTCACCCTCCTCCATTCCGGCAACGAGCGTATCTATCCGCACGCCTCCGCGCTCAGCTGAGCGCTCGTTTATTTCGCCAACTCTTGCGGCAAGCTCGTGAAGGTGAGTTGAGAATATGCCGCGGCAGCGAAGCGCCGCAAAGCTCGTAAGTATCTCAGAGGCAATATAAGACGCCTCGTACGCTCCCGTCGAAGAAAGCGATTCGTCAAGAAGAATCATACTGTCGGGAGTTACGGCATCGAATATTTCCTTAAGTCTTGCACATTCCTCACCGAGTCTTCCCTTGTCTATCGTGTCGTCAGCACCCTCGGGAAAATGCGTGAATATTCCGTCAACAACCGATATTACGGCGTGACTTGCCGGAACCGGAAGTCCGAGCTGCATAAGTGCCTGCGCCGCACCGACGGCAACGGTTATAACCGATTTTCCGCCGCGGTTAGGTCCTGTGAGAACGTATATACCGGCATCCTCGTCAAAGGCAAAATCGTTTGTAACTATCTTTTCGTCTATTGCAAGCGCAACTCTCGGGTTATAAAGACCCACCGCCCTGAATTCCTTATTTTCGGCGGGCGAAATTTCCGGCATACATATCTTGCAACCGGGATGCACCGAAAGCTCCCTCATAAGCTCTGTCGCGCGGCTTATAAACTCAATTTCGGGCAAAAGGCGAAGAAGAAAATCGGTGTTGTCAAGAACGTATCCGCCGACTATTGCCCGCCAGCCCTTTACGGAAGAACGGAATACGTCCTCAATAGCTCCGTTGAACGCGCCGACAAGAGCCTCTTTTCTGTTGTCGCTCTGCCCCTTTCCGAACGGAGAGAGCTCGGCAATGCAGGTGAACGCATCGTTTTTGAAGGAGAGACGGAGTATTTTATCAAGCGTCTTTCCCGACTTGAAGGGCTCGGCGTTTATCGATATAACGCCTGCGGACGAGGGGCGGAGCTGCTTGTCCAGGTTTACTCCGACGGTAATACTCTTTACCTCTCTCACCCTTGATGCCAAAGCATCGAGCTTTTCGTTAAGCTCGGTGTAGTATTCCGACGCGGAAAGCTCGAATATAAAGGATGAAAGAGTCTTGAACGCCTCGCTCTTTATTTTGTCCTTTACGGGCAGAAGACCGGCATTTAAGGTGTCTATGCAGGAGACGTAAAGTTCAATTTCAGTAATGCTGTAAAGGTAAGAGTCGCCCGACGATGAGCTCTCGTCATCAAGTCTGCGAAGCTCCTGTATATCGTCAAGTATGGGATGCGCCTTGGCGAGAGTTTCTTTTATTTCGGGTATTTCCATCATATCCCTTACCGCTGCCTGACGGTAGAGTATAACCTCGGGGTCGGCTGTGAAAAAGTCGGTGAGGGTACTGTTTTTAAGACCGAATATTTCGGTGAGGCCAAGCTCGTCGCACACGTTTTCGGATATGTCCGGCAGATTTCTTCTGTCAGAATGGTAATCTCTGGAATTTTCCGACGGATAAAGCAAGCTTATTAATTTTTTGTTCATAATTTATCTCCATACACGGCAAAAATGCCTTGTTGCCTTTATTTTACTAAATAATTATAGCATATAGTCGCGCGCTAATCAAGTATTATCTTTTATATTTTTGAAAACTTTAGAATGTCAAATTTTGGAAGCGTTTTTCTTTGTGCAATCTGCACAACAATTTCCCCAAAACGACAAAATTCTTTGGAGGGGTACTATACTTACTCGCACTACTTCCCCATGCTACAATGGTCTTGCCGAGGGCAGAGAGACACCGCAGATTCCGGATATTGCGAGTCGAAATTGCCGCGGCAAACGGAAAAACTTCCGTCAAATCTTGCGAAGGAGGAGTAATTAAGGATGAAACGGAAAATCAAATACGAGAGCAAGATGCCAAGACTTCTTTACACCTTTTTCACCTCTTACAGCGACTCTTCGGGAGTACCGAGCTTTTCGAAATTTGCGAGAAGCATAGGAGCTACCCTCAGGGATATTGAGGGATTCAGAAGACACGGAAAATTCGATGCGGCGTGGCGAGAATGCAGCGAAATCAGAAGGGATTACCTCATAGACTCAGCGCTATGCCGACGTCACGACCCATCGTTTGTCAAGTTTCTTCTCTCAGCAGAGTTCGGAATGGGCGAAAAGGATAAGGAAAAGGAAGACTCGTCACTAACGGTCACCCTTGAGGTTCTTCCGGAGGAAAAGAATGAAGCTTAATCTTTCGGTAACAAAGAAACAAAAGAGATTCATCGACGCATCCGAGAGCGAGGTGCTTTTCGGCGGAGCGGCGGGCGGCGGAAAATCATTCGGCCAAATGGTTGACGCCCTCCTCTTCTCTTTGAAATACCCCGGCTCAAAGCAGCTTGTCCTGAGGCGGACCTTTTCCGAGCTTGACAAGTCCTTGATAAGAACCTCCCTTGCGCTTTTCCCTCGCGAGATTTACACCTTCAATTCCTCCTCGCACACAGGAAAATTCAAAAACGGCTCGATTATCGACTTCGGCTATTGCGCTACCGAAAACGACGTCTATCAGTATCAAAGCGCAGAGTACGACGTCATACGCTTTGACGAGCTGACGCACTTCACCGAAGCCCAATACGTGTATCTGATTTCGCGAGTCAGAGGCGCAAACGGCTATCCAAAGCAGGTGAAGTCGTCGACCAACCCCGGCGGCGTAGGACACTCGTGGGTAAAGGCTCGGTTTATAGATGCGGCAGTGCCCGGAGAGGCATTCATCGGACGGGACGGAATGACACGGATTTTCATTCCCTCTCTTCTTTGCGACAACGCCTTTCTGAACCGCGCCGACCCCGAGTACAAGGAGCGTCTTTTAGCTCTTCCCGAAAAAGAAAAAAAGGCTTTGCTGTACGGCGACTGGAACATATTCGAGGGACAGTATTTCTCTGAATTCTCAGCCGAAAAGCACGTGGTGCGTCCGTTTGAAATACCGAGCGGGTGGAGAAAATTCCGCACGGTAGACTACGGACTCGACCGATTTGTATGTCTTTGGATTGCGGTGAGTCCCGAAAACCGCGCCTACGTATACCGCGAATACTGTGAGTCGGATTTACCGATAAGCCGCGCAGCCGTGGCGATGAGCGAGAGGACTCCGAAATCCGAGGATATATACGCAACCCTTGCGCCGCCCGACCTTTGGAGTCGCACTCAGGAGAGCGGACGCAGCAAGGCATCGCTTTTTTCGGAGTACGGAATCAATTTCACAAAATCCTCAAACGACAGAGAGACGGGCTGGTTGTCGGTAAAAGAGCTTTTATGCGACACGGGAGGGGGAGGCGCGCGCCTTCAGATATTCTCAACCTGTACCGAACTGATAAAATGCCTGCCCGCGCTTACCGTTGACAAAATACGTCCGACCGACTGCTCGGGTGAGCCGCACGAAATAACGCACGCCCCCGATGCTTTGCGCGGATTTGCAATCTTTTACGCAAGACCGGCGGAAGAAAAGGAGAAGACAAGGCGTACACTCTGGACGAGGGATATGTGGGAGGATTACAACTCCGCCTGCGAGGAGGAGAAAAAATACCTAAAACGCAAATACGGAGAACCAATGTGAGAACAGAAAACAAAACAAAGGAGGCAAGACTTGAATTCTTCTCTTCCCTATATGAAAATGCAAAAAACAGCTACTCCGATGCGATAGAGCTTTACGAAAGGCATATGAAGCAGTACCGAGGCTCACTCGAAATTGACGGCTCAAGCGAAGCGGCGGCGACGGTACGAAATATTACGTACGAAATCGTAGAAAGCCAGGTTTCGTCAAGCATTCCCAATCCCAAGGTGGACGCCGCCTGCTACAGTGAGAGGCGTTCTAGAAATTCACTCGCAATCGAAAGACTTCTCTACTCGGTTCGCGATAAGCTTCCTTATGAGGAAATGAACGATATCGACGAGCGCTACACCTATATTTTCGGCGGCAGCGTCTGGTACGTGGAATGGGACAACACTGTGAGACTCGGCAAAGAGGTGGGCGGTGTGCGTCTGCACTGCCTCTCACCTATGAATTTCATACCGCAGCCGAATATATCGAGAGTTGAAGATATGGAATACTGCTTTTTGAAGCTCACCACCACAAGAGGCGAGCTTGCCAGAAGCTACGGCGTAAGCGAGGACAAACTCGACCTTGCGGAATACGAGCTTGGTGACGGCGCCTCGAAGGATTTGGACACGGCGCTTCTCATCGTAGCCTTCTATAAAGATTCCAACGGTGAAATCGGAAAGTTCGTCTTTTCGGGCGGACTTACTCTCTTCGATATGCCGAAGTATTACAGACGAAAGGTAAAAGCTTGCAAAAAATGCGGACTTTCCGAGGATGAATGCCGATGCGGCTCGAAATCCTTCATCGATAAGGACGAAATATTCGAGACTCTGTCTAAGGAAATTCTCCTTCGCGACGGGGCAAGGATTCTTCCCGTCTCGCCGACGCTGGCAGACGGCGTACTTGTCGAGGGGGATGGCGGATTTCTTATGGAAAGCACAAAAATCCCCTACTACAC
>JAZLCX010000031.1:0-7962 GCA_045614425.1 Eubacteriales bacterium | reverse complement strand
ATACCCTTGTGAGTACCTGCAACCTTAAAGTCCATATCGCCGTAGAAGTCCTCAAGACCCTGAATGTCTATCATAGTATCCCAAGAGCCATCCTCGGCGGTAATAAGTCCGCAGGAGATACCTGCAACGGGAGCCTTAATCGGAACACCTGCATCCATAAGTGCGAGGGTTGAGCCGCAGACTGAGCCCTGAGATGTAGAGCCGTTAGAGCTTACAACCTCGGATACAAGACGGATTGCATAGGGGAATTCCTCCTCTGAGGGAAGAACGGGAACGAGCGAACGCTCAGCAAGTGCGCCGTGACCGATTTCGCGGCGTCCGGGGCTTCTCTGTGCCTTGGCCTCTCCGGTGGAGTAACCGGGCATATTGTAGTGGTGCATATATCTCTTTGTATCCTCGTCATCAAGACCCTCAAGCTTCTGAGCGTCGGAGAGAGTACCGAGAGTTGCGATAGTAAGAACCTGTGTCTGTCCGCGGGTGAAGAGTCCCGAGCCGTGTACTCTCGGAATAACTCCAACCTCTGCTGCGAGAGGTCTGATTTCGTCCATACGTCTTCCGTCAACGCGCTTTTTGTCAACGAGAAGCCAACGGCGTACGATCTTCTTCTGTATTTTGTAGATAAGCTCGGGGAGAATAACCTTTATATCGGGGTACTTCTCCTCAAAGGTTGCTACGATGTCGTCCATTATGGGCTGCATCTTAGCATCGCGAACGTTCTTGTCGTCGGTATCGAGAGCTTCCATAACAGCACTCTCGCAGTATGCGAAGATTTCATCGAACATATCGTGATCAAGCTCACCGGATGCGTAAGCAAACTTGGGCTTTCCGATTTCCGCAACTATCTCGTTAATGAAGGCTACGAGCTTCTTGATCTCCTCGTGTGCCTGCATGATAGCATCATACATCACGTCGTCGGAAACCTCGTTTGCTCCCGCCTCGATCATAACGACCTTCTCGGCAGAAGCTGCAACGGTAAGCTCAAGGTCGCTCTTCTCGCGCTCTGCTTTAGTGGGGTTTACGACAATCTTGCCGTCAACAAGACCCATAAATACGCCGCCGATAGGTCCGTTCCAAGGAATATCCGATATGGAAAGAGCGATGGATGCACCGATCATTGCAGTGATTTCGGGCGAGCAGTCGGGATCAACCGACATAATTGTAAGAAGAAGCGAAACGTCGTTTCTGAGATCCTTGGGGAAAAGAGGACGGACGGGACGGTCGATAACACGTCCTGCAAGAACAGCCTTCTCGCTGGGCTTACCCTCTCTTTTAAGGAAGCCGCCGGGGATTTTGCCAACGGCGTACATTTTTTCGTCATAGTCGACAGAAAGAGGAAGGAAGTCAATTCCCTCTCTCGGGGACGCAGACGCGGTTGCACAAGCGAGAACGGTGGTCTCGCCGTAATGAATCATTACAGAACCGTTTGCAAGTCCTGCAACCTTACCGGTCTCAACTACAAGAGGTCTGCCTGCAAGCTCGTACTTATATACCTTGTAGTTGTCGAAGGTCTTAAAGTTTTCTACCATGTTTTTTACTCCTTTTTTTGTTCGGGGAGCGAACATAGCACTTAAATAAACGCTTGCGCCAAACGCCTATTTAACTGCTACTTCCGCTGTCCGAATCTTTTGTTTTTTGTTTTTTGTGAAAACGGGAACGAAGTGCTCGTTCCCGTTTTATTCAGAAATTACTTTCTGAGACCGAGCTTCTTAATTACTGCTCTGTATCTTTCGATATCCTTCTTAGCAAGGTAGTTAAGGAGCTGCTTTCTGTGGCCGACCATCTTGGAAAGACCTCTCTGAGAGTGGAAATCCTTGGGGTTCTTCTTCATGTGCTCGGTGAGGCTGTTAATTCTATCGGTAAGAATAGCAACCTGTACCTCGGGAGAACCGGTATCTCTCTCATTGATTTTGTACTCTTCAATGATGGCGGTTTTGGTTTCCTTAGAAATCATTTGTCTTCACCTTTCTTAATTTTTTCTCCTGTACCCCGGTGCAGTGCGGGTGAAAAGCGCGGGCTACGCAAGGACAAAAGGTCCAAACGGAGCGAGGCCATACACAACACTGAGGAATAGGCCATTGCGTATTATAACATATAATTATAAAAAAGTAAATAGTTTTTCAAAAAATAATTTATTCAAGCGTCGGCATAGGTGCGCGTGCGCTCTTTTCAACGAGGAAGAAATACGGTGATGTCGGCGAATTCAATATGTGAAATTCCGACGGACATATTCTGAAGCGGCTCGTGGTTTTGAAATACTCACGGAGCATGTCCCCCTCAAGCTCGCCCTCCTTATGACCGGGATAAATAGCAATTATAAGAACTCCGTCGGGTGCTAACATTTCTATCGCCGCTTCAACTGCGGGCATCGTGGTTTCGCGCATCGTCGTTACCGACTTTTTGCCGCTTCGGGGCAGATAGCCGAGGTTGAACATTCCCGCCTTTATAGGCTCTTTTACAAATTCGCGCACTCTGTGATGCGAGGCGCATATTAGTGTGTAGTTTTCGGGTGCTCCGCACTCCTTTAAGTGCGCACGGGTGGCATCCAATGCTTCCTCTTGGATATCAAAGGCGTAGACTCTTCCCCTCTCTCCGACCGTCTGTGATAGAAAGAGTGTGTCATTGCCGTTTCCCATCGTGAAATCAACGGCTACGTCGCCCTCGCCGAGATGCTCTTTTATAAAATGCTTATGCAGTTCTATTAAATCAACCATTTTCTTAGTCCTTAATTTCGGAAAGCTCGCACCTTGGGCGCACGTATGCCGAATAGTTAGTTTTGTATATAACGAATCCGGGCTTTGCTCCCTGCGGCTTTTTGATATTCTTTACACGGGTATAGTCTACGGTCACAAAATCGCTTGCCTTCGAATAATATGCGGCAAGCTCTGCCGCCTCGGTGTAATCGACTTCGCCCGGCTCTTCTCCTGCGCACAGCATTATTACGTGCGAGCCGGGGATATCCTTGACGTGAAACCAAAGATCATCCTTTGATGCCGTTTTAAAGGTAAGCTCATCGTTTTGTATATTGTTTCTGCCTACGAGAAGCGTATATCCGCCCGAGGTAGTATATTTCATCGGACGCGCCCTCATCTGCTTTTGCGGCTTATACCCTTTCATTTTCGCAGCATATCCCGAGCGGTAAAGCTCGTCGCGTATATCCGTAAGGTCCTGCTCGCTCTCGGCTCTGTCGAGAAAGGCGCGTACGCTTTCAAGGTATAAGAGCTCGCCCTCCCATATTTTTATCTGCTCGGTGAGAACCTTTTTCGCATTTTTACATTTGTTATACTGCTTATAATACCTTTGTGCATTTTTCGAGGGGTCAAGCCTTGAATCAAGCTCTATTTCTGTTTCGGCAAGATCTTCACTGTAATAATCAACAGCCTTAAATGAGGTCATGCCGCGCTTCAGCTGATAAATGTTTGCGGTTATTAAATCTCCGCACTTTTTATAAAATTCACCGCGCTCGCTATCAAGAAGCGCCTCTCTTTGAATTGCCAATTTCCGCTCGGTACGCGCCACGGCGTTAGTAAGAAGCGTTATGAGGTCGTGCGCCCTCTGTCTTACTCTCTCAAGTCGGTCCTTCTCCATAAAATACGCGTCAAGAAGCTCTCCGAGAGATGAAAAATTTTTGACACCGTCCCTGCCGCGATAGGTTATATCCATATAGGAATAGTCTATCGGCTTTTCCGACGGGTCGCACACGAGAGTGGGTGTGTACTTCTCTTCTATAAGGAACGTTTCCCACTCTGAGATTACGTCGTAAAATCTGAATTTATCAATAAGCGACACGGGAACGTCAATTCTGCCGCTTGCGCGGTAAACCAGCTCGTGCGCTATTTGCGTTGCTATGCCGGAATAGGTCGAGGTTATAAACTTCTCCGCGCTCTTTTCGGGAGAAAAGGCGGACAGCTTTTCAAAAAAAGCATCTTTATTTAATTCAAGTGGCGAGAGCTTTTCGGGATTTTCGGGCACTTGGTATTTAAGTCCGGGTAAAACCTGACGAACCGAGCTTGCGGAAAAGTCCACTATTTTAAGTGCCGTTATAACCTTGTCATCCTTGTCAAGAACTATGAGGTTCGCATACTTTCCCATAATTTCGCATACGAGCTTCTTCTCGGTCAGATAGCCCATTTCGTCGTACGTTGCGACGGTAAAGACCGCAATTCTGTCAAAGCCGAGCTGCTCCGCGTTTACAATGCGCCCGCCCGTAATATGCTTTCGCAAAAACATACAAAACATCGGGGCTTTAAGAGGATTTTCCTTAGCGACCTCGGAGAGCTGAAGACGGGGAGCGTTTGGGCCTACATTGAATACGAGCCTTCCGCTCTTTTTGCCGGAGCGTATAACCAGGTTTATTTCATCATTTCGAGGCTGAAGAACCTTTTCAATTTTAGCGTCCGAAAACTCGCGTTTAAATTCGCTGAGGACGGCACGCATCATACAAGCGTCAAATGCCACCTTTACGCTCCTTTCATTTTATATTACTTACAAAGCACAATAATTTTATCACAAACGCCGTAAATAGTCAATAGAAAAGGGGGCATAAATGCATGCCCCCGAATATATTTTAAATTAAAGATGCCCGAAGGGATACCGAAACCCCAAAATCCGAAACCGAAAAAGATACTTTGCCGTCGGGCGAGGCAAGGCAATTTCCGAATTTGCTCCCCTCTCCGTATGCCGCGGCGGCATAAAGCAAAAGCCTTGATGGCGGGTTAGCCGAAAAATCGGTATACCCAAGAGCCGAAACAACACCGCCCCCGCACTGTACGGCGCCTATCGCCGTCGGCATTATTTCACCGTAGGTTATAAACGGATAAAGGGCGCTCCTCTTGAAGCAGCTTATATCCTTTGCCTTAACGGTGCGAATGAGAGCATCGCAAAGAAAAACATCGCTGTATTCTACGTCGCATCCGAGCGCTTCCGCGGTTTTTGTATATAATAATTTACATCTTTGAGGCATTAAGGTGTACGAACCGTTATCCTCGCAAAAAACCTTGACGCTTCCGTTTCTCGTATAAAAGACAAGCTCGGAGTCGTCGGCGCCTATTTTTTGTTTAATAAAAGCCGCAGCACAGATTGCTGCGGCATAGCCGTCAACCGCGCCCCTCTCCGCATTGCAAAAAAAGGAAAGCGGGTATACCGTGTCGTATTTTAGTGTTATATTCGTCCCGCTTCCCGATTCCTTTTGCCTATTGTCTTCGGGTGAATTTATCGATATATAGAGCCTATCGCCCAAGAGTTCGATTTCGCCGGATTTCATTTTGCCTGTCACCTTACTGTAATGATGGCTCGTATATCCGCGAGCCATTAGCATAATATGAAAATCAGCGAATTTTTGCAACGAACGAAAGAAGTGATTCTCTTTCGTTTTCGACCTTTCCCTCGGCGGTTGCCAAGAGGAGTTCTTCGAGAATATCACCTATTTCGCGTCCTCGGTAACCAAGCTCTTTAAGGTCGTTTCCGTTTATTTTAAGCTCTCCCACAGTCGCAGGCGCACCGGATTCTATGAGCGAGAAAATTTGCGCGTGCTCTTCCCTTTCGGCGCGGCCGAGAAGGATTTTAAGCCTTACCGCACCGAGAGCCGCTTCCTTGCCGAGCTTTACTAAGAGAAGCCTTTTTTCTGCTTCGGTATCGCTTTTATATTCAAGAGCCGAAAGCACGGCTATGCCGTATTTTCTATGCTTTGTATCACATTTGAGAGCGGTCATTGCTTCCTCGAACGCCGCCTTACCGCCGCCGAGTGCAAAGAGAGAAAGCTCGCGTATATCTCCGCTTTCCGCCTTGAAAAGCTCTTCGTCGGGCAATGAATATCCGCAAAGGGCGGGAATGATCCTTCCTATTACACTTTGATATTCCCTGAGTATTCTGTATGCCGCTATACCGCCTATAAGCTTCTTCCACTCGGTATATATTCTTTCCGCGGAAACTATTGCGACAAGCCCTGCGCACTCGCCTATTGCAAGCGCGGTGTTCTCCTCAACGGCAAAATCCAAAACCGACGCAAAGCGCAAAGCGCGCATAACTCTGAGAGCGTCTTCCTCGAATCGAACGCGCGGATTTCCGACGGCGCGTATTATTTTGGCATCGATGTCCCGACGCCCTCCGAAGAGGTCGGTAAAGCCGTCCCTGTGATTATAGCACATAGCGTTCACGGTGAAGTCTCTGCGCGAGAGGTCGTCCGATAGCTCATCGGTAAATGAAACACTGTCGGGGTGACGGTTGTCGCTGTACTTGCCGTCGCGACGGTAGGTTGTTATCTCGTATGGCTCGGAATCAATAATGACAGCGACCGTTCCGTGCTTTATTCCGGTATCGACTGTACGGAGGTCGGAAAAAATCTCGCGAACCGCCTCAGGCTTTGCATTTGTGGTTACGTCGTAATCGTTAGGCTCTTTTCCCAAGATGCAGTCACGAACACAGCCGCCGACTATATCGGCTCGGTATCCGCTCTCGGTTATACGTGAAAGGATATATTCTACGTTTTCGGGAAGATGCATTTTCCGGACTCCTTTCTCAATTTACATTATATATTCTATCACCTTTTTTTCGGTTTGTCAAAGCGGTTGACATTTTTTCTTAGGTATTATATAATTATTCCGTTATTATTCTACCGAGGGGAAGCCGTATGTCAGACATTGAGAGAAAAATAAAGGACCGTTTCGTACCCGATATACTTACCTTCAAAAACGGCAGGGCGGTTGTGACCCAAACCGATTTTGAAAAGCGGAGAAAGGAAATTTTATCCTTGATTTCGGAGCATGAATACGGCATTTTGCCCGAGCGCCCCGACCATCTGCGAGTTGAGCCCGTAACAACCGACCGCACCTTTGCGGCAGGCAAGGCTACGTTTTCGGAGCTTAAATTTACGGTTACAGTCGGAGAGCGTGAGCTTTCATTCCCCGTGCACGCCGTTATTCCGAACAAAGACGAAAAAATGCCCGCGTTTGTTAAAATAGCAAACGAGCCACAAATACCGAATAAATTTTTGCCGGCAGAAGAAATTTCCGACTGCGGCTTTGCAGTATTTTCATTTTTATTTTCCGACATTACCGATGAAAATTCGGATTTCTCACGCGGCTTTGCAAGGCTCCTCTCACCGACCCGCCGAAAGCTTAACTCGCCCGGCAAGATTCTTATGTGGTCCTGGGCGGCTATGCGGGTTATGGATTACCTTGAAGTTCTCGATTATATAGATTCGGATGGCGTTGCCGTTATAGGTCACGGTGTACTCGGCACAGCGGCACTCCTCGCCGGCGCGCACGACGAAAGGTTTAAGTACGTAATTTCAAACTCTTCGGGCACGTCGGGTGCTGCTATCACACGCGGCAAGCGCGGTGAAAATCTCGCGAATATCGCCTTATACCGCGATTTTCTCTTCTGTCCGAGATACAAAAGCTACGTAACCAACGAAAATTCCCTGCCCCTCGACCAGCACTTTCTTCTCGCTGCCATCGCTCCGCGTCATATTCTCGTAGGCTCGGCAAAGGAGGACTCGAATTCAGACTTCGAGAGTGAGTTTCTTTCAACCTATCTTGCGGGCGAGGTGTATGAGAAAATATACGGTATTCCGTCCTTTAAGGACCTTGACGAAGTTCCGAAAGCCCCCGTATCCGTTGACCGCGAGTGCCTCCACTATCACCTGAGAGACGGCCTATCCTACCTCAGCCGAGAGGATTGGGCGGCATATATTAACTACATCAAAGAACACAGAAAAAAGAGATAATCCCATATTTCAACGGCAAAAAAAGTCATACAAAATATTTTTCAAAAAACCTATTGACAAATCGGCCTGCGTCTGTTATAATATAATCCGTCACAGACGCTGGTGTGGCTCAATGGCAGAGCAGCTGATTTGTAATCAGCAGGTTGTTGGTTCGACTCCGATCACCAGCTCCAGGGGGAATTCCCGAGCGGCCAAAGGGGGCAGACTGTAAATCTGTTGTCACTGACTTCGCTGGTCCG
>JAZLCX010000030.1:0-35681 GCA_045614425.1 Eubacteriales bacterium | reverse complement strand
CCGCCGGCACGGGCGGAGCTCGAAAAGCACGGGATAAGTTGCGATGAACGTGAGGCGGTTCGTATTACGCCCTCGGATTACGAAAAATACGATATGATTATAGGTATGGACGGGCGAAACCTCGCTAATATGAACCGTATTTTCGGCGGTGACCCTGATGGAAAAATTACAAAGCTTATGGACTTTACAGAACGCGGAGGCGATGTTAGCGACCCTTATTATTTTGGGGGATTTGACAAAACATTCCGTGATATATATGACGGCTGCAAGGCGCTCTCTAAAAGGATTTATGATAGTTATAAAGTTGAAAAATAAAGCAGAAAAGACTGTTTTTTGTGACACGGGAGGCTTCCGTACACATAAAGCAGTCTTTTTTGTCAGTTCTCTATATATTTCGTAGGAGCAAGCCCCGTAATCTTTTTGAAAAGTCGGCTGAAATAATAAATATCCGAAAAACCCACCGAGTAGGCACACTCGGTGACATTGCAAACACCGCTTTGTAAAAGCTCGCAGGCCTTTGCTATTCGCAGGCGATTCTGAAACTGAAGCGGAGATTCACCGACGAGAGATTTGAAGAGCATTCTGAAATGCGAGTTGCTGATTCCTGCCATAGCCGCAAGGGATTCGGTGGAGAAGGATTTTGCGTAGTTTTCGGTGAGGAAATTTTTAACCTCAATAACCTTTTTCTCGGCAGATGTAAGGTTTGCGTCCTCTGCAAGCTCGTGAATTAAGAGATAAAGAAGGTTGCAAATTATGGAGCGGCATTTTATCGGTGAACCCGTGCTGCGTGAATTCCACTCGGCATCAAGCTTTGTGAAAAGTCTTATGTATTCTGGGAAACGGTTTGATTTTGTAACTGTCGGTATTTTTTCTAAAGACGAGGAAGTGTCGCCTAAGGGAATAATATCGAATTTGACCGTCATAAAGGACCAAGGGTTGTCGCGGCAGGAAACTGCTGAGTGACATTCATCCCTCCGGAAGAAAAGTATATCGCCTTCATTCACTTGAAATGAGCTTTCCCCATCGGTGTATAGAGCCGCACCCGAAATTACGGCAACCATAATATAGTTCTCGTTTTTTCTGCCGGTAAGCTTCCACTCTGCGTTTGGCTCGCGGTGTATTACGAAATTAATATCTCCCACGGTAAAGTCAAAGCTGTCGTCCTTTGAAAAAATCATTTTGCACTCCTTTGAAAACGGTTATTATCCACTCATATTTTACATCAACAATGGCAATTTTGTCAAGTTAAAATAAGCGTTTTGTGCAAAAATAAATCAATATTACTATGGTGATTTATAAAAAATATCGCTATAATGGTCTTATAAGGCGAATCAAAAAAACAAATTACACAAAGAGAAAGGACAAAAACATGACCGAAAAAAAGAAGTCGGGCAGCATTTTGGATCTGCCTGAGCGAGAAACTAACGAGGGCATTACTTTTCCAGTTTCAGAGGAGGAGCTTTGCCGCCGTTACCGCGCGGTTACCACACCCATGGTTAACGATGTTTTAAGGAGCATGGGACTCATTTACCAGACGCTTCCGACTAACATTCTGCCTCTTCGCGAAGAGATGAAAATGTGCGGCGTAGTCTTTACAATTAAGGGCTCGAAGAACCTCGCTCTTGAAAACGAAATGGAGCAGCGTGCCGCAATGCTTGAGAGCATTTGCGCAAACACCGTGTGTGTTTGGGATACCTGCGGTGACGACGAGTCTGCACAGTGGGGCGAGATTATGACAATGGCGGCAAAGAAAAGGGGCTGCCTTGGCGCTATAATAGATGGCGGAGTGAGAGATACCGACAAGGTGCTCGAGCAGAAATTCCCGGTGTTCTGCAGATACAGGACCTCAAACGGAATGCTTGGACGTTTCCGCCTTATCGGATACCAGATTCCTATAAGAATCGGCGATGTAACCATTCTTCCCGGCGATATAGTTTGCGCAGATATTGACGGCTGTATTATTGTTCCGAGAAAGCTTGCTTGGCAGGTGCTTCTTGAGGCGGAGCAGATAGTTCAGAATGAAATCGCAATCAAAAAAATGGTTAACGACGGAGCTACTCCGACCGACGTTGTGAAAAACGGCGGATATTTCTAAAAATAAAGTACGAAAGGATAAAAATCATGAATCTTACAGGAAAAACTGTTGTAATCACCGGTGCTGACGGCGGTATAGGAACCGTTATTTGCAAAAAGTTGGCAGAGGAGGGCGCAAAGCTCGCACTTTGCTCGAATAACGGAGAGCATCTTGAAGAGGTTGTTAAGGAGCTCAAGGCAGAATACCCTCTTCTTTCGGTTGTTTTTGCCGGGGTTGACGTAACCTCTGAAAAAGAGGTGGAGGCGTTTATAGGTAAGAGCGCGGAGAAGCTTGGTTCTTTCGACCTTCTTCTTAACCTTGCCGGCCTCTCCATTCCTACCAACTATACAAGCGTAGAGGAAAAAGCTTACGACGTTATGATGGACGTCAATGTAAAGGGAGCTCTTCTTATGAGCAAATATTTCGCTGCGCATGCAAACAATCCCGCACGTATTATTAACATCGGAAGCATGGCGGCTCGCAATACAAACGCCAACGCTCCGATTTACTGCATGGCAAAGGCGGCTGTAAATAAGCTCTCCGAGGGACTCCTGCTCCAGCTTGGAAAGCAGGGAATTCTGGTTTCGACGGTGAACCCCGGCGGCGCTGATACTCCCTTCTGGGGAACGAGAGCCGTTGACAGAACAAAGCTTATGTCGGGCGAGAACGTAGCAGACGTCATTCTCTTCGTTGCACATCTTGAATCAAACATTCAGCTTCACTCGGTTGATTTTGAAAGCAGCGCTAAATTTATATAAACAGTAACCGTACGAAAGGGACTTGCAATGAAACCCTTAAAAATAGCAGAGGAGCTGTATTCCCGGTATGAGACAATCCACGAGGTAAAAAATTACTACGGATTGCTTGCCGCATGGGCGCTTGCCGAGGTTGCGGCTGAGTCCGACGAAAAAGAGCTCCTTAATAAAGTCCGGAGCTATCTTTCACTGTATCCGGACAAATTCCCACACCCCGGATATTATAGTTTCGAGCTATACAGAGTTGGCGGTATGGGAAAGGCATATCTTTTATACAAGGGGCTGTATAACGAGGAGCGAGAAAATATCAGACTCTATGCGGAAAAAACCCTTCTTGCCCCGAAAAACAAGGACGGGATACTCTCAAGACCGCGTCAGCCTTGGATAATTTGGATTGATGCTGCCTTTTCGGTAGTGCCGTTTATGCTTTATTCGGGACTGGCGCTCGGTGAGGAAAAATATATTGACTTTGCAGCAAATCAGGTGTTTTTGCTTTACGGTGAGTTGATGGACAGTACTGTTGGACTTTTGCATCAGTGCAAGGGCTATTTCGAAAACCTTGATAAGCCGTCCGAGGACCATTGGAGCCGCGGAAACGGATGGGGATACATAGCTCTCGCGGCACTTGTTGAGCATTTGCCCAAGGAAAGTCCGCACAGACCAAAAGCCGAAGAGCTTTTCAAGGCTCATTCAGCGGCAATTCTCAGAACACAGAACGAGCGTGGCGTTTGGCGGCAGGAAATGCCTCTTGAGGATTCTTGGGAGGAAAGCTCGGGAACGGGAATTTTTGCTTACGGATTTGGCGTAGGACTCCGCGCGGGGCTTCTCGAGAAGGAAATTTATGAAAAGCCGTTTCACCGCGCAATTGCGGCGATAGGGGAATACTTTATAGGATCTGATTTTTCAACAAAAATGTGCTGTTCCAGCTGTCTCTGTCCGGGAGAGGGTGAGGAAAAGGGAACCGTCTTGGCGTATATAACCAAGGTGCACTCCGCATGCGATGACCCCCACTCCTTCGGAACTCTAATGCTTGCTATGCTTGAGGCACACAGAAACGGCATAGATGACGTTAAAATCGGGCGATAATACAAAACATAATTTAGAAAGGAAATAATACAATGAAAGCGGCATTACTTAAAAACTGGGAAGATATGCAGATGTGTGACGTCGACATTCCCGAAATTTCCGAGGGCGAGGCCCTTATTAAAATGAATTACGCCGGTGTTTGCGGTTCGGATATTACCGTTTATTCGGGCAAGCATCCCACGGCGACCGTGCCTGTAGTAGTCGGACACGAAATACTTGGAAGAATAGAAAAAATTGCTCCCGGTTCGGAGTTTAAGGTTGGCGACAGAGTAACCGTTGAACCCCTCATTTCCTGCGGAGAGTGCGAGGCGTGTAAAAAAGGACACAGCCACGTATGCCGCAGCCTTAAGCTTCTCGGCATTCACGAGGACGGCGGATATGCGGAATATACAAAGGCATCGGTAAAGAAGCTCGTTAAAATACCCGACTCTCTTTCCGATGAGGTTGCTGCTCTTGCAGAGCCCTTTGCGGTTGGATACCACGTGGTATCCCGTTCGGGACTTGAAGAGGGACAGACGGCACTTGTAGTCGGCGGCGGACCTATCGGAATAGTAGTTGCTCTTTCCGCTATGGCAAAGGGCGGCAAAGTCGTGATTTCCGAAGTCAACGAGGGCAGACTTGCTCTTGCCGAAAGCCTCGGCATAAAGGTAATTAATCCTGCTAAGTGCGATGCAAACAAGGAATTTGCAGATTTTACCGACGGAAACGGTTTCGACGTAGTATACGAGGCATCGGGCTCTCGGGCAGGTATACTTATGACAACCGATGTTTGTAAAATCCGCGGAACGATAGTTCCTCTTTCTCTTGCAGGAGTACCGGTTGAGTTCGTGCTTGGAAAGGTGTCCTTTAAGGAACTTTCCGTAATCGGCTCTCGCGTATATACCTTTGAGCATTTTAAGGCAGGCGTCAAGATGCTTGAGGAGATTGCATCGCGTATAGACCTTCGTCCCTTAATCAGCGATATTATACCTCTTGCTGATGCCAAGGACGCAATCGATATGATGAAGAGCGGCAAAAACAAGGGCAAAATTCTTATTAAATGCGACTGATAATGCGACACCCATGTCGACTTAACTAATAAAACGAAGGAGATAACAAAATGAATCTTGATATGTTCAGCCTTAAAGGCAAAACAGCAATTATTACCGGTGCAAACACCGGACTCGGCCAGGGAATGTGTGTAGCTCTCGCGGAGGCGGGTGCTAATATCGTTGGCGTTGCAAGACGCGAGATGGACGAAACCGCGAAGATGGTAGAGGAAAAGGGCGCAGCATTTCTTCCTGTAATCGCAGATCTTCTTTCCCTTGAGCCCATAGACAGAATTATCGACGAGGCAACAAAGAAGTTCGGAAGGGTTGATATTTTAATCAATAACGCGGGAATAATTCGCCGCGAGGATGCGATTGATTTTACCGTTTCTGACTGGGATGACGTAATCAACACCAACCTCAAAACCCTCTATTTCCTTTCTCAAGCGGTTGCAAGAAAATTCATTGAGCAGGGCGAGGGCGGAAAGATTATAAACGTTGCTTCCATGCTTTCTTACCAGGGCGGAATACGCGTTCCCGCTTATACTGCATCTAAGCATGCCGTAATGGGTGTTACAAAATCCATGGCAAACGAGTGGGCAAAGTACGGCATAAACGTCAACGCTATAGCTCCCGGATATATGGTTACCAACAACACCGAAAAGCTTCGCAACGACCCCAAACGCTACGGCGAAATTCTTGACCGTATCCCTGCAGGACGTTGGGGCGAGCCCTCAGACATGGGCGGTGCGGCAGTATTTTTGGCATCCAGAGCTTCCGATTACGTACACGGCTTCACCCTTGCTGTTGACGGCGGTTGGCTTTCCCGTTAAAGAGAGCAAAGACTGCGAAAATATTTTATGCCACCGAGGCACTCACTCGGTGGCATTTTTATTCCACAAACCGAATATAGTTACTGATAAATGATAGGACCGCTGGCGCAAAAAAGCTTGTTTCTAGCAACTTTTGGTAATTGTAGGAAATACGCGCTTGACATAATTAAAAATATATGTTATAATGTACAAGTTAAATTATATTTTTGCGCGCGAATATAGTAAAATAGACATACACTAGCCGAATTTTCGGCCTTTTCGCGACAAGAGTAATAGCTCGCAGATCGTATAAATCAAACTAACACGGAGAATTGCATATGTACGCAAAGTTTTTCAAAAGAGTAGCAGATTTTTTGATTTCTCTTACAGCGCTTTTCGTTCTTTCCCCTTTTCTCATTATTTTCATAATCGTTGGTGCGATATCGATGCACGGAAACCCGTTTTTTACACAGCTTCGCCCCGGTAAAATAGATAAGAAGACCGGAAAAGAACGAATTTTCAAGCTTATAAAATTCAGAACGATGACAAATGCCAAGGACAAAAACGGCAATCTTTTGCCGGACGACAAGCGTCTTACGGCATACGGCAAATTTTTACGCTCTACCTCGATAGACGAGCTGCCGGAGCTTATAAACATACTCATAGGAAATATGAGCATAGTAGGACCGCGTCCGCAGCTTGTACGCGATATGGTGTTTATGACCCCCGAGCAAAGAAAAAGACACACGGTAACGCCGGGACTGACCGGACTTGCGCAGTGCAGCGGCAGAAACAATATCACGTGGGAGCAAAAATTCGAATACGACCTCGAATACATAAAAAAAATTACCTTTATCGGTGACGTCAAAATAATACTGAAAACCGTCGTCAAGGTATTGAAGCGCGCCGACACCATCAGAGAAGGAACTGCCAGCGATATGGATTTCGGCGATTGGCTCGTAAACGAGGGCAAGGTCAACCAAGAAACCTACGACGCAAAGCAGAAAGAAGCTAAGGAATTATTGGAGGTAAGGTAAATTGGGCTTTTCGGTTGCTATATCGGTTTATCGAAATGAAAAACCGGAGAATTTTGACAGAGCGTTGGAAAGTATTACGAAACTTCAGACAGTAAAACCGTCTGAAATTGTGTTAGTCGTTGATGGCCCGATTGGCGAAGATTTGAATGATGTTGTAGAAAAATATGAAAAAGCGTATCCGTTTTTTAAGATAATTCGCTTGTCCGAAAATGGCGGTCTCGGTAATGCGTTGAAGCTCGCGGTTGAAAATGCAAGTTATGATTTGATTGCGAGAATGGATAGCGACGATATATCTTTGCCTACACGATTTGAAGAACAAATCTCTTTCTTTGAGCAAGATGCATCTTTGGATATTGTCGGCGGAGATATTTCAGAATTCGTCGGTGAGGAAGAAAATGTTGTGGCTTATCGGAAAGTTCCTACTACTGACAGTGAAATAAAGGAATATATGCGGACAAGATGCGCTTTTAATCATGTAACGGTTATGTATAAAAAAAGCGCTGTTGAGAATGCGGGTGGATATTTAGATTTGTTTTGGAACGAGGATTATTATCTTTGGATTAGAATGCAACTCAGCGGAGCTAAATTCGCTAATACAGGCACAACGCTCGTTAATGTTCGGACAGGGGCGGATATGTATGCAAGGCGAGGAGGGAAACGTTATTTTCAGAGTGAAAAACATCTGCAAAAATATATGCTTAAGCACAAGATGATAAGTTACTCGACATATATATCAAATATTGCAAAACGTTGGGTTGTGCAGCGTTGCTTACCAAACAGTATACGCGGTTGGGTATTCAGAAAGTTTGCGAGGAAATAAGTGTGGCAGATTATATTAAAGGACTGGTGAGCGTTATTATTCCAACGTATAGGCGTAGTGATATGTTGGATCGAGCAATACAAAGTGTCTTATGTCAAAGTTATGACAACATAGAGCTGTTATTGGTGAACGACAATGTTCCCGGGGACGAGTACTCGGTGTCGCTTTTGGAAAGAGTGAAGCAGTATGAAAGTGACGCTAGGTTCAAATTAATTCTGCAAGAGAAGCATATTAACGGAGCGGCCGCAAGAAACGAGGGAATCAGGCAATCGAAAGGCGAATATATTGCCTTTTTGGATGATGATGATTGGTGGGAACCCGAAAAAATACTTAAGCAGGTTGATGTGTTAAGCAAATTACCGAGCGAATGGGGCGGCGTTTCTTGTAAATATTCGTTTGTCGATAGAAACGGCAATATTATCGGAAGATCGTTAGATTATAGAGACGGCAACATATACACGGATGTACTGAATTTAATCACGGATGTTACAACGTGCTCTTTATTATTAAGACACACAGCATTAGACGAAGCGGGTTGGTTTGATGAAGCGCTCACTCGGCATCAGGATTTTCAATTATTGACAAATTTCACGTATAAGTATAAGTTAAAGCTGGTCAATGAATATCTACTGAATATTGATGTAAGCGATGCGCAGAATCGCCCTGACGGTGAAAAGCTTTTAGAGCACAAGAAGAGATTTTTTGATTCAGTAGCGCCGGTTATGATGCAACTGCCGAAAAGAGAGCAGAGATGTATTCGGTGTATGCACAAATTCGAGGTTGGATATGTATTCCTCAGAAACAGAAAGATACTGAAAGGAATCAAATATTTACTTCCGATTTTCACATCACCGAAGGCTTTTGTGTTGGCATGTAAAAAAGTTATCAATAAGAAGAAATTTTTCAAAAATAAAAAATAGGGAAAATACCGTATGAATATTTTGATTTTTTCTGCGATATATCCGGCACCTGGGGAATATGGCATTCCCAATGATACCAAAGTTGTCCATTATTATGCAAAACAGTGGAAAGCGGCGGGACACAATGTGCAGGTCGTGTTTTTACATATGATTCCCGCGAAAAAAATCGTTAGAGTAAAAAACCTTAGAAAATGCTTTGGTTTTGAATCGAAGTATGAAATAGATGACATCAGTGTCAACCTGTTTGAATATCAGCTTGTTGTTCCCAAAAGAAACCGTTTATCAAAGTTTCAAGCAAAAAACGCAGATAAGAGAATGACGAGGCTTCTTAAACAACTTGATGCTCCCGACAAGGTTTTCGTTCATTTTCCGTGTTCATTTAAGGGGATAAAGAGTGCGTTTTCTTTTGACTGTCCCACAATGGCGGTTTTACATAATATAGATGTCCGTTTGCTCAAGAAAAATCCTAATTTGCATAACGAGCTTTTGCAGTATACAAACATCGGCGGCAGAAACAAAAGAATTTGCGATGAGTCGTTGAAGCTACTGTCCCGAAAAAGTGAGATGGTTTTATCGGGAATCGATGAAAATCTGATTGCAAAGCCTGAGATAATAGAAGAGAAGATATCGCGAGAGTGGAAAAGCATAAAGATACTTTACGCAGGTAATTTAATTAAATTAAAAAACGTTGATACAATTATAAAGGCGTTAAAACAGACCGAAATAGACTATCAGCTTGAGATTATAGGCAACGGTCCTGAAATGAAAAAGCTTATGTTGCTGGCGGCTCAAAATCCAAGAATCATTTTCAGAGGGAGGATGAGTAGAGAGGGAACGATAGAAAAAATGCGAGAAGCTGACATCTTCGTTATGGTCAGCAGTCCCGAGACGTTTGGGCTTGTATATCTTGAGGCCATGGCGCAAGGGTGCATTACTATCGGCAGCAAAAATGAAGGTATAGACGGTGTGATAGTTGATGGAGAAAACGGTTTTTTGGTAACCCCCGGATGTGTTGACGCTCTGTCGCAGTGCATAAAGAAAATAGCAGACATGAAAATTGAACAAAGGATAAAAATTATACAATCGGCATATCACGATGCATCGCAAATGACTGATTATGAAATGAGTATGAAATACTTTCAGTTCAATAATTGATTTCGAGCATCGCAATTTTCTTCGCCGGACGGTTTTATAACGTTAAAATTGAGAGGAGGTAAAAAATGAAAAAAAACAACGGCATTTCACGATCAAAGGGCGCTATATCATTCATTGATTTGTGGGCAATAGTTTATTTAGCTCTTGTATATTCACTTACGCTCTTGTTTGAACAATCTAACATTATCGTTTTTGCTCTGTACTTTGTTTTTGCTATGCCATTTTTTGCTTACCTTGACAAATTCGTTTGTGTCTGTTTTGTGCTGTCCACAATGTCCTATTATTTTTTGGGAGCGGATGAAGGTATATGGTCTATATATACGATTCTAGTTATTATGATATTGTTGAAATTGATTATCAACAAGAAGGAAACAATTAACTTAAAATCTTGTTTAACTCTTTTTTGGTTGATAGCCGCAATAATAATGTCATACTCTCGTTCTGAGTGGGGATACTCGATGGGCATGTTTGCAATGATTTACAACATTGCGATAGCCGTATTTGTTATAACGACTGTAAAAATTAAAAAAGACACTATAGTTTCATTTTTGCCTAAAATTACTGCATTTCAGCTTCTTGCATATGTGGGAATGCTTTTAATAAACGGTCATTATGACGGTTACGGATTCAGCGTTGCAAAAGAAATTAACCATAATACTTTTGGTACTTCGGTAGCGATTTTAAGCGTAATAATTCTTGTGAAGATAATATTCTTTAAAAGAAACTCTTTTGAGTATACATTAATTTGGCTTTTGTCAATTGCATTAATCGTGCTATCGGGGTCGAGAAACGCCCTGCTTGCCACGATTCTCTCATCTCTTGCAATTTATATGGTTTCGCAAAAGCACCGCGGAAGGGTTATCTCGGGATGGATGAAGTTCTTGACTGCTCTTTTTGCAATCGTTTTTCTCTTAGGATTGGTTCTTCCCGAATTCGGGATAGATTTATCAAGATATAATTACGTGGAATTATTTACCACCGGCGGATCTAACAGAACGATTATTTGGGAAACACTCTCTCCTTTAATTTGGAATAATTATAAATGGTTTGGATACGGACCGGGTCATTTTTGCTCTGAAAACATGATCATTAGCATTATGAATCTTGAATACAAGCATACTCACAATACCATATTTGAAGCGTGGGGAGAGTTGGGAATATTTGGATTGATTCCGTTTTTGCTGATATTGTTTTTTGCGTTGAAAAAAGGACGGCTACATATAAAAAATGAAAGCGCTTACGCGCTGTTTGGGTTTGTTTTTTTTGAATTTTTGTTGCTGGGATTAGGAGAATCGTTTTTTGCCAACATTGAGTTGTGGTTAATAATCGGACTTTTGCTTGGTAGTAAAAAAACATTTCATGAAAATGAGAAGACGGAGATAAATGATGATGAAGAGTAAACTTAAAAAAATGTTTCCGGGGCTATATGAGTGGTATCTTCATATTCAAAGAAGACGGTGCATAGCAAAAATCGAAAAACGAAAAAGCATGCACGAAGATGAATATAAAAAAGAACTGTCCGAACAGTACCAACAAAGAATAGGTCATAGCTTAGACTGGGATAATCTCACTGCATACACGGAAAAAATGCAGTGGGCAAAGCTATATGACAGAGATTCTCGAAAGAGTCTATTAACCGATAAATATAGGGTGAGAGAGTGGATTTCTTCTAAAATCGGCGAGGAATATCTGATTGAGTTGCTGGGAGTTTGGGATAACTTTGATGAAATAGATTTTTCGAGCCTTCCGGAAAAATTCGTTTTAAAAACAAATCACGGAAGCGGAACTAACGTGATAGTAAAAGATAAAAGCAAGTTGAACATCAAGACTGTAAGGCGCAAGTTCAAGGATTGGATGGACACCGATTTCGGATATAAGTCTTTGGAACGGCATTACTCCGATATAACACCCAAAATAATTGCTGAAAAGTATATAGAAACCGATTTGGGCGAGCTGCAAGACTACAAATTTCTATGCTTCGGCGGTCGCCCGTACTATTGTTGGGTGGATATGGGAAGGTATTCGAATCACACCAGAAACGTTTATAATTTAAACTGGGAACTTCAGCCTTGGAACCAAGAAACGTATTCGCATTATGAAAAACCTATCGAAAAACCGAAAAACTTCGATAAGATGATTGAGATCGTTGAGGTTTTGGCTAAGGATTTTGCTCACGTAAGGGTGGATTTATATAACGTCAACGGAAAAATATACTTCGGAGAGATGACGTTTACTAACGGAGGAGGATTTGACAGGATTCTTCCCGGAGAATACGATAAAATGCTCGGAGACCTTTGGGAATTACCGGTATCAAATCAGTGACAATTCTTATCAGAGAGGTTTGACGACGACAGAAAAGAGGAACAGTTTTGGCATCAATAAAAAAGAATTTTTTATTTACCGCTTCCTATCAGTTGGTTAATGTATTGATGGTCTTGGTTACCGCGCCATACGTTTCACGAGTATTGGGTGCGCAAATGCTGGGCACGTATACATATACCTTTACGCTTGCCGGATACTTTGTTATGTTTGCCGGTTTGGGATTTGCTTTACACGGAAAACGTAATATTGCGGCTATTCAGGATGACAGGTCGGCAGTGTCAAAAGTTTTTACAGAGGTTTATTTATTTCAACTTATCGTTGCAACGTGTGTAACCGCTGTTTATCTGGTTTACATTGCATTTATTGCAGAAGAATCCTATCGTTTGTTGCTATTTACCCAGCTCTTTTACGTTATATCCGCTGTTGTAGATATTAGCTGGTTGTTTTTCGGAATGGAAAAATTCCAAACCACATCGATTAGAAACTTTATTATAAAAATTCTTACAGTTGCAGCAATATTTATCTTTGTAAAAAAACCTGATGACGTAACGGTTTATGCATTGATTATGGCGGTAGGCGCTCTTTTATCGCAATTGGTTTTGTGGCTCGGCGTTCCTAAAATCATCAAATTCAAACGCGAGTATTGTAAGATTAAATTTGGACATCTTTGGCGCAGTTTGATTTTGTTTATTCCGGTTGTCGCCATCAGTTTGTACACGTCAATGGATAAGCTTATGCTTGGACGTATGGCGAACATGAAGGAGCTTGCGTTTTACGAAAATGCTTATAAAGTTATCACAATACCAATAAGCTTAATAGCAGCATTTGAGACGGTTGTGTTGCCCAGAATGGTGAATCTGAGGGCAAAAGAAGATACAGGCAAAGTTAACAAGATGGTTGAATCCTCATTTTCCCTTGTCATGATCGTTGGAGCTCCTATGGTCTGCGGACTGATAGCTGTGGCGAAACCTTTAACGTCGGTTATGTTCGGTGCCGAATTCGTAAAAACGGGGTACATAATGATGATACTGGCAGTTATAATCCTGTTGGCTGCATTAGCAGGAGTGATTCGTCAGGAGATTTTGGTTCCTCAATATATGGACAAGGCGTATACTCTTTCTGTTTTTGTCGGTGCATTTGCCAATTTGGCACTTAATTTGTTTTTGATTCCTAAGCTTGGCGCGTTAGGTGCTGCAATTGCCACGGTGGCTGCAGAGGGTAGCGTTTTCCTATATCAGATGATAGTAACGAGAAAAATGCAACCGTATCATAAATATTTAAAGCGTGATTTCCCATTTTTGCTTGCCGCAGTTGTTATGGGAATTATTGTATATATAATCAGCGAAATTCTTCCAAACAAAATCTGGTGTCTTATGTTCCTGATACTAACAGGCATTTTGATTTATGCAGGTTTGTTTTTCATAATATTTAAATTTTCTGGTAGGTCGATAAAGGAAAACTTGTTGGCAAAAGACAAGGAGATGTCAGGTGAAAAAGATTTTTAAAAAGCTTAAAAAAAAACGAAATGAATTTATGGAGTGTGCTGAAATTAACAATGCTGACGTTGGAGTATTCCAATACATACAGTTTGTTTTTTATTACAAAAAGTACGCTGTTAGTATGAATGACTATTTTTCCAACAAGTTGTATGATAAAAGCATATCTCATAAAGAGTTTTGGGCGGGAAATCACAGAATAATACACAAATGGAAAAACGTAGTAAAAAAATACAAGCCGGAATCTAGTTGGATTTGGCGCGCGCTTCATTTTTGTGACTATGCTGTTTGTAAAATACTCTATCCCGGAATAGATGCTATGGACTACTTTAGATATGAATTTTATAATATTAAGCGTAGCAAAAGAAAAACATTCATCACCGAAGGCTATTTGCGTCGTATGAACACTATTTTTAATAATGAGAAAAAACACATGGATGAGTTTCGTCTGTTGCAGGATAAAGCAAAATTCAATGAGTTCTTTTCGGATGTAGTGACACGTAAGTGGATTAAAACCAAGGGAATGTCTCGATGCGATTTCGAAACATTCTGTCAGGGACTCGAGCAGGTTATTGCGAAGCCGGAGGATGGAAGTCAAGGGAAGGGAATATACATCACTTCGGTTTCATCAGAACAGGATAGGGAAACATTATTTAATGAATTAAATTCTCAGAATTATCTTTTGGAAGAACTCGTAGTACAATGTGAGGAAATAGCAAGGATAAATCCGAGATCGGTAAATTCTATAAGAGTGAACAGCGTGTTGACAGGCCGCGGTGTAGTTATCACCGCCGCCACTCTTCGTTTGGGAAACGGTTATTCGGACACCGACAATTATAGTGCCGGAGGCTTTGCTGCCTCTATAGATGTAGATACCGGTATAGTAATAAGTCGCGCAGTATCGCAAAACGCCGGAGCTGTCTATGTACATCCTTTTACAGGACAAAAAATCATCGGTGCGAAAATTCCGCAATGGGAGGATGTGATGGAGACTGTAAAGAGGTCACATCAGAAAATTCCTAACTTGCGTTATATAGGTTGGGACGTTGTTGTTTGCAATGATGGCACCGTAACCTTTTTGGAGGCCAACACTTTCTCGGGAGTTGAATTGCAACAGCATCCGCTGCTGGAAGGAAAAAAACCGTTATATGCAAGTTTAATGAGACAGTAGACGACGCAGATACGGGTATTGTTAAAGCATAAAAAGAAAACGTATCAAAGAGTTCGTGTAAGGATAGCGAAAAATGACAAAGGCAAAAACAGACAGTGTCAAAATCAGTGAGAATAATATAAAAATTCTTTTTGAGCTCGTGGGCTCCGGGGTTTGCGGCAAGGCGCTTCAAGCAGGGGTTCGGGATGCAGTTTCTCAAGAGATTATTTCGGAACTTTTGAGAACAGCCGGGTTTCATGATATAGACCATATCGTTGCTTTAGGATTAAAGGAAAATGGTTTAATTACGGAGTCAAATTCCGGAGTCGAGAGGATAATATTTAAAGCAATATACAGATATCAACAGCTTAATTTCGAATATAAAAGGCTTTGTGATGCACTCGAAGCTTCAAAAATTCCTTTTATTCCCTTGAAGGGCTCGGTTTTACGGAAATACTACCGTGAGCCTTGGATGCGGACAAGCTGTGATATTGACGTGCTTGTAAAGAGAGAAAATCTTGAATATGCGGTTAAATATCTGACGGAAAACCTCAAATATAAGGAGGGGGAACGCGCGACTCACGACGTTTCGCTTTTCAGCCCCACGGGCATCCACGTTGAGCTTCATTTCGACTTGGTTGAGGAGGGGCGCGCTCAAAACGCAATCGGCGTTCTCAGTACCGTCTGGGATGACGTTTCGCCCTCGGAGGGATTCGAGTACCGATACGAGATGAGCGACGAATTCTTCTATTTCTACCATATCGCGCATATGGCTAAGCATTTTGAAATTGGGGGATGTGGTATTCGACCGTTTATAGATCTTTGGATACTCGATAATATGCAAGGAGCGGCGCTGGAAAAGAGAAATGAGATTTTGGTGAAAGGCGGACTCTTTAAATTTGCCGAATCTGTCCGCAAGTTAAGCCGTGTTTGGTTTGAAAATGAAGCGCACGACTTGATTTCGGAAGATCTTGAAAACTATATCATGCGCGGCGGCGTATATGGAAATGCCGAAAATCGCATAATGGTACAGCAACAGAAAAAAGGCGGTCGAATAAGATACGCGCTGTCTAGGATTTTCATACCGTATAGCGAAATTAAGTTCCATTATCCCATTCTGCAAAAGCACCCGTGGCTGATGCCGTTTATGCAAGTGCGTAGGTGGTGTAAGCTCATATTCTGCGGACACCTCGGGCGCGTTACAAACGAGCTTCATTACAGCAATAACATTTCTGACGCTGAGGCCAAAGCGATGCAAAAGTTTCTCGAAAATATAGGCCTTTAAGGCAGAAAAAAGACGGAGAATTTTTCTCCGTCTTTTTTTATTTTGTTTTATTTTTTAGACTTAAAACTGCGTATTTGTAAATAAATGTAGTCAAATACGCAATTTTTTGTCGTTTTGAATTATTTCTTTGCGGGGCCTGCCGTATCTGAACCGTCGCCGACGAGTCCGAGGCGGCGGGAGGCATCCTCGCGCATCTTATATTTGAGGACCTTGCCTGCCGCATTCATCGGGAAGCTGTCCACAAATTCAATATATTTCGGGACTTTATGGCGAGCCATGCTCGCTTTGATATACTCGGTCATTTCCTCGACGGTGATGCTGCCCGGCTCCTTCAGAATGATACAAGCCATTATTTCCTCGCCGTACTTCTTGTCGGGAACGCCGATAACCTGAACGTCCTTGGTTGCGGGGTGGGTGTAAATAAATTCCTCTATTTCTTTAGGATAGATATTCTCTCCGCCGCGGATGATCATATCCTTAAGGCGTCCTGTTATGCGGTAATTGCCGTCCTCGTCGCGAGAGGCAAGGTCGCCGGAATGAAGCCAACCGTCCTCGTCGATGGTTTCCTTGGTTGCCTTCGGCATTTTGTAGTAGCCCTTCATCGTGTTGTAGCCCTTTGCGCAGAACTCGCCGTTTACACCCGGGCCAACCTCTTCGCCTGTTTCGGGGTCTATGACCTTGCAGCGTACGTGGGGGAAGGCATATCCTACCGTTTCGGTGCGCACCTCAAGAGAATCCGTCCAAGAGCTCATAGTATTTCCGGGAGCGCACTCGGTCTGGCCGTATACGCTGACAATACCCGTCATATTCATTTCATCGGGACGCGCAGCGCGTTTCATAAGCTCGGGGGGACATCCCGCACCCGCCATTATACCGGTTCGCATATGTGAAAAATCAGTGCTGCGGTAATTCGGATGGTTGAACATTGCTATGAACATTGTGGGAACGCCGTTGAAGCAGGTAATCTTTTCCTGATTTATACAAGCAAGGGATGACTTCGCCGAGAAATAAGGCATCGGGCACATAGTAGTTCCGTGTGTCATCGAGGAAGTCATGGACAGCGTCATTCCGAAGCAGTGGAACATCGGGACGTGAATCATCATTCTGTCCGCGGTTGAAAGTCCCATGCGGTCGCCGATACATTTTCCGTTATTAACTACGTTGTAGTGCGTTAACATAACGCCCTTCGGGAATCCCGTCGTACCGGAGGTGTACTGCATATTGCATACGTCGCTCGGGCGCACTGCCGCCGCCATTCTCGCAACCTCTTCGGCGCTCGTAAGCGGATAGCGTGCCATTGCCTCGTCAAATGTAAGACAGCCGGGCATCTTAAAGCCGACGGTGATTACGTTGCGAAGGAAGGGGAGCTTTTTGCAATGAAGAGGCTCGCCGGGAACGGATTTTTTAATTTCGGGGCAGAGGGTGTTAATTATTTCGGCATAATTTGAGTCAAGGCAGCTGTCAATCATAACGAGCGTGTGCGTGTCCGACTGCCTTAAAAGGTACTCAGCCTCGTGAATTTTATACGCGGTATTCACCGTAACGAGAACTGCGCCGAGCTTGGTTGTCGCCCAGAAGGTTATATACCATGCCGGCAGGTTGGTTGCCCATATAGCTACCTTGGAGCCTGCCTTTACGCCGAGTGATACGAGCGCTCTCGCGAAGCGGTCAACATCCTCGCGGAACTGTGCGTATGTGCGAGTGTAGTCAAGAGTCGTGTATTTGAAGCAGTATTGGTCGGGGAACTCGTCTGCAACGCGGTCGAGCACCTGCGAGAAGGTGAGGTCGATGAGCTCATCCTTTTTCCATATATACTGTCCTGTGCCGTCGTGATTGAAATAAAGACTTTTTTTCATATCCCGAGTCGAATGGAAGCGGGACATATAGTTGACAAAATAAGGGAAGATTATTTCGGGGTCCTGAAGGTCGGAAAGCCACTCGGGCTTCCATTCGAGAGAGATGAACGCATCGTAATTTACAGAGGAGAGCGCGCGCATTACGTCATCGATGGGCATTGTGCCCTCACCGATAAGCTGATACGCCCCCGTGTCGTCGGAATCGCGCATATGAACGTGGCAAACGTAAGCACCGAGGTTCTTTATCGTATCGTCGCCCGACTCCCCGTTATCCCTGTAAGGATGGTGAACGTCCCAAAGTGCGGCAAGACGGTCGCTTGCAAAGCTGTCGAGCATTGCACGAAGCCTTGCAGTATCCGAATATATACCGCTCGTTTTGACGAGAATTGTTACACCCATAGCCACTGCCGTGGGTAAAAGTTCGGTTAAGTTTGAAAAAACGGTGTCCTCATTATCCGTGAGCGCACAGACTGAAATGTACGGAACACGAGTATTGCGCGCTATCTCGATAAGCTCTGTGAGAGTCGCTTTTGCATCCGGATCCGAGGAAATATCAACAGAAGTGTCAAAGCAGGGAATAGTGAGCTGCTTTTCGCGCAGCATTCTGGCTGTAGCGGCGGTGTTGTATTTATGGAACGGACCGCCTTTTTCGGTCAATGGATCGAATTTGCAAAGGTTGTAAACCTCTACGCCCGAAAATCCCATATCGACGGCTACGTCCAGCATTTCGTCAAAGGTGAGTCCGGGCCAGCCGCGAGTGGAAAAGGAGAGCTTCATTCTACTTCCTCCTCGTAAATTATCTTGTTAAGTGCGCTCAAGTACGCCTGTATTCCTGCGCCGACAATGTCGGTGGAAATTCCGCGACCGGAATATACCTTTGCGCCCGAGCGGAGCTTTACTATTGTCTGTCCCATAGCCTCGCGGCCCTCGGTAACGGCCTGAAGCTGAAAGTCGTCAAGCTCGTAATGGCAGCCGGTGATTTTTTCGATAGCCTGGAATGCGGCGTCGATCGAGCCGTCGCCGATATACACGCCCTCGGTGGGCTGACCGTTTTTGGTAAGCTTAATGTGGGCGGTTGCGGAAATGGTATTTCCCGAGGTTATAACGTAGGTGTCGAGCTTGTAGGTTGCGGGGACTTGCATTGCGGATGAGGCAACGATTGCATCAAGCTCCTTAAATCCGACCTTGTCCTTTCTGTCGGCAATCTGCTTGAATGCGTTGTATACTCTTGCGCTGTCATCGTCCGAGAGGTCGTAGCCGAGCTTTTGTACCGCTGCGGCAACTGCCTCCTCGCCGTCGTGAGCGGTGAGGAAAATATCAGCCTCGCTGTGCTCGGTAACAGCGGAGGACACACCCTTTGCTTTTCCGGGCTGGCACATCCAGTTAATCTGGTCGATGATGCGGCTGAGCTGTGTCACGCGTATGCCTGACGTTGCGCCGAGTGAGTCGGACTTTGCCGAGAGAATACGGGCAACGTTCGCAAGGCTTGCGTTGTCAATCGGATATGCTGCGGCGCGGATTTGCTCAGCGCCTGCTTCAACGGCAATAATTGCCGAGGCATCTGCCATGGAAATTGCGTTCGAGCAAGAAACACCGAGTGTTACGTTTTTAAGCGAGGGAGCTGCCTCATACTGACGGGCGATGAAGTCCTTGAATTCTCCGGGAAGCATAGTTCCTGCGGTGTCACAGAGCGTGACGGTGGTTGCTCCGGCAGCAATAGCTACCTCGATAGCCTCGGTCAAAAACGCCTCTTCGCTTCTTGTCGCGTCGCTTGCCTTAAATTCAACGTCGGGGCAGAGTGCCTTAGCCGCAAGGACGGTGTCGCGTATAGCCTCAAGCATAGCGTCGGGTTTCTTGTGGAAGAGATATTCTATTTGCACGGGACTTGCGGGAGCCGATATCTGAATGCGGGGCTTCTTTGCTAAGCGAAGAGCCGCCCAGGTCTTCTCGACGCTCTCTTTATTCAGCTTTACGGGAACGGCTATGATACTGTCGTTTACAGCCGAAGCGATGGATTTGATTTGAAGCGAGTCTATGCGCACATTCTCAATTCCCTCAAGCTCAATGAGGTCGACTCCGAGCTTGTCAAGAAGCTTTGCAAGCTCAATTTTCTCCTTAAAAGATAAGTGAAAATCCTCGGATATTTGCGTCATTGTCGCATCGCTGATTCTGATTTTCTTCATAACTGTCCGTTATCTCCTTTCAAACAAAAAGCCCTGAGGCCGACACTTCGGCTTCAGGGACGAATTCTTAACTCGCGGTACCACCCTGATTACCCTCAAAAGAGAGGAATCACTCTAAGACCTCAAAAAAGGTCCGATCCCGTAACGGGGGAAGCCGTGTTTCATTACTTGCTTACGCGTTTACAAAACCAACTCGGGAAGGAGAGCGTCCAAACCGTCCGTATCGGCTTACACCAACCGCCGACTCTCTGTAACATTCGGAAAATGGACAAGATTTCCGTCATCGTCTTTAAAATACCTAAATTTCAACAAGTATATTTAATCACCAAAATCGCTTTTTGTCAATAGTAAAAATGAAAAAAATAAACATATTTGGCGATATTGTACAAAATAATCTCGGAAACAGTTTAAAATTTTGCCCTTTTTACTATTAAAAAAGATTTGACTTTTTGTTTTTTACGTGGTAAAATATGATTAATAAAGAAAGACTGTGACGAAGACGGTACGGTGAGTTTGATTTTTCAGAGAGTCGGCGGACGGTGCGAGCCGATAGCAAATAACCGAAGTTGCCCATCACTTCCGAGTCGAAAGCCCGAGTGTTTGCCAGGGTTTTCCGTTGCCTGCGTTAAGGGATAGGGTTTGTTTGAACCTGAAGTGGCGGATTTTCCGTAATTTGAGTGGTACCGCGGGTATAGTTACTCGTCTCAAGAATCGTTTCTTGAGGCGTTTTTTGTTTTTATTTATGTTTTGGAGGACGGAGATTATGTCTAAGCAATCAAGTGAAAATCAGTTACAAATTATAGCTGAACGTATCAGGGAAATGCGTCAGATTCTCGGATACAGTGTAGCTGAAATGGCGGAGAAGACCGAGGTGTCGGAAGAGACGTACAGCATCTACGAAAGCGGCACTGTGGATTTGCCGTTTACATTTATACATAAGTGCGCAAAGGTGTGCGGAATAGAGCTTACCGATATTCTTGAGGGACACAGCGCAAAGCTTTCGGGTTATACTGTCACAAGACGCGGCGAAGGACTTGTAACTGCCAGTGAGGACGGCATAACTATTCAGGATATGGCCCCCCTCTTCCGTCAGAAGATGGCGACTCCGTACTGGGTAACGTACGAGTATTCCGAGGAGCTTCAGAAGCTGCCGATTAATACCGTTACTCACGCAGGTCAGGAATTTGATATGGTAATCAAGGGCGCAATGCGTATCCGCGTAGGCGACCGCGAGGAGATTTTGCGTGAGGGCGACAGCATATTCTTCAAATCCTCGACTCCGCACGGCATGATTGCCATTGACGGTGAGGATTGCGTCTTCCTTGCAATGATAATGGCGAGTGATGCTACCGACCAGCCTATGTACGTGGCGAAGAGCGGTCACTCGGCTTCCAAGAAGCCTCTTCTCTGTGAGAAGTTCATTAAGACCGAGGAGGACGAAAACGGAGTCCTTCTTGACATAAACTACAAAGACGAGGACAAGTACAACTTCGCCTTCGATACCGTCGACGAAATCGCTCGCAGAGAGCCGGATAAGCTCGCTATGATACACGTATCCGACGATATGACCGAGCGCAGATTCACCTTTAAGGATATAAAAGACGCATCCTCGCAGAGCGCCAACTACTTTAAGTCTCTCGGCATCAAGCGCGGCGACCGTGTCATCCTTGTGCTTAAAAGACACTATCAGTTCTGGTTTGCAATTCTCGGATTGCATAAGCTTGGCGCAATAGCTATCCCCGCTACGAATCAGCTCGTTGAGCACGACTTCTCATATCGCTTCAAGGCGGCAGGAGTCAGCGCGATCGTGTGCACCGCGGACGGAGATACCGCCCACCAGGCAGAGCTTGCGGAGGCAGCTACCGGAATGTCGCTTACTAAGGTGATTGTCGGCGGCGACCGCGAGGGCTGGCACAGCTTTGACAAGGAGTATTCGCTCTTCAGCCGCCGTTACGTCCGCGAGCCTGACGCTCCGTGCGGAAACGACCCCATGCTTATGCTCTTCACATCCGGAACGACGGGATATCCCAAGATGGCCATGCATTCGTACAAATATGCTCTCGGCCACTTCGTTACCGCTAAATACTGGCACCTCTGCGAAGAGGACGGCATTCACTTCACCATTTCCGAAACGGGATGGGGAAAGGCTCTCTGGGGCAAACTCTACGGTCAGTGGCTTTGCGAGGGAGCAGTATTCACATACGACTTTGACAGATTTGATTCTAAAAAGATTTTGCCGATGTTTGCAAAATACGGAATCACAACATTCTGTGCGCCTCCCACGATGTACAGAATGCTTATAAAGCAGGATTTGAGTCAGTACGACCTTTCCTCGATACGCCACGCGACCACTGCCGGAGAGGCGCTTAACCCCGAGGTCTTCTATCAGTTCGAAAAGGCGACCGGACTTCGCATTGCCGAGGGCTTCGGTCAGACCGAAATGACGCTCGGAATCGCAAACCTTCTCGGAACGAAGCTTAAGCCCGGAGCAATGGGCAAGCCGGTTCCCGGATACGGTATTGACCTTGTCGACCCCGACGGAAATCCCGTCGCCGACGGTGTCAGCGGAGAAATCGTTATTCACACCGAACCCAAAACCTCGTGCGGAGTATTCCTCGGCTATTATCTTAATAAAGAGGCAACCGACAGCGTATGGCATGACGGAATGTATCACACGGGCGACGTCGCTTGGCGTGACGAGGAGGGCTACTACTGGTATGTAGGACGCGCCGATGACGTTATTAAGTCCTCGGGCTACCGTATCGGTCCATTTGAGATCGAGTCAACCATTATGGAGCTTCCGTACGTGCTTGAGTGCGGCGTTTGCGCCGCTCCCGATGAGGTTCGCGGCCAGGTCGTTAAGGCTTGTATCGTTCTTGTTGACGGTGTCGAGGGCACGGACGAACTCAAAAAGGAAATACAGAATTACGTCAAGCTTCATACCGCTCCGTATAAATATCCGAGAATAGTCGAATTCCGCAAGGAATTGCCTAAGACTATAAGCGGAAAGATTATCCGCAACAAGCTTTAATAAAAAAGCGGGTAATGCAGAAAGGTATTGACAATCGCGCGCACGTTTTGATATAATATATCTATTAACTATGTGCTGCTTTAGAGGTGCAATGTGGAACAGAATTTAAACGAAATGGAACATAAACTCAAACAGATAGCCGACCGATTGAAGGAGCTTCGTATCATCACCGGTCTCTCTGTTAAGGAAATGGCCGAACGAACAGGCATAAGTGAAAAGGAGTACGAGGAGTCCGAGGCGGGCAACCGCAATCTCAGCATCGCCTTTCTTTACCACTGTGCTCTGAATTTCGGCGTAGATATGAGCGATATTCTTGAGGGTAAAAGCCCGAAGCTGCGCTCCTATGCTCTGACGAGAAGAGGAGAGGGACAGAGAATCGAGGAGGCTCACAATATGGTGGGCTTCAACCTTGCGCAAGGCTTCCGCAACCGTATCGCCCTGCCGCTTTACATGGAAATGAACTATCGCGAGGGCGCGGAAAGTGCGCCCGTCGACCTTGTGACTCACGAGGGTCAGGAGTGCGATATCGTTATCAGCGGCAGCATGAAAATTCAGATTGGCTCGAACACCGAGATATTAAATCCCGGCGACTGCATATATTACGACTCCGGCACACCGCACGGAATGATAGCGGTAAACGGAGAGGACTGTACGTTCTACGCAATAGTTCTTCGTAACCAGGCGGCGAGAATCGGTGAGCAGGAGGCTGCGGTTTCCGCCCTTACCAAGCGTCGCGAGGCAGACACCGAGCGCCGTATTTATCACGATTTTATAATTCCCACCGAAGAAAACGGTATACTTACGAAGATTGCCTTCAAGGACGAGGAAAAATTCAATTTCGCCTTTGACGTTGTCGACAAGCTCGGAAGAACAAAGCCCGACAAGCTTGCCATGCTTCATATAAGCGGCGATGGTACTGAGCGCAGGTTCACGTTCAAGGATATGATGAAGGAATCCGCGAGAACGGCAAATTATTTCAAATCCCTCGGCATCAAGAAGGGTGACAGAGTCATGCTTGTTCTCAAGCGTCACTACCAGTTCTGGTTTGCGGTGCTTGCTCTTCATAAGCTCGGCGCGGTTGCAATCCCCGCACCCAACCAGCTTCTCGAAAAGGATTTTGCATACCGCTTCGAGGCAGCGAACGTAAAGGCTATACTTTGTACGGCAGACGGCGAGGTTGCCGACTCTGTTGACAGAGCATCGGTAAACTGCAAAGGACTCGTACATAAAATCCTCGTTGGCGGCGAGCGCAAAGGCTGGCGCAATTTCAATGAGGAATACGGCATGTACAGCAGCCGCTTTGACCGTACGGAAGATGCTCCGTGCGGAAGCGACCCGATGCTTATGTTCTTCACCTCGGGAACTTCGGGTTATCCCAAAATTGCGGCGCACAGCTACAAGTATCCCCTTGGTCATTTCATAACGGCAAAATATTGGCATCAGGTCAACCCCGACGGACTTCACCTCACAATCTCGGATACGGGATGGGCGAAGGCAATGTGGGGTAAGCTCTACGGCCAGAGGCTCTCTGAGGCTGCAAACTTCGTTTACGACTTCGACAGATTCGACCCCGAGAAGATTTTGCCTCTGTTTGCAAAATATAACATCACCACCTTCTGCGCACCCCCCACGATGTACAGAATGCTTATCAAGCAGGACCTTACGCGCTTTGACCTTTCCTCGATTGAGCACGCGTCAACAGCGGGTGAGGCGCTTAACCCCGAGGTGTTCCGTCAGTTTGAAAAATGCACGGGACTTAAAATTATGGAGGGCTTCGGTCAGTCCGAGAGCACTCTCATCATAGGTAACCTCGCGGGCGGAAGCTATAAAATCGGTTCTATGGGTAAGCCCGTGCCGCTTTACGACGTACATCTTCTTAACCCCGAGGGCAAAGAGGTTGCAGTCGGTGAGAGCGGAGAAATCTGCATCAATATCTCAAAGGGACTTCCCCCCGGACTCGCGTACGCATACGACGGCAACGCAGAGATTACAAAGGAAACCTGGCGCGACGGATATTATCACACGGGCGACCTTGCGTGGCGCGATGAGGAAGGCTTCTTCTGGTACGTCGGACGCGCCGATGACGTTATCAAATCGTCGGGATACCGCATAGGTCCGTTTGAGATCGAAAACGTCATTATGGAGCTTCCTTACGTTCTTGAGTGCGGTGTTTCCGCCGCTCCCGATGAAATAAGGGGACAGGTTGTAAAGGCGAGCATAGTTCTTGTGAAGGGCTACGAGGGCACTGACGAGCTTAAGCGTGAGATTCAGAATTACGTTAAATCACGCACGGCACCGTATAAGTACCCGAGAATAGTAGAATTCTACGAGTCTCTTCCCAAAACGACCAGCGGAAAAATTATAAGAAAACTACTGTAAAGAATCCCTATGCCGCGACGGCGTAGGACGGAAAATATTATGGAACAAAAAAGATTAACAATCTTTCTCGGACATTACGGCAGCGGAAAAACGAATATTGCCGTAAACTATGCGCTTAGCCTTGCGCGAGAGGGAAAGAGGGTTTGCATTGCCGACCTTGACATAGTAAACCCCTACTTTCGCACAAAGGACAGCGAAAAGGAGCTGTCCGAGGCGGGCGTTACACTGATTTCGCCGCGCTATGCCAACACCAACGTAGACCTTCCGGCACTTCCGCCGGAGAGCTACCGACCGGTACAGGATAAATCGGTTTTCGGTGTATTGGATATCGGGGGCGACGACAGAGGCGCTTATGCGCTCGGCAGATTCGCCGATGCGATAAAAAAGGAAAACGATTACTGCGCGGCATTCGTCGCTAACTGTCACAGACCTCTTACGAAAACACCGAAGGATGCTCTTGAGATTATGAGGGAGATAGAGGCGGCATCGGGTATTTCATTTACCTGTATTGTCAACAACTCGAATCTCGGTGAATACACGACGAAGGAAACGCTTCTTGATTCTATTGAATTTATTAATGAATTATGCCTTATATCCGGTCTTCCGCTATGGATGCACACGGCAAAGGCGGAGATAGCGGCGGAAATTACCGAAATACCGGTATTTCCACTGACACTTCAAAAGAAATATTTCGACCTGCCGGACTGAGTTTCCGCGACAGGCCTGTAAGGAGGAAAATAAATGGCAAAGGTAAAATTTAACACAGAGCAGTGCAAGGGCTGCGGACTTTGCGTCGGCGCTTGCCCCAAGGGCTGTCTTGCGATTGCGGATGACAAGCTCAACGGAAAGGGTTATTCGCCCGCATTTATGAAGGACGAGGAAAAATGTATAGGCTGTGCCTTCTGCGCAACTATGTGCCCGGATTGCATAATTTCTGTTGAAAAGTAAGGAGAAAAATCATGGCTGAAAGAATTTTAATGAAGGGCAACGAAGCTATCGCAGAGGCTGCGATAAGAGCAGGTTGCCGACACTACTTCGGTTATCCCATCACTCCCCAGACCGAGATTGCCGCATATATGGCAAAGAAAATGCCCAAAATCGGAGGCGTATTTCTTCAGGCGGAGAGCGAGATAGCCTCAATAAATATGGTTTACGGAGCGGCTGCAGCGGGAATGCGCGTTATGACCTCATCCTCAAGCCCCGGAATTTCGCTTAAAACCGAGGGACTCAGCTACATAGCAGGCTCGGACGTGCCCGCACTCGTTGTAAACGTACAGAGAGGCGGCCCCGGACTTGGAGGAATACAGCCCTCACAGTCGGATTATTTCCAGGCTACCAAGGGCGGCGGTCACGGTGACTACCGTATGATCGTTCTTGCTCCTGCATCGGTACAGGAAATGGCAAGCCTTACCATAAAGGGCTTTGACCTTGCCGACAAATATCTTATGACAACAATGATTCTTGCAGACGGTACTATCGGACAGATGATGGAGCCCATTGTTTTCGAGGACACCGAGCCTACGGTTTACGAGAAGCCCTGGGCACTCACAGGTACCGAGTGCAAGCGTCCTCACAATATCGTTAATTCTCTTTACCTTAAGCCCGACCAGCTTGAAAAGAAGAACTTCGAGCGCTATGAGAAGTATAAGCTCATCGAAGAGACCGAGGCTATGTTCGAGGAATATATGATGGATGACGCCGAGTACTGCGTCGTTGCATTCGGTATTGCTTCGCGTGTTGCCAAGAATGCTGTTGCAGCTGCAAGAAGTCAGGGTATCAAGGTTGGACTTATAAGACCTATCACCCTCTGGCCCTTCCCGACGGCAGCTCTCAAGGCAGCCGCTGACAAGGTCAAGGCATTTATCTCGGTAGAGCTTAATATGGGTCAGATGATCGAGGATATAAAGCTTGCAACCGAAAGCAAAAAGCCGGTTTATCTTTGCAATCGCACCGGCGGTATGATTCCGAGTCCCGAAGAGGTGCTCGTTGCAATTCAGAAGGCAGAGAAAGGAGAGGCTTGATCATGGCAGTAGTATTTGAAAAGCCAAAGGCACTTACAGACGCACCGTTCCATTACTGCCCCGGCTGTCCTCACGGAATTATTCACCGTTTGGTAGCAGAGGTCATGGACGAGCTTGGTATAGAAGGCAAGGCAATAGGAGTAGCTCCCGTCGGATGTGCGGTTATGGCGTACGACTATTTTGCATGCGACATGATAGAGGCTCCGCACGGAAGAGCTCCGGCGGTTGCTACGGGCATTAAGAGATGCCGTCCCGACAATATAGTATTCACCTATCAGGGTGACGGAGACCTTGCATCTATCGGTATGGCGGAAACCGTACACTCCGCCGCAAGAGGTGAAAACATCACTGTTATTTTCGTAAACAACGCGATTTACGGTATGACGGGCGGACAGATGGCTCCTACCAGCCTTCCCGGTCAGGTCACTCAGACCTCTCCTTACGGCCGTGACGTAAAGCACTGCGGATGGCCCATCCGTGTAAGCGAAATGCTTGCAACGCTTGAAGCACCCGAGTATATAGCAAGAGTTGCGGTTAACAACGTAAAGAACGTAAAGGCTGCAAAGAAGGCTATCAAAAAGGCGTTCCAGAATCAGATTGACGGCAAGGGATTTTCTCTTGTTGAGGTTGTTTCGGCTTGTCCTACCAACTGGGGTATGACGCCCGAGGCAGCGCTTAAATGGATTGAAACTGATATGCTTCCTTATTATCCCATAGGCGAATATAAGGATAAAAGCAAAAAGGAGGAGAATTAATATGAAGACTACTCAAATCCTTATTGCAGGCTTCGGCGGACAGGGAATTCTGTTCTCCGGAAAGTTCCTTGCTTACAAGGGACTCCTTGACGGCATTCAGGTATCCTGGCTGCCTTCCTACGGACCCGAAATGCGCGGCGGTACTGCAAACTGTAACGTAATTCTTTCGGACACACCCGTCGGCTCTCCCATTATTACCGTTCCCGACGTTCTTATCGCAATGAATTTACCGTCTCTTCAGAAGTACGTAGATACGGTAGCACCCGGCGGACAGATTTATATTGACTCCTCGCTTATAGACGCAAAAGTTGAAAGAGAGGACGTTAGTGTATTCTATATTCCCGCAACTCAGATGGCAAAGGATAACGGCATCGGAACTCTTGCCAATATGATTATCGTCGGCCATCTTCTTGAAAACAACCCCGAACTTTCCTTTGACGGTACGGCAGAGGTTGTTGAAAAGCTTGTTCCCCCGAAGAAAGCGGCTCTTAAGGACCTTAATATGAAGGCTCTCGCTTTGGGAAAAGATTACAAAAACTAATTACAGAGAGGCAAAGTGAAATATTATGGAAAAGAAAAATATTGATTGGGCTTCCCTTGGCTTCGGCTATATGGAAACCGATTACAGCTTCGTTTCTAATTACAAGGACGGAAAGTGGGACGAGGGTACTCTTACCGCCGACCACACAGTAACCCTTAACGAGTGCGCTTGCGTATTCCAGTACGCACAGACCTGCTTCGAGGGACTTAAGGCATACACCACCGAGGATGGCAGAGTGGTTACGTTCCGCCCCGACCTCAACGCACAGCGTCTTGAGGATTCGGCAAAAAGACTTAAGATGCCCGTTTACCCCAAGGAGAAGTTTATAGAGGCTGTCAAGAAGGTAGTAAAGGCAAACCTTGCTTACGTTCCCCCCTTCGGCTCGGGCGCTACTCTCTACATCAGACCTTATATGATGGGAACAAACGCGGTTATCGGCGTTAAGCCCGCAACCGAGTATCAGTTCCGTATTCTCGTTACACCGGTAGGACCTTACTTCAAGGGCGGAGTTAAGCCGCTTACCGTAAGACTTTCCGACCTCGACCGTGCAGCACCTCACGGAACCGGTCATATCAAGGCAGGTCTTAACTATGCAATGAGCCTTTACAACATCGTTGACGCTCACGAGGCAGGATATGACGAGAACATATATCTCGACGCAGCAACACACACCACTATTGAGGAAACCGGCGGAGCAAACGTAATTTTCGTTACCAAGGACGGCGGAGTCGTTACTCCTAAGTCCGACAGTATTCTTCCGTCTATCACTCGCAGATCCTTGATGGTAGTTGCACGCGACTATCTCGGTCTTTCCGCTGAGGAGAGAGTTATCTCCAAGGACGAGCTTGACTCCTTCGCAGAGTGCGGACTTTGCGGTACGGCTGCGGTTATCTCTCCCGTTGGAAAGATAGTTGACCACGGTCGTGAAATCGCCTTCCCCGCAGGTATGAAGGAGATGGGACCCGTTACCAAAAAGCTTTATGAAACTCTCACGGGTATCCAGATGGGACGCCTTGAAGCTCCTGAAGGCTGGATAGTAGAAATTAAATAAAATCCTTAAAATCCGATAGGGAAGAGAAATCCCTGTCGGATTTTCTCTTGATGGAAAATGGAATCTTGAAAATGTGCGCGATTTGTGTTATACTCAGATAAAGGAAAAAATGAGGAGAACAGAAATGAATTTTACCGAGATTGTAAAAGCCAGGCAGTCCTGCCGAAGCTACGACAGCACAAGAGCCGTTGAAGAAGAAAAGATTTCGGCAATACTTGAGTCTGCAAGGCTCGCGCCGTCAGCTTGCAACAGCCAGCCTTATCATATAACCGTTTGTACGGGAGAGTCGGCGCGCCAAGTCGCCTTGGGAATAACCGAGGGCGGCGCTAACAGATTTGCATACGATGCCCCCGTTATGATAGTTATTTCCGAAGCTGATTACAATGAAAAGGCGGCATTCTGCTCGAAGGCTAAGGACAACGATTTCCGTTCCATAGATATAGGAATACTCACCGCACATATCACGCTCGAGGCGGCGGCACAAGGCCTTGACACCTGTATTATCGGTTGGCTTGAGGATGAAAAGCTTCGCCGCGTCTGTAACGTTGACGGTGCTGTGCGCATTGTCATCACTCTCGGCTACAAAAGGGCAGAGGACACCCTCCGTGTTAAAAAACGCAAGGATTTGACCGAGCTTGTTTCCTTTAAAAAATAATAAAAAGCCATACGTACACACCGAGGTGGTTTGCGTATGGCTATAATTTTACCTATTTAACAGTCGCTGCACCGCGCTTGAATTTTTCAGGCGAGCTTCAAGGCTGTTATACAGTACCGCTCACGGTGAGGGTTGCTACGCCCGGAGTCGTTGTTATAACGCCTGTTACGGGGTCCTGGACGTAGGTTGCGGCAGGCACTGTCACAGTGCCGTCGGTTGTAGCAAACTCGCCGGTGGCCTCATTGTAGGTGTAGCCCGCCCCTTCTGTGAGAGGCGCACCGTTAAGAGTTACGGTTATATCCGAGAGTATAGGGTTGAAGGTGTCGTTAATAATGACGTTATCGGTTGCAATAACGGGGGTGTTGCCGAGATTCTGCACTATAATGGTGTAGGTCAACTGACCGTTGTCTGTAACTACCGCGGGGCAAACAGCCTTCGCAATAGTTAACACGGGTGCTTCGTTAACCTCAATTGTTGCCGAATCCGAGATGACGCCGACGCCCGCGCCGCCGTTGGTTGAGGCGGTGTTCGTTATAACCGACTCCTCGGCTATTGGGGCGAATTCGTTAACCCTTGCTTCATAGATGAAGGTTGCAGTACTGTCGGGCGGAAGATTTATATCGCTTATTTCAAGATTTCCTACCGCAGTGACTGTGGGAGCAGGCTGCTGCGTGCCGTTAAGGTAGTAGAGGATAGAGCCGTCAACGTAGGTGAGGGGAACGGCTGTCGTACCGCCCGCGGTGGTATAAGCTCCGAGATCATCGGTTACGGTGAGCCCGTTATAAGCCGAGCCGCCCATATTCGTGACGGTGACAACGTAAACTACGCTGCCGCCCGCTTCGTAGGTCGTGTTAACTGCCGTTTTCGTAATCGAAAGACCGGAGAGAAGCTCCGCTTCGGTGGTGTTGGAATTTAACACGCCTCCGCCGTATGATAGGGATGCCTGGTTGAAAAAGGTTGCCATTTTATTCTCCTTTTCTTTTTACATATCCGAGCCGGGAATTTTTATGCCGACCCGTTTTTTTGACTGTAAAATCTCCTTAATTTGCCGAGTGTCAGAAACGGGGAGGTCTTACAGCCAATAGCAGTATATGATTTTTAGAATAATTTGGTAAAAAACCGAATCTTAAAATTATAATAATGTTGACTCGTGTCGAATTTTATGGTATAACATTATCTGTACGAATAAAAAAGAGGGGAGCGGATTATGTATTACCGGCACGACTTAGATTATAACTATCCCGAGCGAAGCGACAGTCATATGCTGAGCCTGGAGCGTACCCGTCCGCTTAAGCTCGACGAAAATTACGAATATATGCCACGCGGAGCAGCCTTTCGCATAAAAAGAGCCTTTGCGGCAGTTCTTTTGCATACTGTGGTATTTCCGCTTATGCATCTTACGCACGGCCTAAGAATATACGGCAAGGCAAACCTCAGAAAGCATAAAAAGGAATTAAAAAACGGGGCGATTACCGTTTCAAACCACGTGTTTATGTGGGATTACCTCGCAGTACTCAAGGCAATACGCCCTCATATCAGCTATTTTCCGGCGTGGAAGAACAACCTTGAAACAGGGTTTCAGCCGTTTATGAGAATGCTTGGTGCGATGCCAATCCCCGAGGACAATATACACGCCATGATTTCGTTCAAACGGGCGATGGACGGGGTGGTGTCAAGCGGAAAATGGCTTCACGTCTTTCCCGAGGGCTCTATGTGGTATTTTTACCCAGATATAAGACCGCTTAAGCCCGCTGTGTTCTCTTATGCCGTAAAGTATGAAAAGCCATTGATTCCCATAACCATGTCCTTCCGCAAACGTAAGGGCTGGCGAAGGATTTTCGGCAAAGGTCCTTTTGTTGATTTACATATCGCAGAGCCTATATATGCCGACAAAACTCTTTCGCCGCGCGAGTCGGCAGAGGAGCTTCGAAAAAGGGCGTATATAATGATGCAGCATATGAACGGCATTGACCCCGGCGACCCGACCTACAACGAGGATCAGTCCATAGAAAACTATCAAAAAATAATGTAGTTTCGCCTCGCTTTTTGTATATCTTTCGTCTTGACTTTTTTCTGTCACTGTGGTAGAATTTTACTATGTCATTATGTGCGCGTGAGCGCATTAAAAATTTCGGAGGGAAATATTATGTTCTATGCGATCCTATCATTAGTATTTCTGGCTGCGGCAATTGCCATCGGTACTCTTCTCAAAAAGAACACCGGTGTTGTTTCAATAGCGCTTGCGCTTATACTTGCCAGAATAGCCGGTGTTACCGACAAAACCGTTATCGGTTATTTCAATAACTCACTTTTTATAATGCTTCTCGGCATTATGTTCCTCTTCTGCATTGCGCAGAACAACAAAACACTTGAGCTTCTCGCGAGAAAGGCGATTAAGCTCTGCGGCGGAAGGGTAAAGCTCATTCCCGTAGTCCTTTTCGTTCTCGGCGCTGTAATTTCGGCAATCGGCCCCGGACTTATCTCTACGACGGCTCTTATGTCGGTGCTTGCTATGGCTCTTGCGATAGAGTGTAAGGTTGAACCGATAAGCTTCCTTCTTTTCGGCGCAGTCGGTGCATTTGCCGGCGGACTTTCACCGATTACCCCCACCGGAATCGTTGCTATTGAGAAGTCTAAAGAGGCCGGAATCACCGGTGTTGAGCTTCCCGCAGCTCTTCTGATGTTCCTCATTATGCTCTTCGTTGCTGCTGTTCTTTACTTCTTCGTATTCAAATGGCATAGATATAAAGAGAATCCCGAAGCAAACACGGCGGCAGCTATTGAAAGCGACAAGTTTGAGCTTGCTCATATATGCACACTTCTCGGTATCGTAGCGGTTGCGGTTCTTTCAACCGTGTTCAGCATTAACATCGGACTTATTTCCTTTGCCGTTTCGGTAGTTCTTCTCATCTCTGGCTTTGCCGATGAGGGCGCGGCAATCAAGGCAATTCCGTGGAACACACTTCTTATGATTACGGGTGTCGGCGTTCTTATTTCTCTTGTAACCGACCTCGGCGGAATAGACCTTCTCTCCGACCTTCTCTCAAAGCTTATGGGCAAATGGACTGCGGCGGCAATAATCACAATCCTTGCAGGCGTTATGTCCTGGGTGTCCTCGGCATCGGGTGTCGTAATGCCCACGCTTATTCCCACCGTTCCCGCGCTTGTAGAGGCTCTTCCCGGTGTAAGCCCGATAGCGCTCGTCGTCGGTGTCTGCATCGGTGCAAACGCTGCGGCGTTCAGCCCTCTTTCGAGCTGCGGCGGACTTATGCTTGCGGCATATTCGGGCTCTTCGGTCGCAACAACCGAGGGACGCAATAAGATGTTTGCGCGCCTGTTCTTCTTCTCGTCTGCTTGCATCGGAGTTTCTGCGATATTCGCTCTTTGCGGTTGCTTCGGCATATTCTGATGCTCTCATAAATTCTACATAAAAGGACGCTGTGCCCGACACAGCGTCCTTGTTTTTTTATGATTTTTCAAAAAAGCGAGCTTTTGAAAAGCGAAAAATCATTATGCGAAATGCATAAAAGCCTAAAATTCTAAAAAGGCAGCTCCGAGCACTTGTATTAGCGAGTCTCTGTATGCGTACAGAAAAAGGATTGAAAACAGACTCCACAGACTGAAACGGCAGATTTGCAGGAAAATAAAATTCGCCGACAAATAAAAAAACAGATTCAGCAAACACTGAGAGGATGTAAGCACAAAAAGCATACCGTGTCGCAAAATGTCGATGATTAAAGCCTTAAAACTCGCCATTAAAGCAAACAAATAATGACAACTTTAGTATGCATAACCGCGCCGAAGCTTTTTGGATTGATAATGGCTGAAAAAAGGAATGGAGAGCCTTAAAAGTCATATTTTTTTCGGCTACAGAAAAAATATTTGTCACTTGTCAAGTATTTTGCCCAAAAATATTATTTTTGTTGAACCTTACAAAATATTTGGTAAGGTTTTACATTTGTCCAAAAAACATTGATTTTTACGCCGTTTTGTGATATCATAAAATATACGCGTGTATGTATTATATAATTCTTTATAAATAGGAGGAAATCGGTAATGAAAAAAATGACGGCTGTGCTTTTAATATTTCCCGTTTTTGTTTTGACGTCTCTTTTCAGCGTCGGCTTTTCATCCTGGTTTGTTACCTCACCGGTTTACGTTTCCTCCACAACCACGTTCGGCGTTGTAACCGAAGGCGTCTATATGTCGGATGATTACATAAGCATCCCCGAGTACGTTTACGGTGAGAACGGCGAACTTGAACAAAAGGGTATATACATTTCGAGATATAGCTCGCTTCATTTCCTCGCCCCCGATGGCAAGCCGTCGGACACGGGCTCAATAATAGTGACCTGCGACGTTGACGTCGATAAGCTTAAAGAGCGGCTTTCCGAAAAGGGACTTGAATACGAAAACTCAATAACCTACGTGGTCACCCTGACCTACGAAAACATACTTGACGGCGGCTCGGGATATAAGCTCTTTGAGACGGTTGACGACGGTACTTATTACCGAAGCGTAAGCGGCGTTAATACGCTGGTGGGTGAGAATAAGACTGCCGTTTCGAATATTCAAAATCTCGGAGATGCACTAATTGCGACAGGTACGGTTTCGGGCCTTGGTGATAGCGGAACATTTACATTCGGTGTGGAATTCGTCTTGAATATTCCCGAAATGCTTAAGGATGCGGAAACACCGGCTAACTTCCGCCACTGTTTCGGCAAGTATATAAGCAACAAAGCGAATGGCGAAACGAAAATTACGAAATTTTCAGCCTCGGCAAGAATCGTTGAGACCGAGTAAGACCTCAGTATAAGTGTTAAAAATATAAAATTTTAAGAAAGGAGCGATCGGCTGTGAAAAGATTTGGCAACAAAGTCATACTCATATTTATGTTCATACTTCTCGCGACATCGATTGTCGGCTCTGCCTCATGGCTGATCGTTCAGAAAACGAAGAGCGACGTTGACTCCGCTACCTCGGATACCAACCCCTGCTTTACGAGCGAGGCGTACTTTGACGGAAAACGCCATACGCCCGAATTAAACGAGCTCGGTATGGCTGTGTACGGCTTTACTTCCCCCGATGATTATACCGTCGAGCCGCTCTTTGAGGCTTATTACCGTCTTGACGGAAGTGGGATAAACAATTTTGACGACATAGGAGTCGCGGCAGGTAAACACTACTACAAAATCATCGACAACACCACGGGACAGATTATATCCGAAAGACATGAATTCGTTATAAAACCCGATTATCTCGTTGCAAC
>JAZLCX010000029.1:0-26488 GCA_045614425.1 Eubacteriales bacterium | reverse complement strand
TGACGGAAGTGGGATAAACAATTTTGACGACATAGGAGTCGCGGCAGGTAAACACTACTACAAAATCATCGACAACACCACGGGACAGATTATATCCGAAAGACATGAATTCGTTATAAAACCCGATTATCTCGTTGCAACAATGACCGAGCAGAAGCCCTCGTTCGTAGGTGAAACCGTCACCTTTACAGCTACCGTTACTGCAAAGAATACGGGTGACACGTATATTTACGATAAAGAAGGCACGGAGAAAGCACCTATAACTATTGCAAACCTCGTGTACACCTCTAAAATTGATGATTACAAGCCAACAGAGCATTCAGCCTGCACTTCCGGCGTAGTTGACATATACGACGCCTTGGTAAAGGCGGGAGGCGCGGATATCTCGGATATCGCCTCGGTTTTGAGTGACAAAGAAAAAGGAAGAGACGAGTGGATAAAGAACAATTTTGACATAGGGGAATTTGATGATGCCGATTTCGTACTGAATCTTCCGCTCCTTCCGACCTGCTATAGCTACGTCGGAACCTCGGCCGATGTGAGAACCTACTACGGAAATATAGACCAGGCACTCGCCGAGTGCTATAATACGGCAATTAAATCGGAAAACTCCAAAAACGCCTACACTCTCGTCGCAATGCAGAGCTTTAGTGCGTACAGAATATATACCACCGACGACGAAGGTAAAGAGACAGTGGTTCAAAAAACCTTCGCTGCTGCGGCAAAAACTCTTGCGGCAGAAGATAACCCCTTTAAGCACGAAATAACGAAAAATGCTACAATCCCGAGTAATCTTACTCTTCTTATACCGTACGATATCAACGGCAATGTAATTAACCGTGTCGGCGGACACAGCTCCGGTAACGGAGTAGTAGATTCCGATTCGGTTAACGACCTTAGCGGCGAGACAAACAACTTCGAAGCCAAAGTTGGCGACGTTATCAAAGAGGAAAACGGTCAGTACACGCCCACGCTCTCCAACAAGGTTATTCTTAAAAGCAACGTTTCGTTCACGGTAAAGGGTACGCTTACAATAGGCGGAGTGCTCGGTATCAGAGGCCAGGGATATTCGCTGACCGCTGATGAAAAAGCGAACAGCACGAGCCCCATAACCAACCTCGGCCCCGCCGGTGTAACCTCGAGAAACTTTGCAATGATTGAGATGCAGGAGAAATCCAGCATATCTATTGATGGCACGTTGAACGCCTATGGATATATCACGGAGGCGACCAATAATACCACAACCGTGACCGCAACCGCGACGGGTACGATTTATATGCCGTTCGTAATATACGACTTCGGTGGTGGTTCTGCGACTGTAGGCTTGTATGATCCCGGAAAATCAACACCCTTCAACATCTTTGATATGCCTAATATTCAATCCGAGCTTACCTGTAAGCACGGAGCAAGGATAATCGGACTTGCAAGCTTGTTCACGGGATATAAGTCGATAAACCTTTATATTACCACATATGAGTCGTGGCCGTCATATAATGCCACGGATATGGTAATTCTTGCTCCCGCTGACAGTAATACGAGCAAGAATGATGAGGCGCTCTTTATTATGGAGTCGGGCGAGGCAGTCTTCAATTACGATGCGGCGGGCGACTATCAGAGCAATTTTGCCGACGGCGGTAATTACCGCCCCGACAAGAAGGCAAGGACCGATATCACTCTTGCCGGCAAGATTACTTCGGGCGCACTCAAGATGCACATTACGATAGTTGAAAACCTTGTAGAAAGGGACGTTGACCTTGCTACCGTATACTTCCCGGTTTCCTACAAAATGCAGCTTTATTTGACCGGAAGCTATACTTATGCCTTCACGAGCGATTTCAAGTTCCTGCCGGGCTCAAGCCTTAACGTTGGCAAAGGCGCAAGCCTAACGGTGAACTCAGGCTCAAGTATGATATTCTATGATAATTTTGGCGATGGCGCAACCGATTATTCGCCATCGATAGTAGCGGTTAACAACTACTATCCCACAGAGTTTCGCAGCGTTTCGTCGGAGCTTAACGTTGAGGGTAGCTTGACGGTCATCGGAGATCTCGCAGGCAGAATTACCCCGAAGTCTTCCGGTGCGAAGCTTAATCTCACCGGCGCATCCGGCATAACGCTGCAGATTACCGAAGGAAACGGCGGCTTCTCCGGAACCTCGGGTAATTTCACGGCAATATATACGGAAACGCAAACTGCAAACGGTATAGCCGGAATGTCAAATTCGGCGGGAGTAAACGCAAATTTGGCGAAGGCGGAATATACCTCGGTAGATTGCGGTAACGGTATTTACGTCTGGACGCAGTATACAATCACTTACAACTGGGTTTATGACGGAAGTAAATATAAGCTTTCCGAATTCAGTCAGAATATCACCAACCCTAATCCGGTGGTATTTTCAGCGGCAGTGCCGGTTGAGTTTGACGTTCCTACCGTTTTGGGCGGAGAGCCCTACTTTGACGGATGGTATGCAGACGCGGCTTGCACGGTGCCCATTTACAACACCTCGGGCAAGAGCACTAATTTAACCGTCTACGGCAAATGGGTTGATGAAATAATGTATACCGTAAACTACGTCACCAACATCAACTGTGGCACGGTGAGCCTAAATATCGCAAGCGGAAAGGTGTCCGAGGGAATATTCAACCCCTATACCAACACTACTACCGCTGCGGCGATGAACAACTCCAAGTTCAACGCAACGCTCAGCCATTACATCATAGAGTGGTACACCTCGTACGATGAATCCACCGGTACTTACAGCGGACTTATAAGCGCTGATAGCGGCTTGAATATTACACGCGACACGACCTTCTATGCAAAATGGGAAGCAAAGAGTGTGGTCAATATAACGACGTCGGGAAGTCCGACGGTTTCGTCTATATCTGCCACCACGGACGGAAGTGCGGTAACCAATATTACTGCTTCGTCCACCCTGATTTATCTCGCCTCTGGCTCAAATCTTAATATTTCTGCATCTAAATCCGGTTCTAAATCAGGATTTGGAGCGTCGATTACTGTTACTATCACCATATCGGCTTCTGACAGTGCTCTCACTCCTGCTACGAATACAAAGAGCGGCTCCGGTTTGTTCAGCGCAAGTGCTACGGCGTCCACGACGGCGAATTGGAATATTACAAAGAATACCGACATTACGATTGCCGGAACTTCTAAATAAAATCAGCTTAATTTATCCCCCGCCGTTACGGCGGCGGGGGCATACGAAGAATATCCATTTAGTGTAGATGAAGAATTGAATATACTAAGTGTTATACATACATGGCAAAAACTCAACAAAGATAATTTTAAAGCGCGAAAGCACAAAAGAGAGGTAAAAAAATGAAAAAGACAGCGAAAAAGTTTTCACTTGGCGTGAAAATCGCCAGCATCCTTACCTGCGTCGTTATAGCGGCGGCAGGCTTTGCATCATGGCTTATTATAAGCCCCGCAGAATCGGCTGAAAAAAACGGCTCCTTCACCGTTTATACGGTTGAAACGTCAGGAGTAACAATAACGGTAAACCCCGAGATTTCCACCGTTATCTTCGGTAAGTCCGCCGACACCTTCGATACCCCGTGGCTTGTAGCAACCGACGTGGCAGTTGAGGTTCTCACGGCAAAGTTTAACGTAACGATTGCTTCGGGCAATGAATCTGCACATCTTAATTCCGTAGCCGACGAAATCAAAGTCAGCTTTAACATCAAGGACAATGCAAAGACGGCTTTCCTTGCTGCTATGGACGCGAATTACATAGCTGCTCCAAAGCTCTCCATTGTCGGCGAAGAAAACGCTAATGCTACATACGCGAATGGAGAAATTTCCGTTACCGTTGCTGCCGAGGATGTTGCTACACAGTCCTTTACCGTTACCGTTGAATTCGGTTGGGGCTCTGCAACAGATGGACTTAACCCCTTTAAGTATTACAACGAAAAGACTGTAACAGTAGACCTTGCAAACAAGGCAAACGCGCTTTTGACCGCTGTTAATAATATAAACAGCTACCTTGATGGACTCGGCGAAGAGGATGACAAAACCGCGTTCGTGATAAAGGTTGAAACGGTTACTAACGAACCCGAAGCCACAGAGTAATTTCGTGAGGTGACCAAAGATGAAACTTACAAGAAAATCATATAAAAGAAAGATAATTGCGCTCGGCATCGCGTCATTCGTTTCGCTTTCGCTGATTGCTACCGGCTTTGCGGCGTGGGTTCTTACCGCTACCGCAAAAACAGACACCGAAAATAACATAACCGTCGGAACAACAAAGGAAACCTCTATTGATATAGGTGATATTTCCTTTACCGACGACATAAAGGATTTTGCTTTTGAGCCTAAGGAAAACGACAAGAGCGGTAGGGTACAGGGCAACGGAGAAGCTTACGAGTCTTTGTCGGTCGAGGTAATTTGCACCATCAAGAAAATTTCCTTCGTTGAGAATATAACAGTAAGCTTTACTCTTTCCGATGGCGTTAAGGCTGCGGTAGATGCCGGCTATATAGTAGCCCCCGAAATTTCCGAGACACCTATTGAAATTACAACGCTCGACCTTCGCTGCGGCGAAGACGGTTATTGGGAATACAATCCCGACACTTCCGACGATTCCGCGATTCTCACGGTTAAACTTGAGTTCAAGTGGGGCGAGAAGTTTGGAAATATGAATCCCGGCGAGTACTACGACAATGACCCTACTGGCATGGCCGTAGCATTTGAGGATATGAAACGCGAACTTGATACCTTCAAGGCTACTGTTTACGGCTATTCGTACGAGGAATATATGGCGCTTGACAAGACTGCTGCCGGCGGCGAAGACCTCCGCGATTCGCTTCCCGCGCCTAAGTACAAGCTCGTGATTTCCGCATCTGCATAAGGAAAGTAACTAATGCAGTCATTTGAAATAATAGCCCTCGTTGTTTCGGCGGTGGGTGTTGTCTGCTTTGCGGTCATTTTCACCATACTGTACCGAAGCTATGCTGCGACGTCGGTGGCGGAAATCGAAGGCGGACAGCGCGACGTTGAGCTTATTGAACGGGTTATTCTCGAAAACCTCAAAAACACTAAAAAAAGGCATAGAATCATACGCCGTGTAAAGCAGGTTCTGTCAATTGCTGTCGTTGCCATACTCGTTCCGTTTTTGATACTTGCGGTAATAAGCAAGGCACAGAATGGCGTGGTTATGATATTTGACAAAGGAATCATAGGCGTTGCCTCGGGCTCAATGAGCGAAAAGCATAAGGACAACACCTATCTTTCGAATTACGACAACCAATTTGATACCTATGACCTTATAGTTATCGAAAAGGTGAAGTCGGCGGAATCGCTCAAAAAATATGACGTTATCGTCTATACAAACGGTGACGGTGTCAATATTATTCACCGTATAATCGGCATTGAATATACCGACTCGGGTGTTAAATACGTGACACGCGGCGATTCCAACAACCAAACGGATAAATATAAGCCCGCCTTTGACGAGGTTATAGGAAGATATACGGGGCAAAAGGTTTCCCTTGTCGGAATTTTCGTTATGTTCTTACAGTCATATTCGGGCATAGTGACTGCCGCGGCGGTTATCTACTGTCTTCTTATGATTGAAAGAATTGGTGACAAAATTAACCGCAAGGAAAACGAGCGTCTTGAATTTCTGTCCCAAAATATTGATTTTGAGGATGAATGCAATCTCGAAGACGGTGAGCTTGAAAGCTCGTTCGTCGAACGGGTACGCTATAAAAATTGCGTTTACACCTTTAACGAGCGCGGCTTGGTAACAAAGACCGAGCTTGCGCACGAAATAAAGCCGTCCGAGGTTAAAGACGCTGCGGGCGAAGAAAAAAATATGGAGATTTAGCGTGAAATAACGTTCATCTGCATGGAGCTTCGTACGTTCACGCCTCGAATTTTCGCGATTTGGTACAAAGCCCCAAATCGTCGCAAAGCGATACCGAAAATTCATCTACAATTTGTGCGGTCGCCTTTGGCGACAGAATGGAGATTTGATATGTTTCACACAGTTATAACCCGTAAAAATCTCATAAGCCTGTCTCTTTCTGTTTTCTATTCACTGCTTCTTCTCTTTATAGGAGTTTGCATTGATGCTGACAACTCACTTGTATATTCGGAAAATCCGATAGCAATGATGGGAGCGGGACTTGGCTTTTCACCGGTAAATCCCGGGTTCTCTGCGTTTATTTGTCTTATGCTCATTGCGTTCTACATAAACGTGTGGGTTCTCGCGCTTTGCTACGAGAAAAGATATGCGGTAGTAAACGGGCAGAAGCCTTATTCGGTCAAGATGATACTTATTTATGTTCTCACGACCGTTATATGCGCGGCGCTCTCGCTCGGTCTCGGCCTTCTTATACATCTGCCGATGACTCTTTCGGAGCTGTCGGTTATCACCGGATTCTTGTGGGAAGCGATAGTAATAACGTCGATAATCTATTTCGTTCTTTTTGTCGGAATAGGCGCTTTGGTAATGCTTATATTCAACCTTATACTCGTTGATAGACCCTATAAGTTCTTTAACGATAAGGAAAAGGCTGAAATAGGTGACGAAATCGAGGCAAGTCTTGATTTGAATTCTTCCTTTGATGCGATTCCCGAGTTCAGCGAGGCTGTTGCCCAAGGCGGCACTGTTTCTGCGGGAAGCGGCGGCGGAGAGATGGTAGTTGGCGGAACGGAAAAGCTCGATGACAGAGAAACCGTTTTCCCGGCCCTTTCCAAAATCGACCTCGAATACGAGGGCTTCGTAAACGAGACTGCCGAGTCCGACCCTGTGAGCCTTTCCGAGCTTTGCGACGGATTCCGTAAATATCTTGCAAAGGCCGAAAATCTTTACTTTGATATCGACACGATTCGCTTTTTCATAAGCGGACTTGCCGCGTCGCATTTCGAAATTCTTGAGGGACTCAGCGGAACGGGTAAATCCTCACTTCCGCGTTACTTCGCAAAATACACCGAGTCTGACGTACTCTTTATGCCGGTACAGGCGACTTGGAGAGACAAGACGAGCATTATCGGATTCTTCAACGAGTTCTCAAAAACCTACACCGAAACCGATTTTCTTGAGCGTCTTTACAGAGCATCGTACAATCCCGACAAGCTTCATTTCTTCGTCCTCGACGAGATGAACATCTCGCGCGTTGAGTATTACTTTGCCGATCTTCTTTCGGTGCTTGAATACCCCGTGGACGAGTGGAAGCTCAGACTTATGCATATGCCGCACGGATTCGTACCCCCTATGCAGATAGCAGACGGTAACATCCGTATTCCCGACAACTCTTACTTTGTCGGCACGGCAAACAAGGATGACTCTACCTTTACAATCACAGATAAGGTTTACGACCGTGCGATAACAATCGACTTTACGGTAAACAACAAACCCTTTGAGGTTAAGGAAGAGGTCGGAACGGTTAAGCTTTCGAATTCTCACCTCAAGGCTCTCTTCAGCGAAGCTAAATCCAATCCCGATGCAAGACTTTCGGATGTAGACCGCGCCAGAATGGAAAAGGTACTCGGTTACGCATACGAAACTTTTGGCATCGCTATCGGTAACCGTATACTGAATCAGGTGGAAAACGTAGTTCCCGTATTCGTTATGGCGGGCGGCGCTAAGGAAACGGCCATCGACTTTATGCTCTCAAGAAAGCTTGTAGCTAAGGTTGAGGGAAGATTCGAAGAGCACGTTAAGGATTCTCTTTTAGGCTTGATATCTCTTCTTGATAAGCTTTACGGTCCCGGCGTGATGGCAAAGACCGAAGCGCTTGCCAAGACCATAATCAAGAATCTTTAATTATGAGACTGGTTGAAATAAAAAAGCTTAATGACTTCATAGCAGCTGCCGGCAAGGATATCAACCTTGGCAGTCTTTCTGATATGTTCGAAAAAATCGACAAGGAATCGCCCATCTCGCTTCAGCGTGAGGCTATAGCATCGGATAGAGATTACGTTAAGGAACTTACCTCTCTTCTTAACGTGATAATTACTATCGTACATAATCCTCATATCGCGAATAAGGGCGAGGACGTTGTCGTTCGCATCGAGCAGGCAAACGCGCTCGGAACCGATGAGTTCCGGCAGGTGCTTCTTGACAGTAAGCTTTGGAAAAGACACGGCGCAAAAATGATACCGGAGGAGGTTCATTACCGCCGTTATACAGACGAGCTCAGAATATACGAGAACCGCTTTATCGTTTATCTCATTGACCTTATAGAGCGCGACCTTTCGGCTTACAGTGCTTTCTACCTTTCAATGCTTCCGACTCTGGAGCTTGACGGGAAATATCTCAGCGCCGGAGAGGTGGGAGATATGATAGTTGCGCTCGACGCCCTGAAAAGAAAAATACAGTATCTTAAGGGTACTTATTTTTACAAGGTTGTATCCGAGGGCGGAATTCTCAGCGGAACAATCCGACCCACCAATATACTGACTAAGGATAGGCTCTATAAGTATTGTTTTAAGTTTTACCGCACCTTCGTTCATAACGGCAACGCAGAAGTTCTTTCTAAAAATCTGCGAGCTTATTATATGATTTGTATTTTGAAGGAGCTAAAGCAAAGAGGTTTTAAAACAGACGGAAGACGGAAAAAAAGAGATACGTCACTGGTGCTTCTCAAAAATGGATTCAATATAGTCCTTGAGATGCTGAAGGACGGGACGCTCACGTTAAGTGTTTCGTTTAAAAAGCTTCCATGTGCAAAACATCTTTTGCTTTTCGACAAAAACATTGAATCCGAAAAGAGTTCTTACAATTTCTCGTATTTCACTACGGCGGAGCTTATAACCGTTTGGTATACCGCCGAGCTTGACTTCGGCGGAAGAAGACGCTTCGCACCCGAGGACGCGCTTATCAGCCGTTGGCTTGACGAAAGACTTACCGTTTCACGTCTTGACAGAAGAGTTTACGGTAAGTATTGCCCCGTGTGCCGCGCGAGCGGCATAGAAAAGAGCGACGGAATCTGCCGCTGTCTCGTTTGCACCTCTGAATACAGCTTTGTCGGTATTGACGGCAAGAGGGTTTGGTTTCGTAAAATCAGAAAGTAGGATTTAACGGTGTTAAAGTTTAGAAAGAGAATGACCGGTGAAGAGTTGCCGAAGGATGAAAAAACACAGGAAAATATAACCGCGTCCCCCGAGGGCGGCGCGGCGGCGCCTGTCATATCTGTAAAGGGACTTCATAAGTCGTACGGTCCGAAGAAGGTTCTTCGGGGACTCGACCTCGACGTTTACGCCGGCGAGCTTTTCGGCTTCATAGGAAGAAACGGTATCGGTAAATCGACCACTATCGACTGTATGATAGGTGCGAAGAAATTCGACAGCGGTGAGATAACGATAAACGGATTTGACGTGAAGAACGAGCCCCTCTTAGCAAAAAGCTCTTTCGGATACGTGGCGAGCGAACCTGCGTGCTACGAGGTAATGTCGGGATACGATTACCTCGAGTTCATCGCGAGTATGTACAAAATAGGTGAGGGGGATTTTGTTCGCAACTACCAATACCTCGCCAAAAGACTTGCCTTTGACGAGGCGGAGCTTTTAAATCCCATTTCTAATTATTCACACGGTATGAAGCAAAAGCTTTGCCTTATCGCGAGCCTTCTTCATAATCCTAAGGCGTGGATACTTGACGAGCCGACCGTCGGTCTTGACATTATGGCGGTCGAGGAATTAAAGCAGATGATGCGCGAGTATGCGAACCACGGCAAGACGGTCTTTATCACCTCGCACAATATTGACCTTGTTGCAAAAATATGTGACAGGGTAGCCATAGTAAATGACGGAAGGGTTGTCGCTCTCTACGACCTTAAAAAAGAACCTAACCGACGCATTCAGCTCTCAAAAATCTTTATGGACATATATAGGAGTAAATAATGCTAAACCTGCTTCTTAAGGATTTCAAGCTTATGTTTGGCAGTAACAAGGCTAAATCCCAAAAAATCGGGTATGCCGTATTTTCCTTATTGTTCATAGCCTCGTTCGTAGCTATCGAAACCTTTTTGTATGCTGCGATACTCGGCAGAATTAAAAACTTTAAGGGAGCGCCGGCAACCTTTACCTGCCTCTTTCTTGCGGCCATTTCGGTGTTTATGATATGCAACGGAGTGTTGAAGGCCGCAAAGATATTTTTCGATAAAAAGGACTCGGAGCAGCTTCTCACACACCCCGTCAGCGACGGTATGCTCATTTCATCAAAGCTCGTGTTCCTTTTCTTAAACCATTTTTTAACCTCTATTGTTTTTGTTTATCCCATACTTATTTCATACGGGGCGATGTTCACGAAGAGCATATTATACTATTATCTTTGCTTCTTCTATCCCGTTATGTCATTTTTCTTTGAAATTGGCGTGGCGCTGTTTTTCGTATACCCCGTGTGGATTATTCTCGGCTTTTTAAAGCGGCACCCGCTTATCGAATTCGGCGTCGCGACTCTCTTGCTATTCTTTCTTTCCTACCTTTATTCGATGCTTCTCACGGAGTTCATCAATATGATAGTAGGTAATAATATGAGCCTTCTCTTTACAGAGAAGTCAATGGCGTCGCTTTCTAAAATATCGGGATATTTAATTCCGATAAATTTCCTAACTTCCGGCTTTGTCGGCGGTGTCACACGCGATTTTTTGCCTTACATTTGTATTGCGCTCGGAGTTTTCATTCTCGGCACCGCAATTTCGATTGTAATGTTTAACTACGTCAGAAACGTAGCTAAGCGCGAAATCAAAAGGACAAAAATTCCAACCCATAAGACGCAGTCGGTTACCCTGGGACTTGCGGCAAAGGAATTTAAGCTTATAACGAAAAACTCCGACTATATGTTTTCCTTTTCCGGACTTCTTGCGGTTCAACCCTTCCTGCTCAATCTTATAGTAGTTGCTATGGGTACGATTTTCAACTCCGGTACGTTTACCTACTATATGAGCCTTTTTCCGAATTTCGCGGTATTCGTTCGAATTTTCGTGGTAATTATGTTTACCCTCATAATAAACTCGGGCGCGAATCAGTATATCTCAATGGAATTCGCAACCGTAAAAAATCTTAAGATAATTCCCGTTGATTACAGACGGCAGCTTCTTGTCAAGGCGTCAATTCCGTTTATTCTTTCGGAAATTTCGCTTGCGGCATCGCTTCTTGTTATTGCCGTTAGGGAAACAATGTCGGTGAAATCCTGCGTTTTCGCCTTCCTTCTTTCGACCGCAGCACTTCTCGCGTTTGAAGTGATTTCAATGATTGAGGAGCTTCGTATAAGACACGGAAAGCCAAGGTCTGCCTTCTATTCCACCTTGTACGCCTATCTGATGCCCTTCGTTTTTTTGATAATCGGGCTTGTGCTGTCGTTTAACGGAGTTTCGCTTTCGCTTATATGTACGTTATCGATTTTCGTCTTCCTTATTCTTGCCGCACCCGCTACAGTGATTCTTTTCAAGAAAATGGGTGAGTGGTTTATGTCATTGGAGATGCTTTATTAATGAAAAAGAAAAACCTTGTTATATTGTTGATTTTTCCTTTTCTTCTGTCGATTTTCTGTACCACGGCTATCAATACGACCTATAACGCTATTGACGTGGATATATCGCATATCGAATGGGATTACAACGATGTCGAGCCGTTTCGCGTTACGGAAGAGATGCAAATGCTCAAAGCGAGCGGCGTAAACCAAAGAAATTATAAGGTGTCGGGCAAGGATGACCTTGTCTGGAGCGTTAAGAACGCTGACGGATCGTCCGAGCCGTATGCCGAAATAGTGGTTCGCGGCGGCAGCTATTACCTTCGCCCTATTTCTGCGGGAAACGTCATTATAACCTGTCAGAACAAGAAGGGAAACGTCACCCGAACAATGACGGGTGTTATATACGACCGCGCAGCAATACTGCTGTATCCGACCGTGCCGTCGGCGCAGACCAATATTGACCCAACCGTTTACTATGGCGAATACGATCACAGCTACGGCAATGCCGCGGTCATAGATATGACGGTGTCCGTTGTTCCGAGCGACTATACCGCAAATTTGTCAGCGAGCTTCAGCGACAATATAGAATACGATGCGGACACCGGAAAAATATCGGTAAAATCCTCGGGAGACGCCTATCTCACTCTTACTGATAACGGCGGCGAGGCTCTGCCTGTCACCTACAAATTTACGGTGGTGGAGGACGGCGTCAACGTCTATACTTACGAGGACCTTCTGAACTGTACCAATCGCAGCAAAGACGGCGAGATAGTCGTATTGCAGAAGAATTTTGAGTCGCTCGAAAACGCGTACGTTCTTTCGTCTGACGGCACACCTATGGTGTCGGGCGGCAGGCCGATACTCAAAAATAAGAATACGGAGTGCTTCGGTAACTACGACGTAAATAGCGGTACATTCTCGTTCAAGGACGAAATATACAGCTTTAAAACGACCTATAATACACGCTTCATTGAAGAGTGGAATAAATTTGCCCGCAGTGACAAGAGGTATTCCGAAATTTCAGACACGGTAAACGTAGGTCTTCACGTACAGAAGGATTTTTACGGCAACGGATATACCGTAAACTTGCACAATCTGACTTATCCGTATGAGCATATCATCGGAATAGGTCCCGGCGGAAAAAACGTTCTGATTCCGCAGCTCACCTCGGACAATCTTTTCAGAGGACCGCTGTCGCTTTATGCGCTCGGCGACCCGAACAATCTTCCTCTCGTAGGTCTTTACGGACAGGATAACATAGGAATGTACGTTGAGGGCGATTCAATAGCAGTAAATGACGTAAACCTAAGAAACTGCGATTTCGGAGAAAGAATGGCAAATCTTGACACGGTAGGCACTGTAATGGAGATTTACGGTGATAATGTAACCGTCAAGAATTCGCGTATTTCAAGCGGAAAGAACGCAGTAAGGAGCTTTTCGTCAAATAATCTGACAATCAAAAACTGCCTTATCAGCAACGCCCGTAACTTCCTTTTCTTAACGGGCGCAAACGAGTACGAGGAAGTTAATCTCGACTCTGTTGAAGAGTTCAAAAACCTCGACGGCGATACCGTGAAAGAAAAGGTGTCCAAGTTCATTTCCGAGGGCGGCGGAGGAGATGATGCGCTTAACACCTTCCTCATTCAATATTTCGACACCCCTGAGGAGCGCGAGATAATACGCGAGGCAATTTTGTCCATCCACAACGCACTCAACAAAACGGCAAGCGATCTCGAATTCAAGGGCTCGACGGTTATTGACGACACCTATTTTTACAGAAGCGGCATCTCGTCTATATGTCTCGAGTCGCAGTTCAACAGCCCGTTCTTGCAGTACGGAACACCTTCGGTTATAGTGAACGACATTTTCCCGATAGTTTCAAATGAGGATAAAAACCTCATACCGCTTGTTGCACGCCATGTTTCCGGCATATCCTACCCGGTTGAGCTTACCCTCACCGGAAAAACCGAGTTCTACGACTACAAGTCGCCCGACGAGGTTGACATAAGCAGTCTTATTGAGGAGAACGTTTCGGCGGTTGCCAATTCCATCGGACTTTATAACGGAACCGTTACCGTCGATAAGATATTCCCGCTTCGCGATATGCTTATGAAGAAGGCGAATAACGCGAATTACAGTTATTATGATTCCGAAAGCGGAAAATACTACGTGAACGTTCCCATTGCCTACTACGGAGGCGGAATTAATTTATCACGCGTTAATATTAATACCGACAGCTATGCTACCGTGAGCGATGGGGTCGAGGTCGATTTGCTTGACACCTATCTCGACCTTCGCGGAAGCGCCTCGGGCAATATCGTAGATCAGCTCAAGGGACTTGTTCTCAAAACCGTTCCCGTTGTGACCGGTTTTGAGCCGTTTGAGTTTAATTTTGTTAAAGACGGATACCTTTTTGGCGAATATCCCAAGCTCGCCGACCTTATTGAAAACGCCAAAGGAGAATAAATTTTATGAAAAGAATAATTTCTTTAGCGCTTCTGACGCTCCTTCTTATCTCCTCGCTTCTTCTCACGTCCTGCGGAGGATTTTTCTCCGAGCCTGAGATGAAAATAAAATCCATCACAAGCGATTCGCTTCCGGACGGAAGTCTTGAGATAACTATTACCTATCAGGACGAGCGAACCGAACCCACAGTCTTCATCATTCCGCCCGGAAAGGACGGCATTCAGGGTGAAAACGGAAACGGAATAAAGGACGTTACCTATAAGCACGATGAAAGCGGTAAAAAGACCAATATATTAATCACCTTTACCGATACCTCGGTTTCACCCGTTTCATTCTCGGTTCCCGACGGACTTTCGGTAATCGGAGTGTCGGACGGCACCGATGCAAATACCGGTGAAAAGTATATCGCCTTTAAATACAGTGACGGAACGTCATCTGACAAAATCTACTTGCAAAAGGGTGAGAAGGGTAGCGACGGAAAGGATGGCGTGGACGGTAACGGCATCAAAAATTATGAGGTCACGCCAAACGCCGATAAGAGCGTACATATAAAGTTCGAGCTTGATGACGGAAGACTTTGCGAGATAGATATACCCGCCCCCGAAAAGGGAAACGGTATAAAAACCATGATTTCGAGAACCGAGACGAGCGGATATTATATCGACGTCGTTTACGATAACGGTGATACCGAAACTCTTCAGTTTGATCGCCCCACAAAATGGCTTCGCGGAAACTCGGCGCCCAGCAAAATCGAGGGTGCTGACGGAGATTATTTCTTCGACGTCGTGAACAAGATCATTTATATGAAATTCGGCGGTTCTTGGGTGAGTATAGTTGATTTTGAGACGAGTGTAGTTACCTGTCAGGTTAAGTTTGACCTTAACGCAAACGGAAGTGCAACCCTAAGCGGTGATAATATTTTCTTCATAACGCGCGGAGAATACTTCGCCTCTTACGGATATACGGTTCCCGTACCCGAAAGAGCGGGATATACCTTCCTCGGCTGGTATACCGAGAGAACCTCGAATCCGGGGCCCACAATAGGCGCGTTTACCAACTTAACGCCCGTTATGTGCGACCTTGTGCTTTATGCGGCGTGGGCGCCGAACAGCTAATGTAAACCAAGGAAGAAAGAAAAAACTGATATAAGAGGAAAATCAGATAAATTTCAACCTTTAAAAACCGAATACGCAGAAATTAAGAGTGAAGGTACTCATTTGACAGTATCTTCGCTCTTTTACGTTCGGTTATGACTAAATGACCGATATCTTTAAATCAACTAAAACAAATCCTACAGCCTGTAATTTCAGACACGCCCCGATGTATCTTCAAGTTTTCCATAGTACAAACATCATAAAAAATCAAATTCTTTACACCGTATACGCCCGAATAATTCAGATGTCGGTGAAAGTTGATTTTATTTTGCATTTGTGGTATAATAAATCAAAATGCAGTCTTTAAAGGCAAATATAAAATCAATTTTTACAGGTAGAGGAAAGTATGAAAAGAATTAATATAGGAAACATGACAGCCTCAGCTGTATCGCTCGGCTGTATGCGTATGGCGGCGCTTGATGAAAGAAGCGTTGACACCATTATGGACAAAGCGATTGAACTTGGAATAAACTATTTTGACCATGCCGATATTTACGGGCGTGGCGAGTCCGAACGGCTTTTCGGAGGATACCTTTCGCGTCACACGGGTGTGCGTGAAGAGATTTTTATACAGACGAAATGCGCAATCCATGACGGACAGTATGACTTTTCAAAAAAGCATATTATTTCTTCGGTGGAGGGAAGTCTTTCGCGACTCGGAGTCGATTATATTGACGCCCTTTTGCTTCACCGCCCCGATACTCTGATGGAGCCTGACGAGGTGGCGGAGGCATTTGATATCCTTGAGTCATCAGGAAAGGTTCGTCATTTCGGTGTTTCCAATCACAACCCCTTGCAAATAGAGCTTCTTAAAACCGCTGTAAGACAGCCGTTGATTGCAAATCAGCTTCAGCTTTCTGTGACCGAGGCCGGCATGATAAGCTCGGGTATGAACGCAAATATGAAAAATACCGAGTCGGTTATGCATGACGGGGGCGTGTTGGAATATTCGCGCATAAAGAACATCACAATTCAAGCGTGGTCTCCGTTTCAGTACGGCTTTTTCGAAGGGGTGTTCGTGGATAATGAGAAATTTCCCGAGCTTAACCGTAAACTTTCTGAGATAGCTTCAAGATACTCTCTATCCAAAACCGGAGTCGCTGCCGCGTGGATACTTCGCCACCCGGCAAATATACAGCTTATAGCGGGAACTATGAATCCCGAGCATCTTGTTGATATATGCAAGGCGGCAGACGTTACGCTTACTCGCTCGGAATGGTATGAAATTTACCGCGCGGCAGGACATACTTTACCGTAAAATACGGTGAAGCCGAAAATTCATTCTGTCGGGCAGCCGAAAAAACAACAGAGAATATAAAACCAAAAATTACCACTTATTTTCGTATTACTATTGAAAAAGCTTCTCGCGTATGGTACAATATGGTGATGAGTAAAGTTACACCAGTACTGATTGGAGGATTTTATTAGCCGTGAATGCTGCTGCAATAATTCTCTGTGCCGGAAAAGGTACAAGAATGAAGGACGATTCAAAAAACAAGGTTTGCTTTGACTGTGCGGGTACTCCTACTATCAAAAGAATCATTTCCAATATGAAGTCTGCCGGAATAACCAGATTCGTTATAGTTATAGGCCATCAGGCATACAGCGTTATGGATTGCCTTGACGGAGAGGACGGAATTGTATACGCCTACCAAAAGGAGCAAAAGGGAACGGGACACGCTGCCTTGTGCGGACTAAAAGCCTTGAAATCCTCGGGTTACAGCGGTCCTGCCGTAATTTCTATGGGTGATAAAATCATCTCCGGCGAGGTCGTTAGAAATCTTCTTGAGAAATCCGAGGCTGCGGGCGGAGTTTTCGGTGTTCAGCCGCTGGTTAACAATTTCAACGGCGGCAGAGTCGTTACCGAAGGCAATAAGCCGTTTGGCATCGTAGAGTTTGCAGATGCAGCATTGATGGCCCTTGCAAACCTGCCGTCAGATCAATATATGCAGACCTTGGAAAAAATAGGGCTGAACCCCAAGAAAGCGGAAAAGGTCTATAAGAAAGCTCTTGAGAAAAAGCCGTGTGGAGAGGCAATCCTGTGCGGCAAAAGCTTTTCGGCAACGGAAATTCTCAACTCCAAATATGCGAACGCGGGATTCTATTGCTTTGACGTCGATAAGGCGGTTGAAATAATAGAAACTCTCGGCTCTAACAATGCGCAGGGCGAAATATATCTTACCGATGCCCTTGAAAGATTCGCTTCGAATAACGATGCTGTAATTTACGAGATACCGAGCCCAAGTGATATGCTTACGTACAGTACTAAGCCCGAGCTCAGAAAAATCAGCAGGCATTTCATGCGCCTCGCATCACAATTTATTGAGGATATAAAAAACGGAAATCTTGACGGATTCTTTGAAGAAACATATAAAAGCAACAAAGAGCAAGAGAAAAAAAGATATTCGTTGGTTCTGAGTAGATTTATCGAGAGGTACGGCGACAAAAAGGTAGTGATCACCCGTTCTCCCGGCAGGGTTAATCTGATGGGACGCCATATCGATCACAGAGGCGGCGGAATAAATGTTATGGCAATAGACAGAGATACCGTTTTTGTTTCGGCTCCCAGAGACGATGATGATAACGTAACGATTTCAAACACGGATGAGTCATATCCCGACTGTAATTTTGCGATAAGTCAGCTATTTAGCGGCAAAAGCTATGATAAGTGGCTGGATTATCTTTCCGATGAAACTGTTGCCGAAAATCTTAGGGCGAGCAACGGAATCTGGTCAAATTACGTGAAGGCGGCGGTTGCCAGAGTGCAGTTCGAAAACGCGGAGCGGCTTTGCGGAATGGATATGCTTGCTGACGGTACCGTTCCCGTTGCCGCCGGCCTATCCTCTTCTTCGTGCGTCGTGGTTGCCGTTATGGAGGCTGTTGCCGCGCTTAACTGTCTTAACATCACGGACAGAGAGTTTATCGAACTGTGCGGTGAGGGTGAGTGGTTCGTCGGCTCTCGCGGAGGCGCGGGAGATCATGCCGCAATGAAGTGCGGAAAGCGTGACACCATAGTACACTTAACCTTTAAACCGTTTGCGGTCGGTGAGAAAGCAAGCTTTTCCGACAAATACGCAGTTATAGTGGCAAACAGTATGCTTAAGGCGAAAAAATCCGAGGGAAGCAAGGATAAATTCAACTCGAGGGTTGCCGCATACGAGTTCGGATTTATGTTCTTGAAGAGGGCGTTTCCCGAATGTCATCTCGAAGAGTTCAGGGACCTCGCAAAAATACGTCCGTACTCAAAAATTTATGAAATGCTGAAGGTTCTTCCCGAAAAGATCGACAGGGAAAAGATACTTGAGCAGCTTCCCGAGTACGGTAACAGTATTAACGCTATATTTAAGAATCATAAAGATCCGGGAGAGTACCGTTTAAGAGACGTGGCGCTTTTCGGAATATCGGAGTGCGTAAGAGCTGACAGGTTTATGCAGATTCTGAGAGAGGGAAATTATGAGCTTCTCGGTGAGATGATGAAGGTCAGCCATAACGGTGACAGATGCACTGCAATCGGAATTGATGACAGCGTGCTTGACAGGTTGGAGCTTTCGAATGCCGATATAGCGCTTCAATACGGTTCTTACGGCTGCTCAACCCCCGAAATAGATTATATGTGCGATGTACTTAACGAGCAAGACGGAGTTCTCGGCAGCGAGCTTGTGGGCGCCGGACTTGGCGGATGTGTAATAGCTCTCGTCGAAAAGGAAAAAGCCGCCGGAGTCATTCAAACCTTGAATACCGAGTATTACGACAAATACAATTATGAGCACTCAGCGCAAATTTTCACACCGGCGCCGGGCTCTTCGGTTTTGTTTTAAAAATCAAATATAAATAAAATCAGAGCGAAGATACCGATTGACAGTATCTTCGCTCCTTTTTTCGTTCGGTTAGGCGAGAATGAATAATCCGAACTCGTTTTGGATAGGCCAATTTTGTGAATTGCATCGGTAAAAATTCTCACAATATCCGCATATTATATCAAATTTTAACCTCGCCCTTCACAAAATTGGCTCTCTCTAAAATTCGAAGAACTCTGAGCCTTAATTTTTGGATGATTTTGGTGCTTGGCTCTCGAAGCCAAGTGCGTACTTTGCGAGAGAGATAAGTGCCGAAAACGCTGAAAATTAAGGTTTCAGAGCGTGTTCGGATTATTCATTCTTGCCTAGATCTTCTGAAGAAGCGCTTTCAGTGCATTTGCTCTGTGGCTTATGGCATTTTTCTCATCGTCGGTCATCTCAGCAACCGTCCGAGTCTCGCCCACAGGAACAAAAAGAGGGTCATATCCGAATCCGCGGCTGCCACGGGGCGTGTCGATTATTTCACCGTACATATATCCCTCTGCAGAAATCTCTCTGCCATCGGGAAAAACAAGCGCTACGGCTGCGGTGTAATGCGCCGTGCGAAGCTCCTTGCCGCGAAGCTTCTCTAAAAGGAGTCGGTTGTTATCCTCGTCGCCGCCGCCGGAAAAACGCGCGCTGTAAACTCCGGGTGCGCCGTCAAGCGCATCAACGGAAATACCGCTGTCATCGGCAAGCGCAGCCATACCCGAAATTTCGGATATTTCGCGAGCCTTTTTGAACGCATTGTCAAGGAAGGTTTCTCCGTCCTCCACCGTTTCGTGAACTATTCCCGCCTCGCTGAGCGAGAGAATCTCGGAAAACCTTGAGCCGAGAATCTTTTTTATTTCATATATTTTATGCTTGTTGTTTGAAGCAATTATGAGTTTCATTTTTTCCTCTTATCAGAACAGTCCTGAAATTTTTCCGTTCGCGTCAACGTCTATGCGCTCCGCCGCGGGAATCTTCGGAAGTCCCGGCATTGTCATTATATCGCCGGTGAGAACTACGATAAATCCCGCGCCCGCGGAAATTTTTACGTTTTTGACGGTTACCTTAAAGCCTTCGGGAGCGCCGAGCTTTGTCTGGTCGTCGGAGAATGAATACTGCGTTTTTGCCACGCAAATCGGCAATTTATCAAAGCCGAGCGCCGTAAGCGTGTCAATTTGTTTCTTTGCCGCAGGAAGTATTGTAACTCCGTCGCCGCCGTAAATCTTCTTGACGAGGGCGTCTATCTTTTCCTCAATTCCGATGTTCAGGCCATACGCAAAGGTAAAGTCACCCTTTTCCTCCTCGCAGAGTCTTACAACCTCGCGCGCAAGCTCAACACCGCCTCTGCCGCCGTCAGCCCAGACGGTTGAAAGCACGACGTTAACCCCGAGCTCGCGGCACTTTTCGATTATGAAATTAATCTCCGCATCGGTATCGGTCGGGAATCTGTTAACAGCGACAACCGACGGAAGCTTGTATACGTTCTTTATGTTTGAGACGTGGCGAAGAAGGTTCGGAATTCCGCGCTCGAGCGCCTCGAGGTTCTCCGCACCAAGCTCGCTCTTTGAAAGTCCGCCGTGCATTTTAAGAGCGCGCACGGTAGCGACGATAACGACTGCGGAAGGTGTGAGATTCGCCACACGGCATTTTATGTCAAGGAATTTTTCAGCTCCGAGATCGGCTCCGAATCCTGCCTCAGTGATCGCATAATCGCCCATTTTCAAAGCGGTTTTCGTAGCTATGACAGAGTTGCAACCGTGCGCTATATTTGCGAACGGGCCGCCGTGAACAAAAGCGGGTGTTCCCTCAAGAGTCTGTACGAGATTCGGCTTCAAGGCGTCCTTCAGAAGCGCCGTCATAGCTCCCGCAGCCTTAAGGTCGTGAGCGGTAACGGGCTTCTCGTCATAGGTGTATCCGACTATTATTTTTCCAAGGCGCGCCTTGAGGTCGGATATTGATGAGGAGAGGCAGAGCACCGCCATAATTTCCGAGGCAACGGTTATATCGTATCCGTCCTCTCTCGGTACTCCGTTGACGCGTCCGCCGAGACCGTCGGTGACAAATCTGAGCTGGCGGTCATTCATATCTACGCATCTCTTCCAGGTGATACGTCTTGGGTCAATATTCAAAGCGTTACCCTGATAAATATGGTTATCAAGCATTGCCGCAAGCAAATTGTTTGCCGCACCGATTGCATGGAAGTCACCCGTAAAATGCAGGTTTATATCCTCCATGGGAATAACCTGTGCGTATCCGCCGCCGGCAGCACCGCCCTTAACTCCGAAAACCGGGCCGAGAGACGGCTCGCGAAGCGCAACAGCCACGCGCTTTCCGATTCTGTGAAGTCCGTCGGCAAGTCCTATGGTAGTAGTGGTTTTTCCCTCACCCGCCGGAGTCGGTGTGATTGCGGTAACAAGGACAAGCTTACCGTCGGGACTCTTTTTCATATCATCAAGAAGCGAAAGGTCAAGCTTTGCCTTTGCGCGACCGTACTGTTCAACGTACTTTTCGTCAATACCGGCTTCCTTTGCCACTTCAAGTATATTTTTCGGCATTACCGACTGTGCAATCTCTATATCAGTTAACATTTTCGCCCTCAGCCTTTAATTAAAATATTACAGATAAATTATACACTATATAAATAGAAAAGTCAACATTATTTTGCGCGCGGAAAAAATTGCAAGCATACACTTTACACCGCCGTTTTCAAAGAACGAAAGCAAAAATGGAATAATTTTCGTTTTTTTCAAAAAGGTCTTGACATCCGATATAAGAAGTTATATAATATAGTGTACGACTTTGGGAACATAGCCTAAACTATGCCCAAATGCCGAAAAACACTACTATCCGTAGTGCAGGGAGGTATTGTGTGAAGCTTGATTTAAGACCGCTTTTGGCAGGCGAAAGACTGCTGACGTTCGACTACGAGCTGACTCTCAATATCGACCCGGAGGACACCTCGAGCTTTTTATACGGTGTGAGTTTTCCTTCTCCCATGAAGGTTGTTGGAGATATTACCAACACTGCCGGCTATATGCGTATGCACCTTGATTTGTCCGTGGATTATTCCTCGGTATGCGCGAGATGCTTATCGCCTGTTAGCGGCAAGTTCTCCCTCAGCCTTGAGAAAACCGTCGCACCGAGAAATCTTCTTGGTGAGCTTGATGAGGATAAGCTGGATGACTATGCAATAATCGAAGACGGCTTTCTGGATATGGACGAGCAGCTCTTATCACAGCTTGAGATGGAGTTCCCCGTCAGATTCCTTTGCCGCGAGGATTGTCTCGGTCTGTGCCAGCGATGCGGCAAAAACCTTAATGAAGGTAAGTGCAGCTGTGAGGACAAGGAAATCGACCCGCGTCTTCTGCCGCTACAAAAGCTGCTCGAACAAATGAAAAAATAAAAAAACACATATACGAGAATGCCTGTCGGCATGCTCACAATCAGGAGGTAATCAAAATGGCAGTACCAAAGAGAAAAGTCTCTCATGCGAGAAAAATGAAAAGACGTTCAAGCGTATGGAAGCTCGAAGAGCCCACCAACCTTGTTGCTTGCCCTCAGTGCGGTGAAGTAAATCTTGCTTACCGTGTTTGCAAGTCTTGCGGCTACTACAAGGGCGTTGAGGTTGTTGCTAAAAAGGAAAGCGCAAAGTAATTCATACAAAATAGTTTGATTACAATAAAACAAAAGGCTCAGCTGCGGTGCTGAGCCTTTTGTTTTTTGCTTCAAGAGGAAGAAATTGTCGTATTATGTAAACTCGACTATACAAATTCGTTAGATTTCGTAATATTTTGCTATTTTCCGCAAATTCTCTGCCATCGCGTTTTTTACGTTCTCCGGCGATATTATCCGCATATCGTCAAAGAATCCGAGAACCCACGAAAAGAACGTCGGGCTCACCATTACTCTTATTGAAAACTTGAAACCGAAATCGGTTTTAATTAACACGGGGTCGCTTCCGAACCTGTCTATAACAACTCCGGCAAGCTTTTCGCGGCACTCAAGTGTGACCAACTCCTCACGGCCGCCGTACATGCCGAAAATTTTCTTTGAGTAATCTGCGGGGTTAAAATTATCCACTGCTTTGTTGCTTTCGCGCGCCTCATCGAGAACGGTTGCCCCCTCCATCTTATCGACGCGGAAGTTTTTGATTATTTTTTCGTCCTCGTCATAGGCGACAAGATAGTATTTCTCATCGTCCCACAAAAGCGAACACGGGGTGGTTTTATACGCAGCGCCTCCGCGGCGGAATTTTTTCTCCTTGTCGGCATCATAGTCAAAATATTTGAAGGAAAGCTTTTTTCCCTCGTTAATCGCCGTATGTATCGCGTCTACCGTATATATTGCGGCTGAATTTTGAGTTTTTACTCTGTCCTCAACGTAGACCTGGCGGGATAGCTGACGCGCCTCGTAGGAGCTTGCAAAGTGTGAGAGCTTTTCTATTATTTCCCGACTTTTCCTTGCGGTGATAAACTTTGACGACTCCACCGCGTCGACCAGCATTTTAAGCTCGGCAAGCTCGAAAATTTTTGTTTCCAGCGTGTATTTAGGCGGTCTTGACGGTATATGGCCTACCGAAAAGCCAAGCTCCTCAAGCGTCATAAAATCGTCATATATGCTCTTGCGCTCCGCCGCTATTCCGTATTCTTCAAGACGGGAGATTATTTCGTTCATACTGAGTCCGTGCTCCGCGTCGGTCTCGCGAACAAGAATTTCAAGAAGCCTTATAAGCTTCTTTTTTTGATTTTCTCTCTTTGCCATAAAAGCCTCAATAAAAAAGGAATGGTGTACAAATTATAGTACACCATAATTATATACCCCTTCCTCTGCAAAGTCAAGGGATAATATAAAAGAGGTGCTGATTTTTCACAGCACCTCTGATTGAATCTACTTTTTCATAAAAATTCCGTCTGTCGAGAAATGTCCAAGCTCGGTATCCGAGCTGCCGTAAACTCTGTCCACGTCATCAACACGGTAATCGCTGCGGACACCGTTTTCGTCGTAAAGATAACCGAGATTGTCACCCTTCTTATACTTTACTCCGTCGATTTCGTAATAGGACTCGGAGGAGCTTGACGAAGGAGTATCAGCCCAGCGCTGAACACCCTGTGCCAAATCCGAAACGAAGCTTCCTATACCTCTGCCCGGGAAAAGCTCGGTGAGGTCGGACGTAACTTCAAGGTTAAGCGAAGCAAGACGCTGACGCTCGGACTCGTAATACTCGTCGTATTTTTCCCAGACAGCATCGTAATCGTCGCGGTTGCACTCCTTAAGAGCGTCCGTAAGCTTACCGTATGCCTCTTCCATAATACGCATGGACTTATTGACCGATTTAAGATCACTGAGTCCCATAACGTCGTCCATAAGCGTGTCGGCATTGAAGCGGTTTACACCGTAGATGAAAAGCGTATCAACCGCGTAGTCATTAGCCTTGTTATAAGCCTCTCTGTAAAGAGTACGGTTCGAGTACACACCCGAAAACTTATAGCTTATCATAAGGAAACGGTTGAGGAGCGCGTAGGTCTGAGTAAGCGAAAGTCTCGCTCCGACGTACAGGTCATTCTCCTCCCACTCAGCCGCGCCGTTATTTGCCGCGCGGAAGGCGTTAGCATAGATTGCCTCAGCCTCTGCCGCGGTCTTTTTCGCGCGCTTCTCGTTTGCATATTTCTCGCCCTCGGTATAAAATCCGTCGTAGAGAGAGAACAAAATAGCATAGAGTCTTGGCTCGACAACCTTTTTATTTGCGGCACAAAGCTCCACAAGATGTGTGTACATATCGCTCTCGTAATAATATATTGCAAGTGCGCCGTATGCAAGCGGATACTTCAGGGACGCCGCTTTTTTCATGCCCGAAATAAACGCCTCGTCACCTTCGCCGTTCGGTATTCTGGGGTTCACGTCAAGAAGCGCCTTACAGTAGCACGCGCGCGGAACGTCAAGCTTTGCAAGTGAGGATACAATCTCATAGCACTCAGCGTATTCGCCGCTCTTATAGAGAGAAAGCGCGTTTTCAAGAAGCTTTTTGTTTTCACCCGATACCTTGGGGAATTTTATTTTAGCTGACACTGTCAGTTACCCTTTCTACGAGCAAGGTAAGGATAGATGCCGTCTGTTTCAAGCTGCTTGCCGGCAACGTTTAAGCCGATGTTGCGCATAAGGTAGTAGATACGTCCAAGTGTAAATACCTTGTTGATAACCTTAAGCTCAGCCTTGGATACGTCGCCCTTCTTAAAGGAAACCTTGATAGGAGAAATTTTCTTGAATTCGCCGCCGCGGACGCCGAGAAGTCCGGATACAAGGCAGAGATTGGTGGGAACTCTCTTAAGCTTGTTAGAGCCCTTAAGAACCTCTACGGTTGCCTCAATCATTTCTTCAATTTCGTTTGCGCTGAGGTTTTCAAGATTGCTGTCCGCATCCTCGGAAATGTTAATAAATTCGTAATTGTCGATGTTGAACTTTGCCATGGTAAAATCCTCCATTTTGGCTCTCACCCTATGTTGAGCAGCCTATAATATACTAAATTATAACATAATATTAATATTTTGTCAACAAATATGAACTTTTTAATTAAAAACGCACGAAAAAGTTTGTCGGCGGTAATAAAACAGCGAAAAAAATACAAACTAACCTCACAAACAAGCGAGGTATTTAACTTTATGAAATATAAAACAAAGTCACACGCCCCCTTTGGAATAAAGGACAAGGTGGGATATCTTTTCGGTGATTTCGGAAACGATTTCACCTTTATCCTCTCGTCAAGCTTTCTTCTCAAATTTTACACCGACGTCATGGGTGTTTCCGCATTTGTTGTCGGTATTGCTATGATGAGCGCAAGGTTTATAGACGCCTTCACGGATATTGCAATGGGGCGGATATGCGATAAATCGAGAGTGACTCATGCGGGCAAATTCAAGCCCTGGATTTTAAGAATGTGCGCACCCGTGGCAATTTCTTCATTTCTTATATATCAGAGTGCCTTTGCCGACTACTCACTCGCCTTCAAGATTTTCTGGCTCTTTCTCACCTATATTCTATGGGGGTCGATTTTTTACACCTCCATCAACATTCCCTACGGTTCGATGGCATCCGCTATTTCCCGCGAACCCGGTGACAGACAGTCTCTCTCAACCTTCAGAAGCGTCGGCAGCACCCTTGGCGGAGTTATCGTAGGAGTCGGTGTTCCGCTCTTTGCATACGACACGGCAGAGGGGCAAACGTTAATGAGCGGCTACAAATTTACGGTCATTGCAGGTGTGTTTTCAGTTCTTGCGATACTCTGCTATATCGTCTGTTATTTTCTCGTAACCGAAAGAGTAACCCCGGATATAAGAAAAGAGGATCACAACGACCTCAGAACCGTTTTAAAGAATGCCTTTAAGAACCGAGCTCTTCTCTCAATAATAGTAGCTTCAGTTCTTATGCTTATGGCGCAGCTTACCATGCAATCCATGGCCAACTACGTTTATCCTAACTATTATAACAATGCCGGCGCTCAGTCAATTTCAACGCTTGCGATGATGGTCGGAATTTTAGGCTCTGCGGCACTTGCAAAGCCGCTTGCCAGAAAATTCGGAAAAGCGGAAATCAGCGTTGTCGCCAATCTT
>JAZLCX010000028.1:0-13657 GCA_045614425.1 Eubacteriales bacterium | reverse complement strand
AAGTAGATATAGGTGTTAACTGTAACAACCTCCTTTGCATCACCGAGAATGGTTGCAAAGAGAATTTCAGGAGCAGTAAATCCCGTACGGTTGCTGTACTCGTAAGTATGGGTCTCACCCGCGCCGTTGGTCGCTACAAAGTATATTCTGAGTGCATTGGAAAGGCCGTTTACTCTTCCGCCGATCTCAATATCCTCGATTCTGAGGTTCTTACCGTCGTTGGTATTGAGAGCAGAACGGAGATAGAGTGTGTCGCTGTAAACATAGTTTCCAACGAAGGAGTCCTTTATGATTCCTACCTCTGCAGCTGACATGTTGCTTGCACCTACGTCACCGAGAGTATCGGAATATGTCTTACCCCAGAAGAGCTTTTCGGAAATATCAACAGTTTCCGTTGTGCTGACGTTCTCATAAACGCAGATATAATCTCCGTTACCGTTCTGCCACCAGACCTTAGCGCCTGCAGCAACTGCGGTTGCATCAGCATCGGTAACTACGAGAGTGTAAAGACCGTCAACCTTTTCTGCGGGAACAAGATCGGTTGCTATAACGAATGCACCGGTAGAATTAGTGGTGTAATACGCAACGTTAAGCTCATCATCCTTATCGTTGTAGAAGCCCGCATCGGTTCCGAGAGCTTCAGCACCGTCTACCTTCTCAAAGTAGATACCGCTGATCGCCTCACCGGGAGTAACGGTGGCTTCGGTGAACTCACGTGTGCTTTCATCAAGCTGATAGTATGTAGTACCGTCAACGAAGTTAGTATCGTCCGTCACGGTGTAACTCTTAACAACGTACTTGCCGTGTACCGAAGTGCCGGCCGAAACGGTAACTGCTTTATAGCCGTTTCCGTCGGTAAGAGCCTCGTAATAGGTAACGCCGCTTGTAGCGGTTTCACCGTTAACAAGTCTTATGAACTCAAGCCTGTAGTAAGCATCAAGCTCGGTTGCTTCACCGAAGTTATCTACCTTTATGTAGTTATCTGCGGCATAAGTGTCGTTGCTCGACTTAGCATCGCTCTTTTTGTAATAATCGGTGGTCGAAAGAGGCGCTCCGGTTACGCCGGTAGCAGCGAGCGTCTTGAGTGCAGATGTATCAACGGGAACCTTGGAAACGAGTCTGAGACTCTCCTTAGCGGAATTGAAGGTCGTCGTGGTATTAAACGCGGAGTCGGTGTTCTCGTTAGCTATCTGAAGGAAGAGCGCATCCGAATACGCCTCAACCTCGATACCGTCAACATCAACCTCTGTGTTCATCGAGAACCACGCGAACGATGCCGTTCCGAGCAAGGCTGCCGAAATGAGCAGAAGGCATACAGCCAACGTCAGTTTTCTTGTTTTAATTTTCATAATAAATTTCCTCTCTTAAATGAGATTGTGTGAAATATTACACGTCAGCAGCTGTGAATGTGATAGACACAGTAATGCTGTTAAGAGTAGCTGCCATGCTGCTCGTTGCAACCGCTCCGTCGTAGTACATGTAAACGGTTACCTGATTCGCATCGTTCTTTGCGTTAGTGATCTCGCCCGCTATAAGGTAATCTCCGGCACTGGTTTTCTCGCCGGTTTCCTTAACAAGCTGGTTTCCTCCGTTAAACTTCCAAATCTGAGATCCGTCGGGGCCAACCACGAGAACTCTGAGAGCTGTGTTCATCTGTTCATCTGCGGTGTAATTTGTAACATCGATGCTGCTTACGTTAAGCTGCTTAAGTTTTGCGTTCGAGGTGTCGGACATCTTGAACCAGAAGGTGTTAACGAGAGCATATTTGCTGAGGACGGGATCCGCCTCCGGAACTAAGTTGGTATTTCCTACATTATCAACATCGCTGCTGCTGCCGAGATACCATTCAACTTTATCCTTACCTACTCCTTCAATCTTCGCATGAACGAGGTCTACTGTTGCCGAAGGGGTGGCAGCTTTAACGCTGCTTCCGTATGTTCCGTCAAGGGTATTCGCAATAGTAAGATATTTGGTATCTGCTTTTGCCTGTACCGTCATATCGGTTGCGGAAACGGTCGTTCTGGTTGCAAACCAAGCGAACGATGCGGTCGAAAGCATAATCGCAGAAACGATAAGCATAACGAGCGCGGGGATGAGTTTGCGTGTCATTTTCATTTGCGTGTTCTCCTTTGAAAATTTATTTTTATTTTTTAATTTTATATTTGAACCTCGGGATAAAGGCGCCCCTCTACGCCGAGGAGAATAACCTTTAATGCACTATGGCGATATCCATATCAATCTTCATCTTTCCGCCTATCAGCCAGTCAATGCAATCGGGGTCGTTGCCCTCAATCCATATAACAACGGTGAACTTCGTCTTATCACCGGGTTTGAAGGACTCTACTCTGCCCTCGGCGACCACCGTTGCCGAATGGAACTCTACGGTACCCGGCTCGGCACCCGTGCCGTCGCTCTTGGTCTTAGCGTAAGTAGTGTCGTCACCATTGACGTAGAGTCTCAGGCGTATCGCCTCGTCAAGACCGTTTGTGATGCCGGACATATTTATTTCGTAATCGTATGATACCTCAATCTCGCCCGCATTCTGTACGTAAAAGGTGTATGCTATGTAATCTCTGCCGTTGTGCGCGCCGTCAATCATATCGACGTTTGCATCAATCGTTTCGCCCGCAATATTGGTCATCTTCTCGGAAACCTTAGCGTTAAGGCTCGACGACGGACGGGTCATCTCCCTCGATTCCGAAAGAGTAAGTCCGTACTTCTGCATCTCGTATTTATTAACGCTTACCGTAAAGCTTCCCGACTGCTTGTAGAGTGTAGCCACCACGTAGATAACTCCCACAAAAACCACGAGAAGAGAAAGAAGTATAGACAGAAGCTTCATGCGGACTCTGTAGCTCTTAACCTCTTTCGCGGTTCGTCTTAATACGTCAAGTCTGTTCTTGCTTCCCGAAGGGATAGACGTTTTTTTCACTCCGCGTCACCTCCGTCCGCTGTAATATCGGTAAGAACGTCGGTGGTGTATCCGTCAACTCCCACGTCCTTTGCGCCATTGATTTTTTCATCGGTGTCAAGTCCCGGCGCGATAACAGGCACGTCAAGGTGATGAAGGTAACCGACAAGGCTGCCCGCTATCCGCTCGCGGCTGTTGCCGTCAAGACTTGCAGTGGAATATGAATCCATAAACGCGTAATCAAACTTAATCTCCGAAAGCCTGAATACCGGGCAAAATTCATCGCCGACCTCGGATATAGCAACCCGAACTCCAAGAGCACGCAGCTCGTCGATTTTCTCCGCCGCACTCTTCAAGTCTTCATAAAGTATATCGGCAGAAAGCTCAATGCATATTTTGCCGGGCGCAACCTCGGGATAGAGCGCCATCATATCCACAAGCATTGCCGCAAGCTCACTGTCCGAAAGAAGACGGGCATATACCGGCACGGTGAAGCATAATATGTCGGGCGTTCTCGAAAGAAGCTCCGGAATTTTACGGAAAAGCTTTTCAAGATGCCGTCTTACAAGCTGGTTTCCGACCTTGGTTCTTCTCGCGACAAACCGATACTGGCTATATCCGAGAACACCGAGGTCAAGGCTGTTGACAGTTAAAAAGGTGCGAACTATTTTTCTCGTGCTCTCAAAAAAGTGAACGTCGGAAAATTCGAGCACTATCGGAGTTATATTGCTTTCAACCGTTTCCTTAACCGTTGCCATCTTCTCTCTCCTTTCATAAAGTCAAGTCTTTATAGGTCCGAGCCGCAGCTCTCATTTTTTCGCCAAAATAAACGAAAAGCCGCCGGTCCGCAAATATCCTCTTCGGGTTTTGCAGCTGGCTGGCTTAAACTGAGGCCCCTATAGCTTTGCGTCACGCCCTTTGGAGCGTTTTGCCAAAATTATAAAGTAATTATACGTATATTATAAAATTAAATTAAACATTTGTCAATACTTTTTTAAAATACAGTTCTTATTTTCTTTATACGTGTAAGGAATTTAAACAAAATTTACTAAAAAAGCGCGCGTTGAAGTCTTTTAGATTACTTCGGCGGCGCGCCGTTTTTATCCGCGTAAAGAGCCATATCGGCACGTGCGCAAAAGTCGGAAATCGACATTTCCTTTCCGGTATAAACAGCGTAACCGACGCCGATTGTGAGGCGGTATTTAAGCGATTCGGTCTCGGCGACGAGTGTTGATTTTATCTCTTCGCAAAGCGCCGCCACCTGATTTCTTCCCGATGCCTCGTAAACTGCCGCGAACTCGTCTCCGCCAAACCTTGCAATGAAAAGACTCGTGCTGTATTTTTCGCCGACCTTCTTGAGTGTTTGAGCGACGGTTTTAAGCGCTTTGTCTCCTTCGGGATGACCGTAATTGTCGTTTATTCGTTTGAAATCGTTTACGTCCATCATCACAAGGTAAAGAAGGCGTCCCGAATGCCATCCGTCCTGGTAAATGTGGATTTTTTCGTCGAGATACGTATCGAGCGCGTATCTGTTATTCAATCCCGTGAGGACGTCGTTTGTAATCTGGTCGTTCTGGAATCGCAGGAACATAATAAACACGCCTGCCGTCAATCCGAACACGTGCAAAGCGATTCTGCCGCCCGCGAGAATCTGCAAAAGCCCAAAGAAGAGCATTATGAGTCCGATATATACGAAGCTGTTTCTGAGCCTTGCCTGTCTTATCGTGCGGACAGACCTTCCGTAAAGAAGAGCACGCACCGACAAAACGCCGAAAAACGCATACTGCAGGGCAAAGCTTATCAAAACGGCCGGACCGCGGTGGTAAACGTTGTCGGAGTCGAAATAAAACAGCCAACCCGTAAATACGTTAACAAGAAGAAGCGCACCGGTGGAGACCGCGGCTACGATATACCACTTACGCAGAGAGGATTTGCTTCCGGTGCGAATATGGAAAATAACTTCAAAAAAGTAGTTCCAGGCGCAACCGATGCAAACCGTCACAAAGGCTGTTAAGGAGTTTGTTGAAATATTAAGAATACGCGAGCCGAAGAATTCCTGAGAATCGAGTACATAGCTCAGCATATCGGCTGCAAGGCATATAATAGTGCCCTTCAAAAGACGCTTAAAAACAAATCTTGCATGCGAATTATTGCGGTTTTCCAAGGAAACGCGGATATAAATAACTATAAACGCCGAAAAAACAAAGTGCAAAAGGTTTGATGCAAGCAAATAGTTTTTCAATTCAGCAACCGAAAGCATCCGTATCCCTCCTCTCCGCAAAAAATAAAAGTACGCCGATATCTTGGTCACATTAATACATAAATATATATATAAATAAAGTAATTAATGATGAGAAACGCATACCATTATAACACCATGTTATAAATAAGTCAAGGAAAAAACGAAAAATCGGCAGGTTTTACAAAAATGCAGTCATAAACGTCAAAGCATTGACAACTTTAAACAAAAAATGAAACTTTATCCTTCAAAATAAAACCGAACGGTGTTTTTTTTATCCCGTCCTCTTATTCTCCCAAATAACGTGCGCGCCACTTCTCCACTCTGTGATGCGGCCGATAGCTTTGCTTAGCCTTTCTGAGTCCCTCGATTCCCATGTCTTCCTCACGGTCTAAGTAGCATACCGTGTCGTATTTTTCACGTATATACTTTGCAAATTCGCAGTTGATTGCGGCATAAGCCCCCTGCACGTCTGCCCATGCTTTTTCAAAATGAACGTCAAAGGTGTCCTCATTCATGCGGCTGGCAACCGTCATGGCAAGCATTGTGTCGCCGTCAAGCAAAATCAAACCGCAAAGCTCGAGTGTATCATAATTATTCAACGCCGTCTCAAGAGCCTTACGCTCCATATAAAAGTCGCTGTCCGGGTTTTCACGGAGCTTTGCGCTATACCACTCCTCGCACATTCTCTTCACCTCGCCGATATTTCCCCCGTCAATCGGCACCGTTCTGAAATTCGGGTGCGCTTCCCTGAATCTGTTCAGGTGATTTCGCTTTGCGTGATACTTTTTTCCGGCAAGGTCCGCAAGGTCGTTGATGTCATACACGTAATCAAACGAGCCTTCGTTGCAGTGAAATTCAAAGAGACCCGGGTAAAGCTCCTCGAGAAGCGTCTTTGCCCCGTCGGCAAGGCCGCTGATGTTACACGGTATACCCCGTGCCTTCGCATCGGCTATAATTCTGTCGATTACCGCCCTCTTATCTCCCCTGCCGATTGGATAGGGATACACGGTGTGCGAGCCGAAATGAGAAAACAGAACGAGGTGGCCTGAGACCTCTGCAAAATTCTGCTCACCCCAGATACAAAGGTTGGTAAATGAAAATTCACAGCCGCGTGTAAACCCATCGGGCATATACATCTCATATATGCTCTTATCCTCGGGTTTTATGCGCTTGAAATCAATTTTCATCTCTTCTTTATCCTTAATCATAATTTTACTTCCGTCTATTATTCTTGTAATTGCATTTTATCATATACGTTTTTTTCTGTCAATAGTTGCCCAAATCGTTGTGCGCGAGCGCATAATATTTTGTCAATTGCCTTGACACTCTTTTTCTTTTGTAGTATAATTTAGAGAGATTAAATTGAAACCGTGTTATTCACGCACGAAGGGAGAATAATATGAATCTTTTAGAAGCAAAAGAGCTCGCAAAGAAAAACGTTTTGAAAAGACCTGATACGAAAGGAAGACTCGGCGGAAAAATCGCAGTAGTCACCGGCGGTGCTCAGGGCTTTGGTCTTGGTATTGCCGAGGAGCTTTACCGCGAGGGTGCAAGCGTTGTTCTTGCAGATATAAACGAGGAGCTTGCTAAGGCGTCCGCAAAGACTCTCGGTGAGAGAGCTGTCGGAATCAAGGTTGACGTAAGCTCTGCCGCATCGGTTGAGGAGCTTGTTATCCGTACGGTCGAGGAGCTTGGCGGAATCGACATTTTCGTCGCTAACGCAGGCGTTCTTAAGGCCGGAAGCCTTGAGGAATTAACCCCCGAGCAGTTCGACTTTGTTACAAAAGTAAATTACACGGGTTACTACTACTGTGTAAAATACGCATCGGAAATCATGAAGGCTCAGCACGAGGCTAACCCTGATGCTTGGTACGATATTATTCAAATCAACTCAAAGTCCGGCCTTGTCGGCTCTAAGAACAACTTCGCATACGCAGGCGGAAAATTCGGCGGTATCGGACTTACGCAGAGCTTTGCTCTTGAGCTTGTCGAATACCAGATAAAGATAAACGCAATCTGCCCCGGCAACTTCTATGACGGTCCCCTTTGGTCCGACCCCGTGCGCGGTCTTTTCGTGCAGTATCTTAATGCCGGAAAGGTTCCCGGTGCAAAAACCGTTGAGGACGTTAAGAAGTTTTACCTTGCCAAGTCCCCCATTCACCGCGGATGCAATCCCTCCGACGTTGCAAAGGCTGTATTCTACTGCGTTGAGCAGACCTACGAAACCGGCCAAGCAATCCCCGTCACCGGCGGACAGACTATGTTGAACTGAGGACACTATGAGTAAGTACGTAGAGCTTCAGGAGGAAATCCGACTTCTTAATGCCGACACAGCGGCTGAGCGTCTTGAAAATCTAAAGTCGCTCATATCGAAGGAAACCGAGCCGCCCGTTGTAAAGCCGGAATTCGCCAACAACCATATACATACGATTTATTCCTTCTCCCCCTATTCTCCCACAGCGGCTATATACATGGCTCGCGCAGAGGGACTTGAAACGGCGGGAATTATGGACCACGACAGCATCGGCGGCGCTGAGGAATTCCGCGCCGCAGGTGAAATTCTCGGAATGGGCACGACCTGCGGTATGGAGTGCCGCGTCAGCCTCGCAAAAACCAAGATGGCAGAAAAACGCCTTAACAACCCCGACCAGACGGGCGTTGCCTACATGGCGATTCACAGCGTTCCGAAAACCGGATTTGCCCGCTTGCAAGAGGTGTTTGCTCCGCTTCGCGAGAAAAGAAACATCAGAAACAAAAAAATGCTCGCCAATATAAACGAGCTTATGTCGCCCTACGGCATAACCCTTGATTTTGAGGCGGACGTTCTGCCGACGTCGAGCTTCTCGGACGGCGGCTCGGTAACCGAGCGTCACCTGCTCTATGCGCTCAGCAAAAAAATTACGGAGCAAAAGGGCCGTGAGCACGTAGCGGAATTTCTCACGGACACACTTGAAATTCCTCTTTCGAAAAAACAGGCAGATCAGCTTCAGGACCCCGAAAACCCGCATTTTCTCTATGACCTTCTCGGCATTATGAAATCAAGGCTCGTTGAGAAAATATATATTCCCGCAACCGATGAGTGTCTGCATCTTGACGAGGTAGTAAAGCTTGCCGACGAGGTCGGCGCTATTCTCTGCTACCCCTATCTCGGTGACGTCGGAGAATCTCCCACGGGTGACAAGAAGGCACAGAAATTCGAGGATGATTTCCTTGAGGAGCTCTTCGAGATGTTAAGTGCCGAGGGTGTCAAGGCAATCACCTATATGCCGGCACGCAACACCCCCGAGCAGATAGCGCGCCTGCAGGCTCTTTGCAGAAAATATAAGATGACCGAAATATCCGGCGAGGACGTAAACTCCTCGCGCCAGAGCATGATATGCGAGGCACTCAAAAAGCCCGAATTCCGTCATCTCGTGGACATGGCGTGGACACTTGTCGAGCGCGAAAAGAATTTTTAACTTTAAGTGAGGATTATATAATGAAGACCAAAGCAGTTCGTATACACGGAAAAATGGACTTGAGACTCGATGAAATCGAGCTTTCTCCGATAGGCCCTGACGGCGTAAGAGTAAAGGTCATTTCCGACTCGCTCTGTATGAGCACCTATAAAGCAGCGGTAGAGGGCGGCGACCACAAGCGCGTTCCCGACAACGTTGCGGAAAACCCCACCATCGTAGGACACGAGTTCTGCGGTGAAATCATCGAGGTCGGTGAAAACTGGAAGCATAAATACAAGCCCGGAGACAAGTTCTCCATTCAGCCCGCTCACTATTACAAGGGCTCTCTCCTTGCTCCCGGATACTCCTACTCCGAGTGCGGCGGCGACACTCAGTACGCAAACATTCCTATTGAAACTCTTCTCAGCGACTGCCTTCTCAAATACGAGGCTGACACCTACTTCTACGGCTCGCTTGCAGAGCCTATGAGCTGCATCGTAGGTACGTTCAAGGCTATGTATCACACAAAGGCAGGTTGCTACCAGCACCAGATGGGCATCGTAGAGGGCGGAAAGATGGCTCTTCTTGCATCGGTTGGCCCTATGGGTCTCGGCGCAATCGACTATGCCCTTCACGCTGACGTGAAGCCCTCTCTTCTCGTAGTTACCGACATCGACCAAGCCCGTCTTGACCGTGCGGCAAGCATCTTTACGGTAGAAGAGGCAAAGGAGCTTGGAATCGAGCTTCACTACGTAAATACAGGCAACCTTGAAAACCCCGTGGAAGCACTCCGCGAGATTTCCGGCGGCACGGGCTATAACGACGTTATCTGCTTCGCACCCGTAAAGCAGGTTGTTGAGCAGGCTGACGGCATTCTTGCATACGACGGATGCCTTAACTTCTTTGCAGGACCGACAAACAGTCAGTTCAAGGCAGAGTTCAACTTTTTCAACGTTCACTATAACGCAACACACGTCGTAGGAACAAATGCCGGAAACACGAACGATATGCGCGACGCAATCAAGATGTTCGGCGAGGGCAAGCTTAACCCCGCAGCTATGGTTACACATATCGGCGGTCTTGACGCGGTTGTTGAAACGACCCTTAACCTTCCCAAAATCCCCGGCGGTAAGAAGCTTATTTACAACCAGATAAGCCTTCCTCTCGTTGCTCTTTGGGACCTTGAGGAAAAGGGCAAGGACGACCCGATGCTCAGAGAGCTTGCAAAAATCGTCAAGGCTCACAAGGGACTTTGGAGCGCAGAAGCAGAAAAATACCTTCTTGCAAACGCAAAGCCCATAGCTTAAAACAAAAAAGACGGTCTCACTAACTATATAAAAAGAAAACAACTAATAGTACAAATTTTGGGCGAAGCAGAAAAATCTGCCTCGCCCATCTTGTTTTCGGTTCTGCCTTAACGTGACAGAGCCTTTTTATACTAGACGTTTTTAAAATACCTGATGGTCAGGATAACTGCAAAAATTCCCAAGATGGGAAAAACGGAGCTGACAAGCATTCCCGTCTGAAGCCCTGCGCTGTCGGCAACTATTCCGAGAAGCTGAGGGCCAACCGATGCCCCAAGGTCTCCTCCTGCCGCCATAAGAGCGTATGCGCTTACCCCTACCCCGTGCATCTTTTCGTCCATCATTATAAGTGTTCCGGGCCAAAGCATAGCCGAGAAAACTCCGTTCAGAACACAGGCGATAAACGCCGCCGCCGTGAAGCTTGAGAGACCTGCAACAAGATAGCACGCGCTTGCTCCAATCATTCCTATAAGAAGAGTTTTCGAAATACTCTTGCTCCACTTTGAATACGTGAATCTTGTGATGCCGAGCAAAACCGCAAAAAGCGCCACACCGAAAATATCTCCAAGCGTCTTATCTATATGAAGCTCGGCCTCCATAAATCCGGATATCCAGTTTGACATAATATTCTCGGCACAGCTTCCAAGGAATATGCAGATGACGAAAAGCAGTATTCCGACGGCGTTTTTCTTCGCACCGCCCAAAACTTGAACGGTTTTCTCATCCTTCATATCCGGCATTGGAGAAATCATAAACAGAACCGCGGGAATCAATGGAAGCATTGCGAAAAACGCCGCAAGATAGCTCCAATACTCTTCTCCGACAAGCCACAGATAAAGCGTTCCGATAACTACGACGCTGAAAACTCCGAAGGCATAAAGCGAATGCAGAGCGCTCATGTCCCGCTCGGCATTGTCCGACGGAATCCTCGCAATAGTAGGGCTGAGAAGCACCTCCGAAAGCCCCGCGGAAACCGAAAAGATGACCGTTCCGACAAGAAGACCTGCATAAGCTAAATCCGGAAGCAAGAGCGGAAAGAAAGCATATATTAAAAGCCCCGCCGAGGTTATAATCGGCATAATTTTAAGCGTCAGGCCAACGTTAAACTTCTTTGAAAATACCGTAAAAATCAAATCTACGATGAGCTGGGTGAAAAAGTTCACAAGTACAAGGCTGCCGAGCTGCGTCCACGAGATTCCGTACATTTCACGGAACGTAACGAAAAGTAGTGGCGGCAGACAGAATATCGACGACATCGTGAAATACGCCGTATAACACGCCATTTTAGTTGTCTTAAAATTTCCTTTTATCATAGCTATCAACCTTTGTGTAAGAGTTCACCTTAATCATTATATTTATATCGGGCATTATTGTCAACAGCTGATTAAAAAAACAAAGGACCAACCTATGGGGTGATGTCCTTAGCGGAGAAGTATTGCTTTGACAAAAGTGCAAGCATCGCATTTGACTAGTCAAATACAATATGGGCTAAGCCCAAACCCTTATAACGACAGAAAGAGCAAACACGCAAGGCGTAAAAACCTTATGTGTCTGCTCTTTTCCTGTTAGTGAAGTTTTTGCTATCGCAAAAGTGAAGTTGCTGCACAGTGAAGTTTGTGCTACGCACAAGTGAAGTTAAGTTTGCCCATAACTTCGCCGTCAGGCGAAACTTCACTCACGAAGTGAACTTCACTATCGAAGATTACTTCACTTGCCCAAAGGGCAAACTTAGTTAGCGTGATTTGTCCGTTAAGGACATCACGCTATATCGGAAGGTCCTTTTTTGTTTATATTTCGAATTTAATTAGACACCCTTCAGCGCATCGGCAACGATTTTTGCAATTTCGTCGGCTGCGTTTTCCATAGAAGCCGAGGTCTTAAGGCTCTTATCTCTCGATGCGATCTCAACGATGTTCCCTGCCATATTTCTCGGGCTTACGATTACACGGTAGGGCACTCCGAGAAGGTCGGCATCCGAGAATATTACTCCTGCAGACACGTTTCTGTCATCGTATATTACTTCGATTCCGCGCGACTTAAGCTCCTCGTAGAGCTTATCTGCATACGCCTTAACCGTGGGGTCGTCTGCACGAACTGCGCAAAGGTGAACCTGCCAGGGTGCTATAGATATAGGCCAAATAGGACCGTAGTCGTCGTGATGAACCTCGCAAATTGCAGCAGCAAGTCTGCCGACACCAATTCCGTAGCAGCCCATTATGGGATACTGTGTATTTCCGTCCTTGTCGGTATAGGTCATATCCATTGCCTTCGTGTACTTTGTGCCAAGCTGGAATATGTTTCCGACCTCAATTCCGCGGGATATTGTTACAGAGTGCTTGCCGCACGAGGGGCAAATGCCGCCCTCTTGGATTTTCGCGAAATCATGGAACTCCGCATCGGGCACGTCTCTTGTCATGTCAAGACCCGTGTAATGATATTCCTCCTCGTTAGCTCCGCATACAAGGTTGTTGACACCCTTAAGGGAGTTATCGTAAAGAACTATATGGTCGCCGCTGAGTCCGACAGGTCCGATAAAGCCGGCGTTAAGTCCGGACTCAAGAGTAATTACCGCGGGGTGAATCTCAAAGCCGAGGTAATTCGTAAGCTTTGTTTCATTAACCTCAAGATCTCCGCGAAGGAAGAGAACGACGTATTTGTCATCCGAATTTCTCTGATATACAACCGCCTTACAGGACGACTTCTCGTCAGCGTTAAGGAAGGAGCAAACCTCCTCAATCGTGTGCTTGTCGGGGGTGTATACCTTGGTAAGCTCCTCCGAGGGTGCTGTGCGTGTATATTCGGTGATATTCTCTGCTGCTTCCATATTAGCGCGGTAGTTACACTCGGGACATATTATGATAGAGTCCTCGCCGATATCCGTAAGAAGCATAAACTCGTGTGAGATGCTTCCGCCCATCATACCCGAGTCGGAGGCAACCGAAACAACCTCGGGAATTCCCGCTCTTGCGAAAATGCGCTCGTACGCCTTGTGGCAAAGGTCGTAATACTCTTCAAGGTCCGCCTGACTCGTGTGGAAGGAATAAGCATCCTTCATCGTAAATTCACGCACACGGATAAGTCCCGACTTCGGTCTTGCTTCATCGCGGAACTTGGTCTGTATCTGATATATCATAAAGGGATACTTCATGTAGCTCTGTCCGTACTCGCGCACGAGATGAACTGCCGCCTCCTCGTGAGTCATACCGAGAACTGCGGGCGAGCCGTTTCTGTCGTTAAATCTTAAAAGCTCCTTGCCGATGCTCTCATATCTTCCCGACTCCTGCCAGAGCGATGCAGGCATTACAACGGGGAAAGAAACCTCCTGTCCGTCAATAGCGTCCATCTCCTCTCGCAAAATCTGCTCGATTTTACGGGTAATGCGCTTAAGGGGCATATAGGACGAGAAAATGCCGTTCGCCACGTACTTCATGTAGCCGCCGCGCACCATCAGGGCGTGGCTCTCCACCGAGCAATCCGAGGGTTTTTCCTTAAATCTTTCTCCAACGAGCTTTTCAAGCTTCATAACAAAGCACCTCCATTTTTTCTTGCAAATAAAAAGCCCTAAGCCGTCTATACAGGGCTTAGGGCGAACTTTGATCAGTCCGTGGTACCACCTAAATTCGGATGCTATCCGCGCTCTTGGGTACGAAAAATCATACCGCTTCTCTGTCACGGGAGAACCCGGCGATGCTTACTCTTGCGTTCGGCTCGCGGCTCCAAGACGGGTTGGGCATTCTTTTTGTGGGGGCTTACACCGACCGCC